>NZ_JBQKGW010000093.1:0-307 GCF_052118625.1 Porcincola sp. LCP21S3_C12 | reverse complement strand
CGGAACCGATGCACGTCTCACGCGTATCGGAATCGTATCTTCCGGCACCCAGAAGAACGGCAGGCAGATGTATTTCTCCGTCTCATCCCGAGGCGGGAACATCAGAACCAGTGCGGTGATGTCGCCGGTGCTGGAAAGATCGAGTCCACCGTAACATTCCCTTCCCCGGAGACTGTCCAGATCAATCGGCTCATTGCCCTGATCAAAGACCTGCTCCGGAATGAAGGCGGTCGTACTAGATACCCACATGTTGAGTCTCAGCTGCTTGAACACTGCTTCCTCGGCGGGATTTTCCAGCGCCTCATGG
>NZ_JBQKGW010000092.1:0-309 GCF_052118625.1 Porcincola sp. LCP21S3_C12 | reverse complement strand
AATACCGGGGAACACACCATGGTCTACTACAAAGAGAATCATCCGCCGATCGTGACGAATGATCTCTGGGAGAAAGCCCAGAAGGCACTCGGCGTCCGGAAGTTGCCAAAGAAGGAACCGGAGAAGAGACTGCCCATGGAGACATTTCCTTATAAGGATCAGCTCTACTGCGCAAAGTGTGGAAATAAGCTGATGCGATCCTACACCGGAGGGAAGAACCGCTGGGTATGCTCAGGAAAAGAGCGATTCAGCAGCGACTTCTGCCCCGGCGTTTCCATCCCTGACGAGGTGGTGAAGAGCTGGGGAGTT
>NZ_JBQKGW010000091.1:0-315 GCF_052118625.1 Porcincola sp. LCP21S3_C12 | reverse complement strand
ACACCATTTCGTTACTTAGTGTACCATGTTTGGAATTCGTGAAAAACAGAAAAGCCTTTCCACAGTCACGCCAGACCAACTTTCACATTTTTTCTAAAAAAGAGCATATAAAAACCGCCAATCTATCGACTGACGGTTTACATCCAATTTTTGCAACAACCTGTTGCAAAAATCACCTATATGATTTTCTTAAATTTACTCAGCAATGGCATCAGCTCGTGCATAAAGAGTTTTGCGGCCTGCTCCAATTCTCACTAAAGTTCCATCTTCAACAAGTTTCTTTAAGGCTGACTCTACAGATGAACTTCCCAAACT
>NZ_JBQKGW010000090.1:0-323 GCF_052118625.1 Porcincola sp. LCP21S3_C12 | reverse complement strand
TGAAGGTATTATCACTACAAATGCTAGATTGAAGCAGCTTGTGGCAGATAAAACAACACCAAAGAATAGGGATGAGGAAGAAATCCTTGGTTATCGCAATGTGCTGAATCTCGTCCATGAAAACTATGATGTTATACCGGTTCGTAGTAATTATATTCTTCAAATGCACAGAGATTTGTTGAAATATACGAATCTGAATTATGGTGGGCAGTTTAAAACGACACCTAATGAAATTGACATGGTACTTGAAACAGGTGAGAAAGTAGTTTTGTTTAAGCCACTTGAGCCATACGAGACGCCATCTGCAATCGATGCTATTTGTG
>NZ_JBQKGW010000089.1:0-327 GCF_052118625.1 Porcincola sp. LCP21S3_C12 | reverse complement strand
TCTAATTCAATTACATTCAAGATTGCTCTTGAAGATAACTTTCCTCGGATGTCTTGTGATTAAACAATTTTTGTCTAATCGGATATTGATCTTGTATGCAGTTTTCAAGGTGCGGCTGACTGATCGAATCAACCAGTCATTCAAGACTCCAAATTCTTTCCCGCTATCTTATGCGATATACACTTGGAATCCTGAAGCACTGTTTGATTTTTTTAAATTCTGGCGCCCGCCTGTTCTCCCATGCCGTCTCCAGCATAGTACCTTCGGCCGCCCGGCTCTTCACGGTCGTGTTCGGGATGGGAACGGGTGTTTCCTCCGGACGCATCG
>NZ_JBQKGW010000088.1:0-343 GCF_052118625.1 Porcincola sp. LCP21S3_C12 | reverse complement strand
CTCGATCCGGGTGAGCCAAGGCTGTAAGCTGTAGGTCACGAATTCCAGACTCTGCTCTTCGATATTGCTGAATGTCGCATGTTCCAGGTCTCCGATCATGTGCGGAGGCACGCGGAAGATACGTGCAATCTCATCGATCTGAAATTTCCGAGTGTCCAAGAACTGTGCTTCCTGCGGGTTGATGGAGATCGGCGAATATTTCATCCCCTCTTCCAGAACTGCGACCTTCCCAGCGTTCTGGCTGCCACCGAAGGCTGCCTGCCAGCTGTCCCGGACCTTTTCCGGATCCTTCAGAATGCCGGGGTGTTCCAGCACACCGGAAGGTGCTGCGCCGTTTGCAAAG
>NZ_JBQKGW010000087.1:0-367 GCF_052118625.1 Porcincola sp. LCP21S3_C12 | reverse complement strand
AAAGTCCATCACCCGCTTTGCCCGGAACACTGGGATCGTTCTGGATGCCACAAGACTTCTCAAGGAGCGCGGCATCGGGGTGTACTTTGAGCTTCAGGGAATCAATACGCTAGGAGAAGGCGGCGAGCTTCTCATGACGCTCTTTGCCGCATTCGGTCAGGCGGAGAGCGAGGCAAACCGGCTCGGGACCAGGATGGCCATTCAGCGGAAGGTACAAGTACAGGAGCCCATCCAGCAGATCCAGCGGGTGTTCGGATACACGAAGAACGAGGACGGCGAGATCGTGCCGGATCAGGATGCAGGCCGTGTGCTGGAGATTTTCGAGATGGCCGCCGATGGATTCACGGTCGCACAGATCACAAACTAC
>NZ_JBQKGW010000086.1:0-385 GCF_052118625.1 Porcincola sp. LCP21S3_C12 | reverse complement strand
ATGCTGGCTACCCGCGCCAGGACGGAAAGACCCCATGGAGCTTTACTCCAGTTTGATGCTGGGATTCGGTGATGCATGCACAGGATAGGTGGGAGGCAGAGAAGTGGGTACTCAGGTATCCACGGAGCCGCTGTTGGGATACCACCCTTGTGTCACTGGGTTTCTAACACGCCGCCGTAATCCGGCGGGTGGACAATGTCAGACGGGGAGTTTGACTGGGGCGGTCGCCTCCGAAAGGGTATCGGAGGCGCTCAAAGGTTCCCTCAGAATGGTCGGAAACCATTCGGAGAGTGTAAAGGCAGAAGGGAGCCTGACTGCGACACCGACGGGTGGAGCAGATACGAAAGTAGGACTTAGTGATCCGGTGGAATGAAAGTGGGATTGC
>NZ_JBQKGW010000085.1:0-391 GCF_052118625.1 Porcincola sp. LCP21S3_C12 | reverse complement strand
ATGAGAACTATTATGTAGCGGCATAAGAATACCGCCAGTCGATCATTCGACTGGCGGCACAAAACTTTTTAATTATTCACTGTCCTCTTGACGGGTAGCACAGCATTTTAAAGTCAGGGTGGTTTTTTAATGCATACATAGCCTTATTGCATAGAATAATTATCCATACATATTGACATAGTAAAACACATGTATTAACGTGCTTTGGAAGGTTAAAATAATATGAATTGACACTATAAAATACGCCTAATAGTTAATCTAAAAAATAACCTTCGAAGAATAATTAGTGTCTGCTCAACAAAGCCTCTCCCAAAATCACGAACAACTTTGGATACCCGCGGAGAGAGGTTACGCTGCTTCGAATTCGATGAAATGGATGGAATCTGATCCG
>NZ_JBQKGW010000084.1:0-410 GCF_052118625.1 Porcincola sp. LCP21S3_C12 | reverse complement strand
CCTATTCCATGCCTAAACAGTACGTTAGTTATCGTAAGCCGAGAAGGATATCGGCCAAGGTTAAAGAACAGAGAAGGGAGATGATGAAAAATATAAATAAATCCCAAAATTTGTTGTAATTTGGGAGAAAGAACGGCATAATTGGGAGTAGGATTTATTCTCCCAACAGTTATAAATATCTCCCAAAATAAATGGTGAATTGGGTGATAATGATTTTCCTTGGGAGAAAGGAGTATTAGCCAATGAAACAGTTTGATTATTCTTATCTTGCAGATAGGACTTGGGACAATGAAATAATGTCTTATATTTCAAAGATTCATGAGTATAAGGGAAAGCAGGAGCTGTATTTACGCCAAAAGCCCGTTGAGCTTAATAGACTTATTGAAATTGCTAAGATACAGAGTACCGAA
>NZ_JBQKGW010000083.1:0-484 GCF_052118625.1 Porcincola sp. LCP21S3_C12 | reverse complement strand
AACTACAGAGAAATCCTCCGGCTGAAAAGCCAGGGGTACAGCGAGAGAAATATAGCTCTTGCTGCTTCGTGTTCCCGGAACACTGTTTCCGAAGTATTACAGAGGGCTGAGGATCATGGCCTTACCTGGCCGCTGTCCGCAAATGTAACCAATGCGGACCTGAAGAAGATCCTTTATCCTCCAGTAACTGACAGCCACAAAAGGCTGCCGGATTATAACCGCGTCAGAAAGGAGTTGATGCGAAACGGCGTAACCAAGAAGCTGCTTTGGACCGAGTATGTCAACGAATGCCAGCTGGCTGGCGATGAGCCGCTGATGTATTCCCAGTTCTGCTATTACATCCAGCAGGACGAGGAGAAACGGCGTGCAACAATGCACATCAACCGAAAACCTGGTGAACGTGTGGAAGTCGACTGGGCCGGAGATCCGGCTCATTTCACCGATCCTGCGACCGGCGAAATTGTCAATGCCTACGTTTTCGTCG
>NZ_JBQKGW010000082.1:0-495 GCF_052118625.1 Porcincola sp. LCP21S3_C12 | reverse complement strand
GTGGCCTAACGCAAGAAGGAGCCGTCGAAGGCGGGATTGGTAACTGGGGTGAAGTCGTAACAAGGTAGCCGTAGGAGAACCTGCGGCTGGATCACCTCCTTTCTAAGAGTACGAGTAGAGGTTGTTTCACTGTTGAGTGATTAAGCGAGGACTGCTTTATCACACCGCGTTTTCACAAGGAAGTTCTTCTCACATACGTTCGAAGAACAGCCTTCGCACTAAACTCGGTGAGACCTCGTTAAGTGCTCAGTGCTTCTGGTGCCGATGCGTCCGGAGGAAACACCCGTTCCCATCCCGAACACGACCGTGAAGAGCCGGGCGGCCGAAGGTACTATGCTGGAGACGACATGGGAGAACAGGCGGGCGCCAGAATAAAAAAAGAAGAAGCGGGGATGTAGCTCAGTTGGGAGAGCACCTGCCTTGCAAGCAGGGGGTCAAGAGTTCGAATCTCTCCATCTCCATTGCAGTCCATGATGATTGACTTTTGGACTGCAC
>NZ_JBQKGW010000081.1:0-505 GCF_052118625.1 Porcincola sp. LCP21S3_C12 | reverse complement strand
CACAAACAAAACGGAGGACAAGGCCATGACGAAAGCAAGCTACAGATTCATTAAAGACGGAAACACCTACACCACAGCACAGGGAAACAACCGGTTCGAAGCACAGCTGAAACTTGAACTTCAATTCCAGACAGATCTCACGGGAGCAACCTTCGAGGAGCTTTGGAAGGGCAAGGTCGAGAGAATCGGGATCGTAAAATAAACCAGAAACAAACAGGAACGAACAGGGCATTCACCAAGACGGTGGGTGCCTTTTTCCGTGGAAGAACTGCTGCGGACAGCGGCAGAGATAGGAGTATGACACATGGGATTTCGGGATTTATTTCACAGAAGGAAGGCAAGAGCGGATCCGAAGGATGCAACATCCGGCAGTGTCTACCGCGCTTACTACGGGCACACCTCATCCGGAAAGACCGTAACAGAACGGAGCTCCATGCAGGTGACCGCTGTGTATGCCTGCGTCCGAGTGCTGGCAGAAGCGGTGGCAAGCCTGCCGCTGCATTTG
>NZ_JBQKGW010000080.1:0-516 GCF_052118625.1 Porcincola sp. LCP21S3_C12 | reverse complement strand
CGTGATCGGTCCTTTCCCGGAATCAAGGTCAGACTTAAAAAGAGCTGGCGTGACGTCATCGTCAAACCAACTCTCCGAAGCAATGGTTCCGTTTAAAAACAGCGTGCGTGCTGAAAGATCCGGATCTTCTCCATCCGGTGCCTTGTTCCGCACCCACTTCCAAAACTTGTTCATGTGTTCCTCCTTCCCCTTCTGTGGGGCTTTTTGTTTTCGGTATCTTCCTCAGGTTCTTCATCGGGCTCATCCTGCTCCGGAGGATCACTACCTCCAGAACCGCTCTGGTAGGCTGCGCCAGCACTCCGAAGAGGCGTCATGGTTCCGTTTACAAGAAACAGGTTCCCGCCCTCTTCGTCGGGCACGAGGTCCATGTTCTCCAACCGTCGCACGTCGTTCACGCACAGAAAGCCGTTACTGATACCGGTCGCATAGCCCTGCATGCGGGATGCGTAGTTACCGCGAAGAAGCCCGTCCACGTTGAACCGGGCGTAGTAGATCATCTTCTCATCCTTCGAGAGA
>NZ_JBQKGW010000079.1:0-532 GCF_052118625.1 Porcincola sp. LCP21S3_C12 | reverse complement strand
GGTCACGGATAATCTGCTCCTGCCACGGGAGAAGCCAGAACCGCTTCCCAGCCCACTTGCCTTTGGTATGACGGAGCATCTCGATAAACTTCACAGCCCGATCTGCCTTGGCCGGATCGTAATGTGAAGTCGGAAGCATGTACTGAGTCGGATGATAGTCTGTGAGCTTTGGCATATCTGCGGGATGTTCCTCGCTTGCCATTACGAATCACCTCCCAGCAGATTTTCCATCTCATCAGTCGGTGCGGTATTCCCCGCATCCGCTATGAGGCGGGACCGGGAAGCAGGCGTAAGACCGAACTCGGTCGCGAACTTTCCCATCTGTTTCATATAGGTCTGTGCGATGGAGACCTGCGGGACCTGTTGCCAGTAGCCAGAAGGTGTCCGGACAAGAGTGCCGTGCTCTGTGATAAACTCCTCGGCTTCCTTCCATCTTGCGTAAGACTGGCAGTATGCAGCAAAGGCAGCCATATCGACTTCGGTGAGGACACCGATGGCTTCCATCTTCTTTGCCAGCCTGTGCCATTCCTTT
>NZ_JBQKGW010000078.1:0-552 GCF_052118625.1 Porcincola sp. LCP21S3_C12 | reverse complement strand
CCTGAGGTTTTGTCAGTTTGAGAGCCTGCATTACCTCAAAACAAGCTTTTCTTAGAGCCGGGTTGCCACGTTTGGAGATGTGACGATTCCGGCTCTCGAATTGTCCGGACTGATATGGCGGAGCATCATTGCCAACATAGGCATTGAGTGCTTTGCCACTGTGAAAACGGCGAATGTCACCGATTTCTCCAAGAATGATCGGTCC
Source organism: Porcincola sp. LCP21S3_C12 (assembly GCF_052118625.1). Taxonomy (NCBI): domain Bacteria; kingdom Bacillati; phylum Bacillota; class Clostridia; order Lachnospirales; family Lachnospiraceae; genus Porcincola; species Porcincola sp. LCP21S3_C12. The sequence goes on along the minus strand of NZ_JBQKGW010000078.1, from coordinate 347 downwards.
CAGTCGGTCCCCCACGCCGGCCATAGAACGAAGCACTTTGTACTCCGGCATGGCCTCTGCTATGATCCGCATTTGAAGATTGATCTCATCGGCAGCTTTCTGAGATGTGGATACGAGATCAACACATTGATCCTGAGTCATTGCGGATAAGGGATTTTCTCCACGGGTGGTAACACTGTTAAGGACCAACTCATAGATAGCAAGTCCCTTAGAACCGGCAAAACGATCCTTTGTCTTCTTGACGAGGACCTGATAGCTGTCCAGGAAACGTGTCTTGCCCATCTTACGGATTACATCGAAAGACTTGAAACGCTTAATGAAACGCAGAAGCACACAGTTGTCGGGAT
>NZ_JBQKGW010000077.1:0-591 GCF_052118625.1 Porcincola sp. LCP21S3_C12 | reverse complement strand
GTGGCCTAACGCAAGAAGGAGCCGTCGAAGGCGGGATTGGTAACTGGGGTGAAGTCGTAACAAGGTAGCCGTAGGAGAACCTGCGGCTGGATCACCTCCTTTCTAAGAGTATGAGTAGAGGTTGTTTCACTGTCGAGTTATCAAAGGCTCAGGAATTTCTGGTGCCGATGCGTCCGGAGGAAACACCCGTTCCCATCCCGAACACGACCGTGAAGAGCCGGGCGGCCGAAGGTACTATGCTGGAGACGGCATGGGAGAACAGGCGGGCGCCAGAATAAAAAATATATATACTCCTAACAGGAGGGCTTATAGCTCAGCAGGTTAGAGCGCACGCCTGATAAGCGTGAGGTCGGTAGTTCGAGTCTACTTAAGCCCATTTCCGTACCTTGAAAACTGCATACAAGATCAATATCCGATTAAACAAAAATTGTTTAATCACAAGACATCCGAGGAAAGTTATCTTCAAGAGCAATCTTGAATGTAATTGAATTAGAAGTTAGAAAAACTTGCTACGAGAACCATTGGCCGAAACAAAAAAGGTTAAGCCAATAAGAGCGCAGGGTGGATGCCTTGGCACTAAGAGCCGAAGAA
>NZ_JBQKGW010000076.1:0-611 GCF_052118625.1 Porcincola sp. LCP21S3_C12 | reverse complement strand
TCCGTTTTCCAAACTCACTTACCATTGTGCCTTTTGGATAAGCCTGCGACCGATTAGTAACAGTCAGCTCCATACATTACTGTACTTCCACCTCTGTCCTATCTACCTCATTCTCTCTGAGGGGTCTTAAGATATCTCATCTTGAGGGGGGCTTCACGCTTAGATGCCTTCAGCGTTTATCCCTGCCGGACACGGCTACCCAGTCATGCACCTGATGTGCAGCTGATACACCGGAGGTCCGTCCACCCCGGTCCTCTCGTACTAAGGGCAGCTCCTCTCAAATATCCTGCGCCCGCGCCGGATAGGGACCGAACTGTCTCACGACGTTCTGAACCCAGCTCGCGTACCGCTTTAATGGGCGAACAGCCCAACCCTTGGGACCTACTACAGCCCCAGGATGCGATGAGCCGACATCGAGGTGCCAAACCACTCCGTCGATGTGAACTCTTGGGAGTGATCAGCCTGTTATCCCCAGGGTAGCTTTTATCCGTTGAGCGATGGCAATCCCACTTTCATTCCACCGGATCACTAAGTCCTACTTTCGTATCTGCTCCACCCGTCGGTGTCGCAGTCAGGCTCCCTTCTGCCTTTACACTCTCCGAATGGTTTCC
>NZ_JBQKGW010000075.1:0-631 GCF_052118625.1 Porcincola sp. LCP21S3_C12 | reverse complement strand
GTAATTGAATTAGAAGTTAGAAAAACTTGCTACGAGAACCATTGGCCGAAACAAAAAAGGTTAAGCCAATAAGAGCGCAGGGTGGATGCCTTGGCACTAAGAGCCGAAGAAAGACGTGATAAGCTGCGAAAAGCCGCGGGGAGGAGCATATATCCCATGATCCGCGGATCTCTGAATGTGGAAACACACATGAGCAACCCTCATGTATCCGTACCCCAATCCATAAGGTACGGAGGGGAACCCGGTGAACTGAAACATCTAAGTAGCCGGAGGAAAAGAAAGAAACATCGATACCGGGAGTAGCGGCGAGCGAAACCGGAGGAGCCCAAACCGCTGTGCGTGCACGGCGGGGTTCGGACTGCGGAATTGGAACGAGTCATAGTCAAACGGTTTTGGGAAAGCCGGCCGGAGAGGGTGAAAGCCCCGTAGGCGAAATGACGAGGGACATGGCAGGATCCAGAGTACACCGGGACACGAGAAACCCTGGTGGAAAGAGCGGGGACCACCCCGTAAGGCTAAATACTTCTTAGTGACCGATAGCGCATAGTACTGTGAAGGAAAGGTGAAAAGGACCCCGGGAGGGGAGTGAAAAAGAACCTGAAACCCTGTGTTTACAAGCAGTGGGAGGGCG
>NZ_JBQKGW010000074.1:0-724 GCF_052118625.1 Porcincola sp. LCP21S3_C12 | reverse complement strand
ACAGGCAGGTGCTTTCCGCTCTGGCTTTGGCTCATTCTCATTCAGTTTTCTTTTCCCGGGATTTCCTTCCAGCTCCTTGATTGCGGTCGGAGTTGGCTTTCTTCCTCTGGTTGCCATAGGGAACACCTCCTTTCTGTCCATCAAAAAAGGACCGCCGAAGCGATCCTGTCCCATGTGGTGTATATGAACGAGAGAAAGAGCCGCTTGGCTCCCTCTCCCGGATTTAACTTATTTGCTTTCTGTTCAGCGCCTTCTTGTCAGTTTAGATCGTACAGGATGATAAGAAGCGCAAGCTGCGCGTTTTCTGTCTCCGGCTCGATGTCCCAGCCTCTGTCGTATCTTGCAACCGGGATTCCTCCGAAGCGGATCTCAAGCTTGCTGATCTTGCCGCCGTCGATTCCGTAGTCCTCGCTCGGATGCCCGTAGACCTTCGCGCTGTAGGTGAATATCTGGCTTTTAATTTTGATGCTTCCCTTGTGCCACATGGTCTTTTTCCTCCGTTTTCTTTGTGCGCCCTTTTCCTTTGGCATGTACATATATCACTCTGCAAGACTTATGTAGCAAGGAGATCCGCCGGATATATGTCACAAAGATCAGCCCCGGAATCTGTGGATTTTGTGTTATCCCGCATTTTATCTGGTCCTAAACCATACCACATTCAATCAAATTAAAAAGAGGCACAGCATAAATTATTCTGATGGATTTTACATCGGATTGCTTTATG
>NZ_JBQKGW010000073.1:0-725 GCF_052118625.1 Porcincola sp. LCP21S3_C12 | reverse complement strand
ACTGATCTCTTTGCAAGCCGGGATGCAACCTCCCGGCAGGTATTTGATTAGTAACCATTATGGCCTCAGGCCAGAACGAGAGGGGTTGCATCTCGTTTTACAGTTGAGGTCGGTTTTCAAAGCATGATCGAGGACGCCCTTGCCGGAAAGATCGACCTCATCATCACCAAATCCGTCAGCCGCTTTGCCAGAAACACGGTCGACAGCTTAACGACCATCAGAAAACTCAAAGAGCATGGCGTTGAATGCTACTTCGAGAAGGAGAATATCTGGACGTTTGACGGCAAGGGCGAACTTCTTATCACTATCATGTCCAGCCTTGCCCAGGAAGAATCACGCAGCATTTCCGAGAACTGCACCTGGGGGCAGAGGAAACGTTTCGCTGACGGCAAGGTGACCGTTCCATTCAACCGGTTCCTCGGCTATGACCGCGGTCCGAATGGAGAGCTGGTCGTCAATCAGGAAGAAGCAGAAACCGTAAAGCTCATTTACAGCCTTTTTCTGCAGGGGCAGACATATCATGGCATTGCCCGGACGCTGACCGAAAAAGGAATCAAGACTCCAGGAGGAAAAGACACATGGAGCATGAGCACCGTCAAAAGTATTCTCAGCAATTGTTGTCCGGCAAATTAAATGATGTCCCATCCGGCAGATTATTTCGCGCCGATTTTGGATTTCTACAGATGTGTCAGTCACTTTAAAAGTAACTGTTTCTGCGAATTGTT
>NZ_JBQKGW010000072.1:0-755 GCF_052118625.1 Porcincola sp. LCP21S3_C12 | reverse complement strand
GAGGGAAGTCTATGGTCTACACAAGTAATCGCGACGGAGGTGGCTCAGTTCCTTCCGGACACCTGGCTCACCCGCCACCGGAAGGGCGGCTCCGCCGCACCGGAATATTCACCACTTGAAACGATCAGCCGCCATCTCGGCCACTCCGACGGTCATACTACCCGGGATGTCTATTTTCATATCACCAAACGCATGGAAGAACATGACCGCCGGCTGCTTGACACTGTCAAGCTTTTGCAAACCAACAGAGATTTGCTAACTTTTTGCTAACCGAACGATTCCTAAGACATGAAAAAAGCCTCAGAAATGCCGTAAATACGGTACTCCTGAGACTCTTATTCTATGCCGCAGACCGGGATCGAACCGGTACGAGTGTCTCCACTCATGGGATTTTAAGTCCCAGGCGTCTGCCAGTTCCGCCACTGCGGCTTAAAAAAACAGGACAGGCGAATCGCCTGTCCCATACGACCCAGACCGGGTTCGAACCGGTGACCTCCGCCGTGACAGGGCGGCGCTCTAACCAACTGAGCCACTGGGCCACAATAATGGATCCTCGGGGACTCGAACCCAGGACCGATCGGTTATGAGCCGACTGCTCTAACCAACTGAGCTAAGGATCCAAGTATCGAAAATCTTTTTCCAAGCTCCCCAAGTAGGGCTCGAACCTACAACCCTTCGGTTAACAGCCGAATGCTCTACCATTGAGCTATTGAGGAAAACTGCACAACACTTATTATGTCACAAGAGAAGTCATA
>NZ_JBQKGW010000071.1:0-760 GCF_052118625.1 Porcincola sp. LCP21S3_C12 | reverse complement strand
CCTGCTTTTAAGAGGGAGAATGGTCGTAATGCCGGGCATTGTTTCATCCAGAAGGCTGAGCAGCTGAACTTTGGCAACAGTTAGGGTTGATATCCTCTGACTGTATTGCCTGGACAGAAAACGGAGATCTTCATACTTCTGGTCCTGAGGAGTGTAAGGAATCAGCGAATAGGACTTCTCAAGGGCATACTGAGCGATTCGCAGAGAATCACGTTTGTCCGTTTTCGCCTTTCTGAGTTCGGTATCGCCATACTTCTTCATCTGGTATGGATTGATCAGACAGACTGGGAGTTCCGCTTCCTGAAAGGCTTTCAGAAGTGGATAATGATAGTGGCTGGTAGGCTCCATAAGAATGGTTGGAGGTTCGGAAGTCCTCTTGATGTAATCTACCAATGCCTGCAGCTCATCAGCGACATGGTGGACATCAAAAGGTTTGGCACGGATGCTGCCATCCCCATTGAGAATGGCGACTGTACTCTTAGATTTTGATACATCAATACCAACAGCAATCATGAGAAAGACGCTCCTTTCGTAAGTGGTTTATGATTGGATCCAGCTCTTCAAGGTTCACTCATATTCTTTCGTTAAACGGGAGAAGCATTCTTTCCCAACTTGCTGAATCGAATGTAGAACGATGAAGGCGGGCTGACACATTTAACTTCGGGCGTGGTGTCCCAATCGGAAATTACGTCAGACCAATCACCTTCATCATAAAGAAAGAGCAGAGACTATGAAAGCCTCTACTCATATATTAAGAATC
>NZ_JBQKGW010000070.1:0-781 GCF_052118625.1 Porcincola sp. LCP21S3_C12 | reverse complement strand
TCTAAAAATGAAATTTTAAATTCCACCATTAATACCAGAGGTAGACGTTAGTCTTGCACAGGTTGCGTTTACTCTTTCATACAATAGTACTATGATTGCCCTGTCCTTCTGACAGCAGTGGAAGGAAATCAATGAGCAAGTTAATACCAGGCAATCAAAAACATCTGACGCTCAATGACAGACTGTACATTGAACAAGCAATCAACGAAGGAAGAACCTTCAAGGACATTGCCAAGAACCTCTGTAAGGATCCAACAACCATCTCCAAAGAAGTCAAGGCTCATAGACTCAGCGTGTGGAAAGACCATGGTCTCTTCGTTAACATGAAGAATTTCTGTGAGCATCGCTATCATTGCAGAAAGACCAACGCATGCGGCAAGATCATCCTTTGCGGAATAAAGTGTGCTTCATGTTCAACCTGTAATAAGCACTGCCCGGACTTCAAGCGCGAACGCTGTCAGCGCCTCGATAGGGCACCCTATGTCTGCAATGGATGTCCTAAGCAGCTCACACCATCCAAGTGCCATATCAGCCAGAAATACCGTTATGACGCGAGGTTTGCAGAGCGGAAGTATACAGAACTTCTTTCCAGCGCCAGGGCCGGAATTAATCGCACGCGGCAGGAACTGCATGCGATTGATCAGGTTGTATCTCCTCTGATCGATCAGGGCCAATCTCCCTATCAGATTCTGACAAATCATCCAGAGATTGATATGTCGGTACGGACCATGTACCAGTACATCAATGACGGCCGTTTCTGTGCCAGAAACATCGACCTCAA
>NZ_JBQKGW010000069.1:0-874 GCF_052118625.1 Porcincola sp. LCP21S3_C12 | reverse complement strand
CCAAGGCAGATCGGGCTGTGAAGTTTATCGAGATGCTCCGTCATACCAAAGGCAAGTGGGCTGGGAAGCGGTTCTGGCTTCTCCCGTGGCAGGAGCAGATTATCCGTGACCTGTTCGGCATCGTGAAGGAGAACGGCAAGCGTCAGTTCCGGACCGCTTACATCGAGATCGGGAAGAAGAACGGAAAGAGTGAGCTTGCTGCAGCGGTAGCGCTGTATCTCTTGTACGCAGACAACGAGCCGTCTGCCGAGGTCTATGGCGCTGCCGCAGACCGGCAGCAGGCCAGTATCGTTTTCGATGTTGCTCATCAGATGGTTTCCATGACACCTGCGCTTCTGAAACGATCAAAGATCATGGCGGCAACGAAACGAATTGTGAATTACAGCAACGCTGGATTCTATCAGGTCCTTTCTGCAGAGGTGGGAACCAAGCACGGCCTGAACGTTTCCGGTCTGGTCTTCGATGAGGTCCACGCCCAGCCGACCAGAAAGCTTTATGATGTTTTGACGCAGGGCTCCGGTGATGCCCGTGAGCAGCCACTGTTCTTTCTGATCACGACGGCTGGAACCGACAAGAACTCGATCTGCTACGAGCTGCATCAGAAGGCAAAGGATATCCTCTCCGGGCAGCGCGTGGATCACACCTTTTACCCGGTTGTCTATGGACTGGAAGACGATGAGGACTGGCACGATGAGAAGAACTGGTATAAAGCAAATCCAAGCCTCGGACAGACGATCGACATCGAGCGTGTCAGGGAGCACTACCATGAGGCGCTGGAAAATCCCGCCGAGGAAGCAGTGTTCAAGCAGCTGAGACTCAACATGTGGGTATCTAGTACGACCGCCTTCATTCCGGAGCAGGTCTTTGATCAGGG
>NZ_JBQKGW010000068.1:0-925 GCF_052118625.1 Porcincola sp. LCP21S3_C12 | reverse complement strand
CGTGAATTGAAAAAGTAAATTCCAGTGCAGAAGTAAATTCTACTGCAACTTAAAAAGCTTTCTTTTTTTAATATTTCAGATGCAATTCCGTTCTGAGATGCATATAATTAGGATAACTTCTCTGACAAAAACCTAAATTTAGACATGCTTCGTAAGCCGCTGGAAATGCAGTGTGCGAGACTGAATTCCACCAGCCACATTGAAAAAATGTGAAAAGTTTACTTCCAGTCTGACAGCAGATTTTTGCCTGGTTAGTTGTTCCGAATCAGCTTAGGCGAGAGTTTGACTTCATCAGGGTCAATGCGCCTAAGCTGTAGTTTTTTTAAGACTTCCTCGCCGTATGCTTCGGCAGAAACGTCATAGGGTGTACTTCCATTCAGGCTTTTACGTGGCGTAGAGTTTATGTGGTTCACAATTAGGTTGACGTCCCATTGTGTCAGGAACTCAAAGCTTGTGCCTTTTGGCAAGATCATTCTAAGCAGCGTATGAACGTTTTCCACGCCGCCTTTCTGGCAGCTCCGCATTGGATCACAGAAGTAAATGCTGGTACGCTCGATCCCCTTGATTCCTGTCTCAAGATCCTGCGGTTTTCCGAACTCGACTCCTCTGTCTGTCAGGATCGTACCGAATAACCGGTTGAACTCATTGGTGCCGATCTTTGCCTCCAGATGGTTATATACAAGACGCACGGCTCCTGGAGTACAACGATTCATCAGAAATGCCAGGAATAGCCTCTCCTGTGTGAAATAAAAGGTCAGAAGGCATTTGCGGCTGTCTCTGCCGGATTTCACCGTATCCATCTCGACCCATTTGTCCAGCTGCAGTTTCTGGAAACAGTCAAAGGTTCGTCCGATGAATACTTCGCGATCGGTGATCTGTGTTTTATGGCACTTCCTCGGTTTGAATTTTGTCTTTCGCTTGAGGT
>NZ_JBQKGW010000067.1:0-1078 GCF_052118625.1 Porcincola sp. LCP21S3_C12 | reverse complement strand
AACTCCCCAGCTCTTCACCACCTCGTCAGGGATGGAAACGCCGGGGCAGAAGTCGCTGCTGAATCGCTCTTTTCCTGAGCATACCCAGCGGTTCTTCCCTCCGGTGTAGGAGCGCATCAGCTTGTTTCCGCACTTTGCGCAGTAGAGCTGATCCTTATAAGGAAATGTCTCCATGGGCAGTTTCTTCTCCGGCTCCTGCTTTGGCAACTTCCGGACGCCGAGTGCCTTCTGGGCTTTCTCCCAGAGATCATTCGTCACGATCGGCGGATGATTCTCTTTGTAGTAGACCATGGTGTGTTCCCCGGTATTCTTCCTCTCCTTCCGGTGCTCATCCACGAAGTGCCTGAACTGTACGAAGTCGCCCTTGTACTCCTCGTTTCCCAGGATCCTGGCCACCGTTTTCCGGTAAAATCTGGCACCACTCTTGGTCCGTACTCCCTCCCCGTTCAGGTAGTTTGTGATCTGTGCGACCGTGAATCCATCGGCGGCCATCTCGAAAATCTCCAGCACACGGCCTGCATCCTGATCCGGCACGATCTCGCCGTCCTCGTTCTTCGTGTAACCGAACACCCTCTGGATCTGCTGGATGGGCTCCTGTACTTGTACCTTCCGCTGAATGGCCATCCTGGTCCCGAGCCGGTTTGCCTCACTCTCCGCCTGACCGAATGCGGCAAAGAGCGTCATGAGAAGCTCGCCGCCTTGTCCGAGCGTATTGATTCCCTGAAGCTCAAAGTACACCCCGATGCCGCGCTCCTTGAGAAGTCTTGTGGCATCCAGAACGATCCCAGTGTTCCGGGCAAAGCGGGTGATGGACTTTGTGATGACCAGCTCAAACTTCCCATCCTTTGATTCTTCGAGCATCTTCTGGAACCCGGGCCGTGCTGCCTTGAATCCGGAGATTCCGAAGTCGTAGTAGATCTCGACCAGCTCGTACCTTGGGTCCTCTCCGATGGTTTCCTTGTAGTGCGCGATCTGGTTTTCCAGTGAGTACTCCTGGTCCTCATGCTTGCTGGACACCCGGCAGTACACCGCTGTTTTGATCCGCTGATCCTGTGGGCGCTCTATGTGCGGAATCACG
>NZ_JBQKGW010000066.1:0-1156 GCF_052118625.1 Porcincola sp. LCP21S3_C12 | reverse complement strand
CGGCATAAAGCAATCCGATGTAAAATCCATCAGAATAATTTATGCTGTGCCTCTTTTTAATTTGATTGAATGTGGTATGGTTTAGGACCAGATAAAATGCGGGATAACAAGCAATGAAAAATACAAAGGCGACGCCTTACTGCAGAAAACCTATATTGTTGATTATCTGACGAAGAAAGCCAAAATCAATGAAGGTGAGATTCCGCAGTACTACGTTGAGGGAGATCACGAGGCAATCATCACACCGGAGATCTTCGATGCTGTTCAGCGTGAGATGGAAAAACGCGGGAAAGGAAAAAAGTACCACAGCGGTGTGCATCCTTTCTCCAGCAGGATCAAATGCGGAGAATGCGGAAGCTGGTACGGCACAAAAGTCTGGCATTCCAATAGCAAATACCGCCGCATCATCTGGCAGTGCAACCGCAAATTCAGCAAGGACAGGCACTGCTCCACTCCCCACCTAACCGATGATCAGATCAAAGCGGCATTTCTGTCGGCAGCCAATAAACTGCTGGCCGATAAGAGCGCCGTAATTCAAAACGGCAGGGAAATGAGCGCCATGCTCTTCGATACCGCTGACCTTGAGAAAGAGCGTGATGAACTTCTGCAGGAAATACAAGTGATTGCCGACATGGTTCAGAAGTGCATATACGAGAACGCCCATGTCGCGTTGGATCAGGAAAGCTATCAGAAAAAATACGACGATCTGACCGCGCGGTATGAAGCCAAGAAGAAAAAGCTGCTGGAAAGCACAGAGAAAATAAGCGATCTGCAGTCACAGAAAGGAAACGTCGAAGACTTCCTCAAAGCATTCGAAAAAACTCCTGATACTTTGACAGAGTTCTCGCTTGACGCTTTCACCGGACTGGTGGATTATCTCACCGTGTATTCCGAGAATGACATCCGGGTGACTTTCCGAAACGGAATAGAGATTAAGGCTTAATAAAACAACCTGACTGCTTACATAAATTCAAGTAGGCTGTCAGGCTGTTTTTGTCTAACGGTAAACTGGGAGTCGTCAGTCTTTCATCTTTTTTATCACTCACTAATTAGTGTCTGCTGATTAATTAAATGACGCTATAAAATATGGTTTTTATCATCATATATGTTATAATGAATGCAAAGATATTTTAACTATTGCTGTTTATCTTTGCAT
>NZ_JBQKGW010000065.1:0-1232 GCF_052118625.1 Porcincola sp. LCP21S3_C12 | reverse complement strand
ACTACTAATAACGGAGATTTGCAATGCAGTTGAGCCTCAAAAGTATTGAATTTACGCTGTTTTCAGAGCCTTGACAGTAGTTACTAGTACAAATGGCTTAAAACTCAGAATAGTATCATCGGTCATTTCAAATAATATATTTGTAACCCCAGATATTGTACTAACTTTGCCAATGAAAGAATACAGCGCAGAAAGAAAAGGGGCATTGCTGTGCCTGCGAAATGATGTTGAAAGCAACTTAATGTCTCAAGATGTATGCAAAATAAAGCAAATTATAGCAAAAAAATTCGGGTGTTATTATGTTGCAGATACGTGTATTAATAGACCTATTCGTATGGCTGATAGAGATATTGTATTAAACACATGCCTGAAAGAAATATCAACATATCAAATCATCATAACAGATAAACTGCACATGATGATTTTTTGCTACTTAACAAAGACACCATGCATCACATTATCAAATTATAATTATAAGATAGTCGGTGTTTACCAATGGATAAAAGATTGCAGCTATATAAAGCATATCGACAAATTAGATCAACTTGATGAGACCATTGAATATTTAACCTCGATGAGTAAGGAAGATAGATATTCTGTAACAATCGATGACAAGTTTGATGATCTAGTAAAACTAATTGAAAGCGTGTAATTATGAAAAGATTTATCGATATCCATGTTCCTATTACATCATGTAATTTTAAATGTCATTATTGCTATGTAACACAAATGGAAAAAAATGAAACAGAGCAAGTTGATTTTAAATATAGTCCTGAAATTGTCAGAAAGGCATTATCTAAACAAAGGCTAGGTGGAGTTTGCCTATTTAATGTTTGCGGGCTTGGCGAAACACTTATTCCTTCTCAGATTGTACAATATATTAAAGTACTTTTGGAAGAAGGACATTATATTATGATTGTTACTAATGGAACTATCACAAGAAGATTTACTGAGCTAATGGAGTTCAATGATGATCTTAAATCTAGATTATTCTTTAAATTTTCATTACATTATCTGGAATTAAAACGACTAAATTTAACAAAGACCTTTATAGATAATGTTATGTTGATAAAGAATAACGGCTGTTCGTTTACTATTGAAATAACAGCCAACGATGAGTATGCTGAGTTGTAATCCGAGACGCCAGTTTGTAAGGCGAGATGCTTGTTTGTAAATTGAAAACTGCATATTTGTAAACGAAACGCCAGTTTTGTACACCAGATGCCAGATTT
>NZ_JBQKGW010000064.1:0-1362 GCF_052118625.1 Porcincola sp. LCP21S3_C12 | reverse complement strand
AACAATTCGCAGAAACAGTTACTTTTAAAGTGACTGACACATCTGTAGAAATCCAAAATCGGCGCGAAATAATCTGCCGGATGGGACATCATTTAATTTGCCGGACAACAGCTGGTACTCCTATTCGGTCTGAACCCATATGAATGAGGATGAAACTGCGGCTCACATATCGGCTCAAGTACCTGCAGAATGCATTGCTGTACGAGTCTGTCCCATATGCATGGGATTCCCAGCGGTCTTTTCTTATTGCTACCCGGCTTATCAATGAACACTCTTCTGACCGGCTTCGGTCTGTAGTCGCTCAGCATGTTTCTGACATTCTGAACGACCTGCTCGTCACTCATCTCCTTAATGTCGTCGATGGTCATTCCATCAGGCCCGGCGGTATTGCTTCCGTCGTTCGTTTTCAGGTTACGGTACGCCAGTCGGATATTTGCTTCAGAACCGATAATCTCCAGCAACTTGTAAAAGTTGTTGTTGTTTTTGCTGGCCGCATACAACGAATCGAACACTTTTTGCATGTCATAATACTCGTTGTACCGCAGCTTCGCTTTCTTCAGCATGGTCTGTGACCTCCGATAGGGAGCAAATCACATCTCTTAGTCTTACCCGAACCCACGCCATTGTTAATTTGATTTACTTGTTACATGACTAGTGGCTATCCCTTCACCGCTTATTGTCACGGCATCAACGGTACTATGCCACCGCTCTCACTGGCACGATCTCCCTTATATCGCGGAAATGCGACTTTCCCGTTCGATCCGCTTCAATGGGGGCAAACCCTCCACGTTGCCAGCTTTCTACGTTCCGAATACGCTATCTATACATGCTTACCCTTAGATTTCTTCTATGAGCCTGCTACCACAACGATGCCTGTAACACCGTATGGGCTTTCATAAAGGCAGAGTCTTACTCACCCACAGTAGCGACACTATTTGTGTCTCCGAACATTTCTATCCGGCCCCGATATAGACCCGTACATTCGAAGATTCGTCAGTAGGCTTGATGATTCCTACATTCTAATCAATAGGTAACTTGTAGACCTCCGGCATATCTGGCGCACCGTCCACCTCTGGACAGCTTTCGGTGTTCCTCACTACGGCGCCATTCTGCCGACTTCACCGAGCTTCATACGCTTCCGTTTTGCCAACTTTCACGCATGTCGGAGTATTAAGGATGCCTTTCAGGACGTTACTCCCTCATTCGACAGTTTACGTATTCAGTTCTCCAACTCGAATTAGTGTTAATAACTAGTGTCTGCTGATTAATTAAATGACGCTATAAAATATGGTTTTTATCATCATATATGTTATAATGAATGCAAAGATATTTTAACTATTGCTGTTTATCTTTGCATTTAAG
>NZ_JBQKGW010000063.1:0-1446 GCF_052118625.1 Porcincola sp. LCP21S3_C12 | reverse complement strand
GAGCAGGTGCTCCTGCTTCGAAAAAGCGGGATGAGCAATCGGAAGATTGCGGAATACACCGGGGTTTCTTACGAGAAGGTCCGGTATCAGTGCAAAAAGGACGATTGCGATCGTATTCCCGTGGACGAGGAGCTGCCTGAAAAGATAAAGATGCGGGAAGCCTGCGCTTTCTGCGGAAAGCCCATCGCGAAGGAGGAAGGCCGCCGGGGACGAAAGAAGCGGTTCTGCTGTGAGAAGTGCCGGCGCACATATTGGAAGCTCCACCGCAACGAGCAGAAAAAGAACCCCAAGGCGATCTACACCAAGGTGTGCGCGTATTGCGGGAAGACCTTCGAGGTCTACGGCAATAAGAACCGGAAGTACTGCTGCCACGAGCATTACGTGGTGGACTACTTTGGCAGCTGATGAGACCGCATATTTATCCGCAATTATATTAGGAAGAAAAAGGCAGAAATGACTTGATAGAATCGCAGATCAGAGTGATGGATAGACTACCAAAAGAGAAAGGAGGCAACGATGGAACTACTTACAACCATTACAGACAGGGCCACTCTTGTGCGGTTTCTTGAAGAGAGCACCGGGCGTAATGCCGAATACGCCGGAGCACCGACCTTCCACTACAGGATAGGAGACTACACGGTTCTTCGAAACGCACACATCCAGGTTCCGGATGAAAAGGCAGATCCCGATCTGATCGGAAAGCTGAAAGAAAGCGGTCTGATCGTGGATAAAAAGAAAGGCACAGGTATCGAGGCAGAGATCGCAGATGACGTGACGGTCCGGGTCAACCTCATCCACATGCTTTCTTCGAAGGGCGTGCTCATCAACAAGGCCATCGGGCAGCCGAACGCCTTCTTTGTATCGGCAGTCCTCCTCAAGAACCTGAACGAAACAAATCCGGCAAACCTTTCTGAGCTTCAGACGGTGCTGGTAAAAAGCGGCGCAGAGAAGGCACTTAGGGGCATCACCTTTTCTTCCACAAAGGTGCTCTTTACCGGATTCCCAAAGGATCGGACGGTGGAGGAGCTGGCGGCCTATCGGGACTTTGCAGAAGAACTTGTCAAAGCCTGTGAGAAGGCTGCCTGGGTAAAAGCAGATCCGGTGAAAACCAGCAATGAACGATACACGTTCCGAAGCTGGATGAACAGCATCGGCATGGGCGGCAAGGAACACGCAGATACCCGGAGGATTCTGATGGAGCGGATGAGTGGAAATACAGCCTTCCGGACAGATGAACAGAGGGAAAAGGCGATGCGCCGTCGCCGGAAGAAAAAGGAGGTGGGAAAGCATGAGCAAAAAGCAGAGCCGGACTTCATCGTCCTCGGATCATGTGATCGTGATTCCGCACATAGAGCGCCCACAGGATCAGCGGATCAAAACAGCGGTGTACTGCCGGGTGTCCAGCAAGCATGAGGACCAGGAGTACTCACTGGAAAACCAGATCGC
>NZ_JBQKGW010000062.1:0-1508 GCF_052118625.1 Porcincola sp. LCP21S3_C12 | reverse complement strand
CTAATTATTTTTTGAGAAGAGAGGGCTTCAGTAAGATGTCTTCAGTGGCAACTGGAGTGCACCCCAGAAGCCTTAACACCTCTTCTCCGTAGTGAAAGCTGAACGTTTCGTAGGGACTGCGATCGTTCAGCTTTTTCCTTTTATAGGAATTGATGTGATCCATCATTCTGGTCACATCCGTCTGCGTCAGGTTGTCAAAACTGGTTCCTTTAGGAAGAACCCGCCGAATCAGTTCATGGTTGACCTCGATCGCCCCTTTCTGATAAGGACAGCCAGCGTCACAGTAGTAGATACTGGTCCGCTGAAAGCCATAATCGGGGACAGCATAATCCCTATACTCGAGCTTCTTCGGATTGGAGAATTCGCTGCCGTTGTCGGTAACGATCACGGGGAAGAGGCTGCTGAACAGTTTCCCGCCAAGGCGGCCATCAAGCCATTCAAAGACATCAATCACGGACTGGGACGTGTTTGCGTCCCGCAGGAAAGCCAGCATCAGGGAGGACTCCACGAAATGGACCGTGAGCAGGCATTTGCCGCCAATCGTTCCGATTACAGAATCCATCTGGACAACTGCTGTATCCGGATTCTTCTCCATAAAGGCTTCGAACTCCTTATAGGAGCGCCCAATACGGCAGCCCTTGTCGACCTTGAATTCCGGTTTCTTATGACGGGTTCTAAATCGGACTTTCCGGGGAAGATCGATGTTCCGCACTTCAAGAAGGCAGTCATCGATGTAGTTGTAGATCGTTTTTTCACTGCACATCAGATCATCCTGATGGGTGATGTAGATCTCATGAATCGAATGTCCCTGCTTTACAAGAGGGGTAATGATACGGTTCAGCCGGGCAATCTCCTCTTCGCTGGTCGACAAGCCGCTCCGAGACTCGCAGATCACCTGATGAGATTTCAGGTGTGCTTTCTCAGCATCGTAGAAAGTCTTAAGCAGCGTGCATTTATCAATCGCCGGACAGGCATTGCAGACATAAGGGACATGGACTCTGACTGCGCAGACCTCTTCAACGAAATCCGGACAATGCTCATTACATCGGCATAAGCGACAGTAGTTGTAGCCTCCGGTCCTCGTACAGTCTTTTCCACAGAGCAAAGGGGATTTGATCTTACAGGACATTCGGTTCTTACACGCGTTAAATGAGTACCCGGGTTTACCGGTGGCGATTTCTACGGCATACTTTCGGACTTCCCTGGAGATTGTGGCCGGATCTTTATGTATCTGGGCAGCGATCTTCTTGAAGGACATGCCCTCCTTCAAGAGTCTCTGCAGCATTAAGCGTTCTTCATAGGTAAAAAACTTTGCCATGGCATCCTCCATTTCCAGCCGCCAACCGGATGAGGATATCGCACAGAGAAAAGAGATGACAAGAAAAAGAGACCAGCCCTGACTGATCTCTTTGCAAGCCGGGATGCAACCTCCCGGCAGGTATTTGATTAGTAACCATTATGGCCTCAGGCCAGAACGAGAGGGGTTGCATCTCGTTTTACAGTTGAGG
>NZ_JBQKGW010000061.1:0-1533 GCF_052118625.1 Porcincola sp. LCP21S3_C12 | reverse complement strand
CAATGAAATATAAAACCTACTTGGGGGTATTTCTATGTCTAGGAAAAGCAAAATTGATCCGATAGAAAAAGTAAAGATCATTGAACGGCTACTGGCAGAAGAGATCGGTGTTTCAGAGGCTGCCCGGATGACAGGCGTTGACGGTGCCACCATTCGACATTGGCGGAACCTTTATCTTGCAGATGGTCCCACTGCCCTCATGGTTCAACACAATAACAAACTTTATTCTCGGGAACTGAAGCTTCAGGCCGTTCATGAATATCTTGATGGAAAGTCAAGTCAGGCAGACATTGTCAAAAAATATCATTTGCGAAGTTCCCGCCAGTTACGCGATTGGATAAAGGTCTATACTACTCATGGAGAGATCAAATCTCGCACAAGCGGAGGAGGCAGCTACATGAGGAAAGCCAGACCAACAACATCGGAAGAACGTCTTGAGATCGTACAGGATTGCCTTGCCAATGATAAGAATTATGGAGCAATGGCGCTGAAATACAATTGTTCCTATCAGCAGGTACGCAACTGGGTCAAACGATACGAGAAAATGGGGTCATCGGGTCTGGAAGATCGCCGTGGGCGACGAGCAGGAACACAGCCAGCAAGAACACATGAAGAGGGAATGCGGGATAAGATTGCGGAACTGGAACGCAGGAACCGTGACCTTCAGATAGAGAATGATCTGTTAAAAAAAGTCAGAGAGTTAGAGATGAGAGATCGCTATCTCTAACTCGAAACCTTTATAAGTACCAGGCGATCAAGGCGTTGTCTGAGGAAAAGCACTATCCCGTACAAAGACTCTGCAAATATCTGCACCTCTCACGTGGCGCTTACTACCGCTGGCTGAAAAAGCCTGTCAGTTTCAGTGAGCGGTACAATGAAGAGATCTCTGAGAAGATCAAAGGCATCCATGACAAGCATCCGGACATGGGTTACCGGCGGATCAGGGATGAACTGGACAAAAAACATGGCATCACAGTGAATGATAAACGGGTCTTGCGGATCTGCCGTAAAGAACACGTCCAGTCTACGATCAAGTGGAAGCCGAAGAGCTGCACCAGAAGCAGTGATGATCCGGCTCACATCGCCAGGAACTACCTGAACCGGGATTTTCAAGTAGATGCTCCGAATGAGAAGTGGCTGACGGATGTGACAGAGTTCAAGTATTACATTGGTATTGAAGTCCACAAGGTATATTTAAGCGCCATCCTGGATCTCTATGACCGCAGGATCGTAGCTTTTAAAATCGGCGGTCGTAACGACATTCCTCTTGTTATGAACACTTTTGATGAGGCCGTGACTCATGAGCCGGATGCACATCCACTGTTCCATAGTGACAGAGGTTTTCAATACACAAGCAAGCAGTTCGCTGTAAGGCTTAAGAAACACCATATGAAGCAGAGCATGTCCAGAGTAGCTCACTGCATCGATAATGGCCCAATGGAGGGATTCTGGGGTATCCTGAAGCGTGAGACGTACTACGGAAAGCGCTTTACTTCAAAAACAGATTTGATTAAGTCAATAGAGTCCTATATT
>NZ_JBQKGW010000060.1:0-1557 GCF_052118625.1 Porcincola sp. LCP21S3_C12 | reverse complement strand
AAGCCCGACTGCGTACTTTTTGTAGAACGGTCCGGCGAGTTGCGGTGTCCGGCAAGGTTAAGCGCCAAAGGCGCGGAGCCGGAGCGAGAGCGAGTCTGAAAAGGGCGAAAGTCAGACACTGCAGACCCGAAACCGGGTGATCTACCCATGGCCAGGATGAAGCTGCCGTAAGAGGCAGTGGAGGTCCGAAGCCACATCCGTTGAAAAGGGTGGGCATGAGCTGTGGGTAGGGGAGAAATTCCAATCGAACCCGGAGATAGCTGGTTCTCCTCGAAATAGCTTTAGGGCTAGCCTCATGGCAGACTTATGGAGGTAGAGCACTGAACATCCTAGGGAGCGTCAAAGCTTACCGAAGATCATCAAACTGCGAATGCCATCAAGCCGATCCATGGGAGTCAGACCGCACGAGATAAGTTGGGTGGTCAAAAGGGAAAGAGCCCAGACCTCCGGCTAAGGTCCCAAAGTGTGTGTTAAGTGGTAAAGGATGTGGGATTTCGAAGACAACCAGGACGTTGGCTCAGAAGCAGCCATACATTGAAAGAGTGCGTAACAGCTCACTGGTCGAGAGGTCCTGCGCCGAAAATTTCCGGGGCTGAAACACACCACCGAAGCTGAGGAACCGCGAAAGCGGCTGGTAGAGGAGCATTGGATGCGCGAAGAAGCGGTACCGATAAGGAGCCGTGGAGAGCATCGAAGAGAGAATGCCGGAATGAGTAGCGAGAGATAGGTGAGAATCCTATCGGCCGAATATCCAAGGTTTCCAGAGTAAAGCTGATCTGCTCTGGGGAAGTCGGGACCTAAGGCGAGGTCGAGAGACGTAGCCGATGGACAGCAGGCAGAGATTCCTGCACTGGCGGATATCAGAACTGCGGGGACGCAGGGTGGAAGGATGAGCGCGGAATGAAGAGACGCGTACAAGCAGAAGAGGTGGGCAGATGGAAAAACCGCTGCCGGAAGCCTGGTCTGTGACGTGGACCGAAATGAAAGTAGGGAAGCATCCGGAAGCACTGCCTGGAAAAGCCGCTATTGTGTATCCGTCACCCGTACCGTAAACCGACACAGGTGGATGAGGAGAGAATCCTAAGGCCGACGGAAGAAGCATTGTTAAGGAACTCGGCAAAATGACCCCGTAACTTCGGGAGAAGGGGTGCCATCGTGAGATGGCCGCAGAGAATAGGCTCAAGCAACTGTTTAGCAAAAACACAGGTCTATGCGAAACCGAAAGGTGAGGTATATGGGCTGACGCCTGCCCGGTGCTGGAAGGTTAAGAGGAGAGGTTAGCGCAAGCGAAGCTTTGAATTGAAGCCCCAGTAAACGGCGGCCGTAACTATAACGGTCCTAAGGTAGCGAAATTCCTTGTCGGGTAAGTTCCGACCCGCACGAAAGGCGTAATGATTTGAGCACTGTCTCGACAATGCATCCGGTGAAATTGAAGTGCCAGTGAAGATGCTGGCTACCCGCGCCAGGACGGAAAGACCCCATGGAGCTTTACTCCAGTTTGATGCTGGGATTCGGTGATGCATGCACAGGATAGGTGGGAGGCAGAGAAGTGGGTAC
>NZ_JBQKGW010000059.1:0-1610 GCF_052118625.1 Porcincola sp. LCP21S3_C12 | reverse complement strand
TAGTGTCTGCTGATTAATTAAATGACGCTATAAAATATGGTTTTTATCATCATATATGTTATAATGAATGCAAAGATATTTTAACTATTGCTGTTTATCTTTGCATTTAAGGGTCAGCCAGCCATGTATAAGACAGTTACAGAGCACCAAATCACCTTTTTCGACTTCAATCAGAGCTGTGGGATGCAGCTTGAGGAGAAAAACGAGTGGGTTGTTCTCTCAACACGAATCGACTGGGGCGCACTTGAAAAAGTGTACGCCAGTCTGTTTCCCTCCCACAAAGGACACCCGGCGAAACCTCTGAGGATGGCGCTTGGGGCCCTCATTATCCAGAAACGCAAAAAGCTGTCCGACCGCGCGCTTGTGAAAGAGATCGCCGAGAACCCGTATCTACAGTACTTCCTGGGCATACAGCAGTACTCGCATAAGTGCCCTTTTGAGGCAACATCGCTGGTCGCATTTCGGAAGAGGCTCAACGTCAGCTTCCTGACGCGGGCAAACGAGCTGTTTCTCGGAAAGGCTGGTGCTACGCCCGAACACACAGGGGATAAGGTTTGTGTGTCAGAAGACGGGGAAAACAGCGGGACGTTTATCCTTGACGCTACGTGCTCGCCATCAAACATAAAGTATCCGCAGGACTTTGTGCTCTTGAATGACGGGCGTGTGAAGCTCGAGGAGATGATCGATTACTTCCATAAAACTTATGCCCCGTGGAAGAAACCGAGAACCTACCGGGAAGTAGCACGCAGGGAATACCTGGCTGTTGCAAAGAGCAAGAAACGTACGACGAAAAAGCTGCGTTCCCTGATCCGCAAGCAGCTGGAGTGCCTCCGCCGTGATCTTGGATACCTTGAGGCATATATGGCGGAAGGGTATGCCCTGCCGGCAAAGTATGCCGACTTCTATCTGACGATCATGGAACTGTACCGTCAGCAGAAGTACATGTTTGACAATCATACACACCGCGTTGAAGGCCGGATTGTCAGTATCAGCCAGCCATACCTTCGGCCGATTGTCCGGGGAAAAGCAAAGAACCCGACGGAATTTGGCGCAAAGTATGATGTCAGCATTGACGAGAAAGGCCATGCCCGGCTGGAAAAGATCCAGTTTGACCCGTATAATGAAAGCTCTGTGTTCCAGAAGGCGGTTGAAGCGTACTACCAGCGCACCGGGCATTATCCCGCAAGGGCGCTGGTTGACCAGATCTACCGGGCGCGGAAGAACCGCGATTATTGCAAAGAACATGGAATCCGGATGTCAGGGCCTAAACTTGGCAGGCCGTCCAGAAAAGCGTCTACCAAAGAGGAATACCAGGACAATACAGACCGGATCGAAGTGGAACGCTTCTTCAGCCTGGACAAGCGTTGCAGTGGCGCAGGGCTGATCATGACCAGACTGTCGGATACAACGCTGTCATCGATTGCCCTGTCGGTGTTTGTGACGAATCTATTCGCAATCCCTGCCGGAAATATTTTTTTGCTTTATTTTGCGGAAAGCGAAAGCGGATCAGATTCCATCCATTTCATCGAATTCGAAGCAGCGTAACCTCTCTCCGCGGGTATCCAAAGTTGTTCGTGATTTTGGGAGAGGCTTTGTTGAGCAGACACTAA
>NZ_JBQKGW010000058.1:0-1613 GCF_052118625.1 Porcincola sp. LCP21S3_C12 | reverse complement strand
AAATCTGGCATCTGGTGTACAAAATTGGCGTTTCGTTTACAAATATGCAGTTTTCAATTTACAAACAAGCATCTCGCCTTACAAACTGGCGTCTCGGATTACAACTCAGCCGTTAATATTTGCGGTCTTGGACATAAAATCACCTCCTGATTTCATTGTAATGCGGATGTGAAACATATGCAATCATTTTTGCGCGACGGGCTTTGACGGCATGAGCCTGATCGAATGTTCGGATTCCTTTGCGGCGGTCTATCTCGGAAACTGCACTACGACCACTGAACCCAAAAAGGGGGAGCCCAACTGACTCTGAATCTGATAACGATGAGAACGGTGACTACTGCAAGGCAGCAACACAGGAGAATATGGATAACTGGTGAATAGCTGTCCCGGACCTCTGTAGATTTGACATAGGGTACATATGGATGAAAGATAGATATAGATAAAACTATGAACAAAATCATAAAAATGCTGAAAAACACAAGTATCGACGGAACGAAGATTTTTGACGAGATGAAAGATACTGGGACAACCCGTATGTGCCTGAAAAGAATATCATAGCAAAAGCTGGTTTCAGGTATATCGGAGGATTTTCAAAAATACACTAAATAAGGCATCAAAATACTTTGAGGTTCCAGTTTGAAACCTCAAAAACAAAAAACCGGGCGTTATGTCCGGTTTTTCTTTACTCTTATTCCGCACGATCTTGCGTATTAAACTTGACAACATGTGCAACATTTCTCCTTTTAATTTGACTTAAGGTTGATCCTCTATAACAGCCCTATCAGTTCAAACTGAATCAATCAGGCTGATACGGAACCTGTTGTTCACCAGATAGAAAGAGAGGACCAAACCATGAAGAACAAATTTTTCAGAGCACTTTTCCCGGCAGCTGTCCTTGGACTGTCCATCATGCTGACAGCCTATGCCGCCAATTCTTCAAACGCGTCAGAGACGACGGCAGCATCAGAAAGTACAGCCGATTCAGAAACATCCAAAGCTGCTGATGCGGCAGATGGAGCGGCCGGAGAGGAAAATTCGTCCAGCGATGAGTGGTATTCAGATCGTGACATGGAGCAGAGCCCGGACACGACAGACGCACAGACAATCGAGGTGGCAGGCGGACAGACCCTGTCCATCACAGAGGAAGGAACGTACATTCTCAAGGGGACTGGATCAGACTGCACGGTTCTGGTCAATGCACCGGAAGCCAAGGTGCAGCTCATCCTGGACAATGTGACAGTAACCAATACGTCGTCTCCGGTCATCTATGTGCTGGATGCGGACAAGTGCTTTGTCACGACGGCGGAGGGCAGCGAGAACTCACTCACGGTGTCCGGGACATTTACGGAAGATACAGAGAACGATGTCAAGACAGATGCCGTGATCTTCTCAAAGTCCGATCTGACGCTGAACGGGAAAGGGACGCTCACAATCAGCTCGACTGACAATGGCATCACGTCAAAGGATGAGCTGACCGTCACGGGCGGCACGTATAACATAACTGTTGTCCGGCAAATTAAATGATGTCCCATCCGGCAGATTATTTCGCGCCGATTTTGGATTTCTACAGATGTGTCAGTCACTTTAAAAGTAACTGTTTCTGCGAATTGTTT
>NZ_JBQKGW010000056.1:0-1713 GCF_052118625.1 Porcincola sp. LCP21S3_C12 | reverse complement strand
TCCTACACCGGAGGGAAGAACCGCTGGGTATGCTCAGGAAAAGAGCGATTCAGCAGCGACTTCTGCCCCGGCGTTTCCATCCCTGACGAGGTGGTGAAGAGCTGGGGAGTTTTTTCCGAAGACCGGTATATCAATGAAAGGATCGACCGGGGAAGAGTCTCGGGTTTTACCTATGAGGACACAAAGAGCTGGCATAAGGCGCACACGAAGAAAGTCCACATCCAGAGCGCACCGGCTCTCACAGAAGCAAATTACCCATACAAGGACCGGATCTTCTGCAAGTACTGCGGCGGGAAGCTCCGGCGCATCATCGGACATCAGGGACACGTCTTCTGGATCTGCAACACCATGAGCCGATATGGCAAGAGCGCTTGCAAGGGTGTCCGGGTTCCAGATGAGATGCTGCAATCCCTGCGCGATTACCCTGGTCTTGTTTACATTGGAAAGGAGAAGATTGATGGCAAAGAGTGTTATGGTTATTCCCGCAAGCCAGATCAAAAAGTCAGCTGAGGAGACAAAGAAGAAGACCCGGGTGGCTGCCTACTGCCGGGTCTCGACAGAGCAGGAGGAGCAGCTTGGCTCCTTTGAGAACCAGGTCAGCTACTACACAGAACTGATCAACAAGAATCCAAACTGGGAGATGGCCGGGATCTTCTCGGATGAGGGAATCTCCGGAACCGGGACGAAAAAGCGTCAGGGCTTCCAGAACCTCATCCGTGCCTGTCGCGAGGGAAAGGTCGATCGGGTGATTACGAAGTCCATCTCCCGATTTGCCCGTAACACCGCTGACTGCCTGCGTTACTCACGGGAACTTAAGGATCTCGGCATTCCCATTTATTTCGAGAAAGAAAAAATAGACACGATGGCAGCATCGGGTGAGCTTCTTTTTACCATCCTCTCCTCCCTCGCGCAGGAGGAAAGTCGTAACATCTCGGAGAATACGACATGGGGCATCCGGTCGAAGTTCAAGAGAGGTCAGCCGATGCTCAACACGGAGCGCTTCATGGGATACGACAAGGATGAGAACGGAAACCTTGTCATCAACCCGGAGCAGGCCAGGGTGGTAGAGAGGATCTTCCGGTACTTTCTGGAAGGATGGTCGCTCGAAGAAATCGCCCAGAGGCTTCGGGCAAAGAACGTCCCGGGCGTGACGGGAAAAGCGGCATGGAACGCGAACACGATCCGGCGGATGCTCCAGAACGAAAAGTACAAGGGCGACCTTCTGATGCAGAAGACCTATACCGTAGATTTTCTTTCCAAGAAGATGGTGGCTAACAACGGAGAGAAGGACCAGTACTACGTGCAGGGAAATCACAAGCCCATCATTCCTCCGGATGATTGGGAGGCTGCTCAGGCGGAGCTGAAGCGAAGAGAGGGATTCATGGAAAGTCACGGCATCAAGGAAATCAGCTCGAAGGTGGGAACGGCATTCTTCAACAAGGTGTACTGCGGAAGCTGCAAAAGCCGCTTCATCCGGAGAAGCTGGACCGGCATTAAGGAACCCTTCTGGAAGTGTTTCCAAGCGGAAAAGGCGCAGGGAAAAACCTGCAAAGCTTTGAACGTGAAGGAGGCAGTTCTTCAGGAGGCTGTGGTGATTGCATGGAACAGTATCGTTGAGAACCGGGATCAGGAGATGGAGCGATGGGAGAAAATGAAACACTCCGAGAATCCGCTGGACCGGCTTCGCGGAAAACAGATGATCGAGCTCACCGC
>NZ_JBQKGW010000055.1:0-1857 GCF_052118625.1 Porcincola sp. LCP21S3_C12 | reverse complement strand
TTCAGCCGGAAGGAACCCGAGTCGACCGCTATGCTCCGCATCGCGGCCGACAGCTGGCGCAACCAGGCCGATTTGCTCCGCAAATCCGGCCGTTAGGCAGTGCAATATGCAACTTTGACATAAATCGGAATTGTGGAGGTAATTATCAATGAGAAATATTTACGATAATAGTGATTTTTTTGCCGCATATGCGGAAATGGGAAGAAGCAAAGATGGTCTGAAAGCTGCTGGAGAGTGGCATCAGTTGCAACCGTTATTCCCTAAATTACAGGGAAAAAAAGTTTTGGATTTAGGCTGTGGTTACGGTTGGCATTGCAAATATGCCGCACAAATGGGAGCTACTGAAATTCTTGGTATTGATAGTAGTCAAAAAATGATTGCAAAAGCAGTAGCTGATAACTCTGATGACAAAATCAAGTATAAAGTTTGCGGTGTTGAAGAATACATTTATCCTGAAAATACTTATGACCTAGTTGTTTCTAACCTGGTACTGCACTATATCGAAAATTTAGCTAATGTTTATCAAAAGGTGTATTGCACATTAAAAGTAGGTGGGTATTTCCTGTTCAACATTGAACATCCGACTTTCACCGCAGGTGTTAATGAGGATTGGATTTATGATGAAAATGGGAAACCTAAATATTGGCCAGTCGACAATTACTATTACACAGGAGAAAGAGAAACCAATTTTCTTGGTCAACGAGTAATTAAACAGCACCACACATTAACGCAGATATTGAATCCACTTATAAAATGTGGTTTTCAAATTGAGGCTATTGAGGAAGCAATGCCTCCGGCAGATATGATGGATATGCCGGGAATGTGTGATGAAATGCGTAGACCTATGATGTTGTTGGTTAAGGTTAAAAAGGTTTAATAAACAACTTCCAGTTTCACGCTTTGATTTTTTAGATATGTTTCCTCATTTGATACCTGAGTTTTAGATATGTTTCCGCAAACAGGGGTAAATTTTCGATATGTTCCCACAAACAGTCGGGCAGCGTGATTATATTTTCCACTGTCTCGGGGCACGTCGAGACCGTGGCTCTGCTAACGAGGACAAATTGAAAAAGTGGCTATAAAGCCCGTGTTTAAGCCATTTCTGCGGCATCAGTCTTTCTGAAAAGAGAGACCGGTGCCGCTTTTTCTGTCAGGGAAAATGTGAATATCGCTCTGGCGTGACTGTGGGAAGGCTATTTTGATGAATTTTTGCCGGGCGAGACTGTGGCTTTGCTATTTTGGGTAGGTTGTGACTGTGGAAAGGCTATTTTTCGGAGGTCGAGACTGTGGGAAGGCTATTTGAACAGGAGGCATGAAATGGGAAGCAAAAAGACTATGATGGGTAGCTGGTCCGAAACTTCATCGAGGAGATCAGAGTCTTTCCCTCCAAGCTCACCATCACGGTGAAGTGTGGAGCAAAGGAAGACATCACAATTTAAGGATGAAAATATTTCATGCCGTCTCGGGATTCCGGGGCGGCTTTTCTGTTGGCAAGATAATGCTACCATATTAAACTAACATTGGGTCTAAATGAGCCTATAGAAAATATCAGATGGTTATATTTGATAAACTTCCACGCAAAGAGGTGGGTCGGTAGTGAAAATCGGAATTGACCGTGCCCTTTAGAGCGAGGGATGCTTCTTGTCTGAAGGATAAGAAGATGGAGTCGCTAAAGAGTTTAACAAATCTTGCTAATGTTTGTCAAGCAGATTTTTGAAGATTTTGAGAACCTTGAGAACAAAAAGTGAGTAACCTTAATAAGACCTGCTGTTGCAGGCCGGCAGTTAACGGCTATAATGAAAGCGGACGGATTTACTTGTACAACTCCATTGCACGAGCGTAGTAGATCCGCAGAAA
>NZ_JBQKGW010000054.1:0-1921 GCF_052118625.1 Porcincola sp. LCP21S3_C12 | reverse complement strand
GGCATAAAGCAATCCGATGTAAAATCCATCAGAATAATTTATGCTGTGCCTCTTTTTAATTTGATTGAATGTGGTATGGTTTAGGACCAGATAAAATGCGGGATAACAAGATGGAAAGCATCTGAAGATCAAGATGACAAACGAAAGGAAAGAGGTTCTTAAAGAGCTATTTGACGATTGTAAGAAGGAAGAAATACATCATAATGCAATAAGACGCTTGACCTATGTTTCTGCGCTGTTCGATCTTTCTGCAGAAGACAACGCAACAGTGGCATCAATCATACTTGACCCCTGCAACTTTGAAAATGGAAAGCCTTATATTGGTGATTTCTATCAGTCTGCTATAGGCCTAATCATTGGTAATAGAGAAGAAATAATCAAGTTTGACAATGATGAAAACGGGTACTGGGAGATACTGATAGAGCAAATTAAAAAGAATGCTTCAGATGAGTCAATAACTGATTATACGAATATGCTTAATAGTGGTATCAGCTATGCTCAGCATAATCAAATGACAGAGGAACAGGTACAACAGTTAGCCACAGTATTGTATCCATTTTGTAAGAAGCTGGCTGATAACAATGCCGGTATCTCCTTTGGATTAATGGATGACGCTATCAGAAGTGGCCTGAGAACTTCTGCTGAACTGATGGGTGAAGCAATCTTAAGTAGCGGTTTGGCTAGTGGTGAGAAATCATACAGCTCGGATGCGGTTAGGGAGTTGCATGAGTTGTTTCAAGCAACAGATACACCGAGCAGTCTGCTTGATTTCTGCGTGAGTAAGATAGAAGACCGAGAGGACTATTATTTATCAACTCTCTTTTGTGGTAAGAAGAAATATGCAGTTGCATCGGTCAACATGCTATATTCGCTAATTCGCCATGAGATTCCAATCAGTGATGCTATTAAGAGAGCATTTGTTAATGCATTGATAACAGCAATGGGAATCGAAGTTACGTCATTTGTTCAAGCTGTGGAGTACCTAGTAAGAAGGGATTTGTATTCTGATGATGACATTAGGGTTATTGATCAGAGCCTTCCAAAGTTTCTCAACCTAACTGCTATTGATAAGAATGATTCGGATGATGTGGTTGGGGATAAGCTGGTGCTCAGAAAATTGATCGCAAATCTGGCTCATACAATGTATAAAGCTGAAAAGAAGAAAGGGCAGGAAGTCACCAAAGGTGTAGAGCAGTGGAAGGAGATAAACGCTGCTGACGATGAGTTCGCTGAGATAAGAAATAGCTGGGATGATGCGGAAGAAATTGCAGGATGATTGTGGATTTCATGATGAAGGAGGCAGTGTGATGGCAAGGACAAGGCCGTTCTCTTGATGAACGGATTGAGGAACAGGAGCAGGTGGTCAGTAAGGCTAAGGAGCACTATGAATCTGAAGTCAACAAGCTGGAGCAGTTGATGAATAAGCGTGACGAGCTCCAGGAAAAGAAACTCATGAAGGCTATCGAAGACAGCGACAGAAGCTTCGAGGAGATCATGCAGTTCCTTCAGTGTGACACCTCATCGGAGAATTCTGAGGACGTCGAGAGTTTATTTTTAGGAAAATCACACCGAAGCTCTTCTGGGACAGATCGAACTGGCAGGCGCTTTGCAAGAGGTGTCACGATCAGAAGACGATGAAGTACGATTCTCATCCAGTGTACAAGTATTAAGCATTACATCTGCTTGCTATTAGCAACACAAAGCGTTATATTGACACTAGGAAGGCTGAGTTGTAATCCGAGACGCCAGTTTGTAAGGCGAGATGCTTGTTTGTAAATTGAAAACTGCATATTTGTAAACGAAACGCCAATTTTGTACACCAGATGCCAGATTTGTAAGTGAGATGCTGCGTTTGTACACGAGATGCAGCCTGTTCAAGGCCTTTCTTTTCGTGTATGATGACCTTGACAGGCACGCCAAA
>NZ_JBQKGW010000053.1:0-1957 GCF_052118625.1 Porcincola sp. LCP21S3_C12 | reverse complement strand
TTCAGCCGGAAGGAACCCGAGTCGACCGCTATGCTCCGCATCGCGGCCGACAGCTGGCGCAACCAGGCCGATTTGCTCCGCAAATCCGGCCGTTAGGCAGTGCAATATGCAGCCAGGAACACCGTGGATCTTCTGAACACGGTACGGCATCTGAAGAAACTTGGCATTGAGGTACGCTTTGAAAAGGAAAACATCAGCTCCCTCTCCGGTGACGGCGAGGTGATGCTTACGCTCCTCGCTTCTTTTGCGCAGGAAGAAAGTGTCAGCATCAGCAACAATGTGAAATGGGGAATCCGCAAACGTATGCAGGAAGGCCTGCCAAACGCCAGCGGTCATTTCCAGATCTACGGCTATCAATGGGATGGAGACCAATTAGTCCCCGTCCCTGAGGAAGCGGAAATTGTAAAACGGATCTTTCAGAACTTTCTCGATGGAAAATCACGGCTAGAGACTGAGCGGGAATTCGCGGCTGAAGGTATAAAGACCAGATCCGGTGCGAGATGGGAAGACTCCAATATAAAGAAGATACTGGAGAATATCACTTACACAGGCAACCTGCTCTTTCAGAAAGAATTCATCTCGGACCCCATCAATAAGCACCGCAGGAAAAACCGTGGTGAGCTTCCGCAATACTTTGTTGAGAATACCCATGAAGCAATCATCGATTACGACACATGGAAATATGTGCAGGACGAGATGCTCCGACGCAGGGAACTTGGTGCTCTGGCAAACAAGAGCTTGAACACCTGCTGCTTCACTGGAAAGATCAAGTGTCCTTACTGCGGAGTCAGCTACATGCACAACCGCCGCACGAAGAAGGGTCACACACAGGAATTCTGGAACTGCGGCAGCAAGAAGAAAAAACAGGTTCCCGGCAAGAAGTGTCCGGTCGGCGGCACAATCAGCCAGAAAGCTCTTGAGAAAGCCTGCTGTGAAGTGCTTGGAATATCCGAATTTGATGAAACCGTATTTCTTGAAAAGGTCGACCACATTGAAGTGCCGGAGAAATACACGCTCCGCTTCTTCTTAAAAGATGGAACAGAGGTCACCCGTCCTGCTCCGAACACCGGCCATCAGGACTGCTGGACTGCTGAATACCGCGCTGAAACTTCAAGGAAACGCCTTGAACATCCCTGCGCCAAAGGCACGACCGAGCTTTCCGGAAGAATCAAATGCGCTGCCTGCGGCTGTAATTTTCGCCGTTGCACACAGCCGGCTTCCAATCCGAACAAACCCAAAATGCACTACTGGCGATGCTCAGATCACGGCAAAGGATGCATGACAGTCGGATTACGAGAGGACGTTCTGAAGAAGCAGATCGCCGAGGTTATGGGGATTCCTGAATATGATGCCGATCTTTTCAAAAAGCAGGTCCGGGTGATCTATGTAAAAGACAAAGATCTTCTGGAATTTCATTTTAAAGACGGAAGGATTGAAGCTACGCACTACGTTCCTCCTGAAAAAACCTTCACGCCTCGCAGTGAAGAATCCCGAGAACACATGCGTCAGCTCATGAAAGAAAGATGGACGCCAGAAGTAAAGGCAGTAATGTCAGAAAAAATGAAGAAGGTAAGGAGTGAAAAATTTTGGAACAGCAAAAGAAGGTAAGAACCATTCCTGCGACACTGACGCCGTTCACCTCCTCACCGATCGAGGAGAAGAAAAAGCGCCGTGTGGCGGGATACGCCCGTGTCTCAACTGACCATGACGATCAGTTCACCAGCTATGAAGCGCAGATCGACTACTACACAAACTACATCAAATCACGAAATGACTGGGAATTCGTCAGGGTTTATACAGATGAAGGAATCTCCGGCACAGGAATCAAAAAGAGGGTCGGTTTTCAAAGGCTGAGTTGTAATCCGAGACGCCAGTTTGTAAGGCGAGATGCTTGTTTGTAAATTGAAAACTGCATATTTGTAAACGAAACGCCAATTTTGTACACCAGATGCCAGAT
>NZ_JBQKGW010000052.1:0-1991 GCF_052118625.1 Porcincola sp. LCP21S3_C12 | reverse complement strand
TCTGAGTTTTAAGCCATTTGTACTAGTAACTACTGTCAAGGCTCTGAAAACAGCGTAAATTCAATACTTTTGAGGCTCAACTGCATTGCAAATCTCCGTTATTAGTAGTACAATGTACTAGTAAAGGAGATTCCGATATGGCACGTCCAGTTGATCCAGATAGTGGTTTCAGAGTCAAGATTCATGATAACGGTGGGCATCGCTATGCGAGCACCCAACCAGCATTTACCGATCCCGCAACAGGGCGGAAGAAATACCGCCGTCTACATTGGGGAGTCGTTGATGAAAACAATAAGTTCCATCCGGATAAGAACTACCTTCTGGCATCTCCGGAAGAACGTGCAAAACTGATCTTCCCAGAAGACTGGGATCTCAGTGAGATTGCTTCTCTTACCGGAAACCGCAAGCGTGGCCGGCCGGAGATAGAGTCTCAGGATGAGAACAGGCTGTACGGTGATATCTGGCTGCTCGAAAAGATTGCAGAACAGACCGGCATTCGGGATGACCTGATGGCCGTCTTTGACAATGACCTTGAAAAGGTCAATGCTGTGCTGACGCTGGCTTACTTTCCTATGTCAGGAAAGGGAACCTATCATCAACTGGCTGCATGGCAGCGAATCGCCAAAACACCATACCAGGGCGAGCTTTCATCTCCCTACATTACTGCACTGACTCAGAAGATTACAGAACAGGACCGTATGGCTCTGCTAAGGCTTCGGGCAAAAAGGCTCAGCAAACAGGAACTCTGCGCAGTCGATTCCACAAGTCGTTCAGCATGGGGAAGCAGCCTTGCGGACATCCACTATGGGAAGAACAAGGACCATCTTCCTCTTCCGCAGACTCTGGAAGTTGTGGTCTATACGCTTGATCATCACATGCCGGTGTACTATCGTACTTTTGCGGGAAATACACCTGATTCAAGAAGCCTTGAGACAATCCTCAATGACCTTGAACAGGCTGGATTCAGAGATATCGTTCTGATTACAGACCGTGGATACGAATCAGTCCGGAACCTTGAGATGTATATCGATAAAGGTCAGCGGATGATCATGGGCGCCAAGGTCGGACAGAAACTTATCCTCGACAAGATCCAGGCTTTCGGTAACTTCGGAGCCCATCCGGATGGGATGGAGGTCGCACCGGATGAACGTTTTTACTATAAACAGTATGATATCGATTACCAGATTGAAGGAAAGCGTGACAACGTAAAGAAATCCGAACGTCTGGAGATCAATCTGTACTTCGATCCGATACGAAGAGGCCAGGAGATACTGGACATCGATATCAATGTCCGGAATCAGCAGGCAGCCCTTACAGTGATTCAGAAAGACCAGACTCCTTTGGACGATGACCAGACAATCCACCGGGCTTACAACTTTTTCAAGCTGGACTATGATCCGGTCACGAGGGTTCTGAAAAGCTTTTCTCTGAACCAGAAGAAGGTTAATCAGGCACGACGGACTGCAGGTTTCTTCGCCAACATCACACATGGAATGAAGCTGACACCGATTGAAGCGCATCATCATTACCTGCTTCGTGACGAACAGGAGAAGTACTTTGCAATGATGAAAGGCATCATGGGCGCCGACAGACAGAGGAATTCATCGGAATCCGGTAAAGCCGGCCGGTTGTTTATTCTGTTTGTATCGCAGATCATCGGAAGCTATCTGAGCTATATCCGCAAGGCAAAGCTCTCAGATCAGTTCCATTCCGTTTCAGACATCCTGAATGAGATGCGCCCGATCCGGTATATCGAGCATCCGAATACAGTGGCTTACATCACTCCTTTCGTTGGAAGGCAGGTCGCAATCAGTGAAGCTTTCGACATTGATATCCCGGAAGGCTGTGCTCCGGAATACGTTGTCAGAAAGACCAACAAAGGTAAACGCGGAAGACCACGAAAAAATAAACAAGTGGTCAAAGAGGAGTCGGAAACTTAACTGACTCCTCACTTCGCGGAGTTTTTAGTACAAACAGAATTTAAACTCAGA
>NZ_JBQKGW010000051.1:0-2088 GCF_052118625.1 Porcincola sp. LCP21S3_C12 | reverse complement strand
CACATTTAACTTCGGGCGTGGTGTCCCAATCGGAAATTACGTCAGACCAATCACCTTCATCATAAAGAAAGAGCAGAGACTATGAAAGCCTCTACTCATATATTAAGAATCAGAATTTGCGCATCTATAAGGTGGAATGTGTTGACAAAAAAATACAGTATGATAGTATTGTCATTAGAAAAAAGGAAGGCACATTCCGTGTAAGGTGAGGAAATGATTAATAGATAATTTAATTTAAGTAAGACACATATAGTTATTGAGCCTGTAGAAAATAGGTTTATTTTTGTGTACGCTTAAGTTGGATTATCGCAAGAGGCATTTCCTTTGCTTTTCCTTAGGGAAAGTAATAAAGGTCTATTTAGCGAGCCTATTTTTGCATATGCAAAAAAGGCTCGTTTTTGTGTGTACAAAAATAATTGACTCGTGTTTCGAAAAGGAGGAACTTTATGTTACAGATAAAGAAATTAAATTTAACACATAAAAAAGACCTGAGAGTAATTCTTGATGATTTCAACCTTGTGCTAAATGATGGAGATAAAGCAGTTATCATTGGAGAAGAAGGGAACGGAAAATCAACATTAATGAAGTGGATATATGATCCATCGCTTATAGAAAACTATATAGAAGCGGATGGGGAAAGAATAATGGGAAACGAACGTCTTGGTTACCTTCCGCAAGAGATGCCCGATGAAGATAAGAAAAAAACCGTATACGAATATTTTTCTGAGGAAGAAATATTCTGGGAGAAAACGCCAAAAGAACTGTCTGTTATTGCAGGGAAATTTGGAATAAAAAATGATTTTTTCTACAGTAGTCAGATGATGGGGAGCCTTTCAGGAGGAGAAAAAGTCAAGGTACAACTCATGCGGCTTTTTATTCGCGATGTTTCTGTGCTATTGTTAGACGAACCTTCAAATGATATTGACATTGCGACGCTTACATTACTGGAAAAAACCATAAATGAATGGAAGCATATTGTGCTTTTTATTTCACACGATGAAACATTGATAGAGCGTACCGCCAACATGGTAATACATATCGAGCAGATTAAGCGAAAAACAGAAGCGAGATATACCGTGGCCAAGCTTCCCTATAGAAACTATGTGGAGGAACGGCTTCATAAATTTGAACTTCAAGAACAGAGGGCACTATGTGACCGTAGGGAAAAAAAGATTCGAGATGAGAAATATCAAAGAGTGTCTCAGAGTGTGCAAAGCGCATTAGCAAATTGTTCCAGACAAGCGCCGTCGGTGGCAAAGAATTTGAAGGACAAAATGCACACAGTTAAGGCTATGGGGCGGAGATTTGAAAGTGAAGACGAAAATATGACGCAAATGCCGGAGCAGGAAGAAGCAATCTTTTTTAAATTAGGAGATAAAAACGCATACATTCCAACAGGGAAAACGGTCATAGAATATGAACTTTCAAAGCTAATGACTCCAGATCGCAAAAGATTTTTGGCAGAAGGAATTTATTTGAAAATAAAAGGATCAGAGAAAATCTGTATTATAGGAGCCAACGGGGCAGGAAAAACGACTCTTCTAAAAAAGATAGCGGAAGAACTTATGAATCGGAATGATATTAAAGCAGAATATATGCCCCAAAATTATGAAGATTTGTTGGAGCTATCTGTTACGCCGGTTGATTACCTTGATAAAACAGGAGATAAAGAAGAGCGTACAAGAATTAGAACATACCTAGGTTCACTTAAATACACGCCAGATGAAATGGAGCATCCTATTCGGGAGTTGTCTGGTGGACAAAAGGCGAAAGTGCTTCTTTTGAGGATGAGTTTAAGTGGTGCGAATGTTCTTATTCTGGATGAGCCTACAAGAAATTTTTCACCATTATCCGGCCCGGTAATAAGAAAAATGCTCCGAGAATTTCCAGGGGCTGTCATTAGCATTTCTCACGATAGAAAGTACATTGAAGAGGTGTGTGATAAAATATATCAGCTAAATCCTAATGGATTACAGTTAATTAGTGTCTGCTCAACAAAGCCTCTCCCAAAATCACGAACAACTTTGGATACCCGCGGAGAGAGGTTACGCTGCTTCGAATTCGATGAAATGGATGGAATCTGATCCG
>NZ_JBQKGW010000050.1:0-2230 GCF_052118625.1 Porcincola sp. LCP21S3_C12 | reverse complement strand
ACAATTCGCAGAAACAGTTACTTTTAAAGTGACTGACACATCTGTAGAAATCCAAAATCGGCGCGAAATAATCTGCCGGATGGGACATCATTTAATTTGCCGGACAACAACTTCTATCATTAAAATTATGCTCAATAAGGATGTTCGCCTTATCAGACACCCAGCCATTAGTCCAGTTTTCATTTGCCCAGCACAAACAATAATGAATATCTATATCTTTATTATCTCGTAATAGTTCTACGGGTTTCTGCAAAAGGAGTTTACCATTGAACCAGTAATGGTATAAACAGAATCCATATATTCCGTTTTCTTTCGCTAGTTCTGCTTGCCATCGAATAGTGTTGGGATTACTAAGATCATAATAGTTTTTGTTCAATGGTACACGAGGCTGATAATGCCCTTCAAATAGTGGCTTCGCCTTTTTCATATTCGTCCACTCTGTGAAGCCCTTTCCCCACCACTTATTATTTTCTGGGGTTTCATGAAACTGAGGTAAATAAAACGCAATGGTTTTCATAATTGATCTCCCAAATTCACTTTTGCAATTAAATGCCATTAATTTTACTGACTATTTCATCAATATTATTTTCGTCAATTTCCTGGTATAGGTAGTTCGCATACTTGTCAAAATTTTTGCTATTGATATTTGAATAGTCTATGCTTTTTAACTTTTCTATTATCCGATGTGAGAATCTATACTTTGTTACTTTATCTCCAACGTAGATAGCATACGGCGGCACATCTTTTCTAACCACACTTCCCGCTCCTATAACTGCACCTTTTCCAATATGTACTCCAGATAAGATAACGGATCTCTCACCAATCCACACATCATCCTCGATTATTATCGGTCCACGGCATAAGGCCTCGACTCGTTCTATTCCAAATCGCACCTTAAAAGGATATGTTGATACATTCTTATAATTATGTTCTCCATCAAGAATAAATCTTACATTTTGAGCTATTGAGCAGAATTTACCTATTGTAAGATGAGCATTTTCACAGCCAAATGATTCAGCATCTATTCCACCATATGTATAATCGCCAATCTCGATTTTGGACACATCACATAGGTGCTTAGGAGCAGTGAAATTGTTTTTATTTTTTTGCTTCCATCTGATCTTCATAAGTTCGAATTTAATCTTTATTTTAATTTTATCGAACATGCCGTTCTTCTTTCTTCTTTTATTATATAAGAAAAGTATCCTACCATTATGATTATTGGATAAAAGGGACATCCATCTTTATATAATCCATTCAAAAAATATGTCACAATTAGTAGAAACAATCCGCATCCTAAAAACAGGCGTGCGCTATAACGGTCAACACTTTTGTTTTTACTTGCTATCGCTCCGTTTGAAACCAGGATAATATAATAGGCCAGGTATAATGCAACCCCAACTGCTCCCAATTTAATTAGCATAGTCGAGTATCCATTATGCAAAACCGCAATGGTAGTAGCAGGTGTCCCATCACTATTCAACTGCTTTAACAAAGTAAATGCATAAGGTCCTACTAAGATGCGCTTTCCGAAACCTCTTCCAATAAACTGTGAAACTAAATTATAGTTCTCCCACTCCTTTAACGCACAATGGGTTTCATACCCTCTCCAGTGATTCTGAATCATCACTGAATTATACCAATCGCCATTTGCGGATACTTCAGTAAAAGAATTAAATAGTTTTGTTACATAATCTCCTACAATATTGTTTGGAAGTAGGGACTTCGTTATCAAAAAAAATCCTATAATGATCACTGCTATTTTTGGAAGGTGCCTGACAATCTTATTGCCCAGATTTCGGTTCCATATTACACATAGAAAGAAGACAATAAACAGCATTATATTTGTTCTTGAAAGTGTGATAATGAATTCTATCAAGCAAATAATCAAAGAAATTCTCTTGAAGCTCTGAGAGAATGAATGTTCACTGAATGGATAAGTTAGTAGTAGCACTAGTGCTAAAGTTGCACAATAGTTTCCATTTCCTGTAAGCTCTCTCCAATAGAATACCGATCCTACATTAGCCAGAGCTGCAATATTCTGTATCGTTGAATAGAGGCTAGTAATTGACAATAAGATTCCCGCAACAATAATTGAATTGAATAATTTTTCTTTTTCTTCTGAGTTTAAATTCTGTTTGTACTAAAAACTCCGCGAAGTGAGGAGTCAGTTAAGTTTCCGACTCCTCTTTGACCACTTGTTTATTTTTTCGTGGTCTTCCGCGTTTAC
>NZ_JBQKGW010000049.1:0-2283 GCF_052118625.1 Porcincola sp. LCP21S3_C12 | reverse complement strand
TGATCTCTTTGCAAGCCGGGATGCAACCTCCCGGCAGGTATTTGATTAGTAACCATTATGGCCTCAGGCCAGAACGAGAGGGGTTGCATCTCGTTTTACAGTTGAGGATACTTTTTACTGTTATTCCACACGGGGTGTAATCCCCACGGGGGATTAAAGAACCTGTATACAGTACCGCTCAGAAGATGCAGGAGATCAGCGTCAGGATGGCCAGTCCGCCCTGCATCAGGATAATCTTCGGATTGCTGGTCAGGCTTCCGTACAGAGCAACCGCCACGATGTACGCCATCAGAATGACAACGGCTGCTTTGCTGGCAAATGCGAATACAGCCAGCAGAATCAGCACGGAGAGCAGGCCATTATAGACGCCCTGGTTTTTGAACAGAACCTTCACATTCTTCTGGCTGAGCTCCTCGGTCGTCATGCCGAACACGCTGGACGTCTTTTCGGAAGTCGTCGCCAGCGTCTCCAGATAAAAGATGTACAGAAATTCCAGTGCTACAAGAACTGACAATACCTTTGTGATCACATTCATAATTTGTAATCCCTCCATACTTCTGATGATTCGATTTTTAATTGGAATATGTCCTTATTTTACCATTCTCCCGCCACCAATCCACGATCTTTTTCATCATCGCTTCACTCCAAAGTTCAAATTTCCTCATCAAAGGAAAAGCCGAGAGCTTTCTCCTGCATATGAATCAGATGAAGTCCTTTCATGATAAAGATAGATTTTACTGTGCAAATATAAGTTATGCCCGTCTCAAGATTCGCTTTATATCATCCAGATTTTCAACAAAAAAGATTCCCTCCTGTCGCTCGTTAGAAGATAATCCTTTTTCAATCATATGATTTAGAAGTGCTTTCAAATCATCGTAGTAACCGTTCAGGTTGTAGAGAATGCAGGGTGCCTCCAGGTGTTTCAAAGACACCTTCGACATTACCTCTGCAATTTCCTCCAATGTTCCCGTGCCGCCCGGGAAGGCAATAAAGGCTTCTCCTAACTCAATCATTTTGTTTTTTCTCTCAGACATATCCTTAGTCGCAATCAGTTTTGTCAGTCCATCATGTTGAAACTCATTTTCAATAAAAAAATTCGGCTCAACACCCGTAACATCACCGCCTGCCTTCAATACACTGTCTGCCAATGCTCCCATTAAACCACCTTTAGAACCACCGTAAACAAGTGCATTTCCACTGTTCCCAATCCATGCTCCCAATTCCTCAACTGCTTTTCGTAAGCATGGGTCATTTCCTTCGTTTGCCCCAAGATAAACTGTTATATTCATTAAAAATTTTCTCCTACAACTTCCGATTTTTTCTGCAGGTCAACTCTTGCGGAAAGTTTATTAAGTAGATACATCTATTTTTTATCCACAGCCTCATTTTCGCATAATGTTTATGTAATATGATAACATCAGGTGTTTCTTTCTTCCATAAAAAAACTGCCCCGGCATCCCGAGGCGGAATAAACTATTCTCATCGTTAAATTGTAATGTCTTCCTTAACGCCACCTTTCACCGTGATGGTGAGCTTGTCTGGAAAGACTCTGATCTCCTCGATAAAATTCCGCACCAGCTGCTCATCATAGGCGAGCACCTTATCCTTTGCTTTCTCGACGGATTCCCGCAAAGCAACAACCCGTTCTTCGTCACGCTTCCGTTCCGACTTTGTGGTCTCAATCTCGTTTTTTCTTTCTCTGAGCTGCTGGATCTGTTCAGCAAGCTCGGTTGTATTGATGCATCAATCCTCCGCAGCCTCAAATTGCTTTCCCACCGTCTCG
Source organism: Porcincola sp. LCP21S3_C12 (assembly GCF_052118625.1). Classification (NCBI taxonomy): domain Bacteria; kingdom Bacillati; phylum Bacillota; class Clostridia; order Lachnospirales; family Lachnospiraceae; genus Porcincola; species Porcincola sp. LCP21S3_C12. The sequence continues at coordinate 500 of NZ_JBQKGW010000049.1, read as the reverse complement.
ACTTCCGAAAAATAGCCTTCCTACAGTCTCGCCCCCTGAAAATAGCAAAGTCACAGTCTCGCCCGACAGAAATTCATCAAAATAACCTTTCCACGGTCACGCCAGAGCAATATTCACATTTTTTCCAAAAGAAAAAGCGGCACCGGCCTCTTTTCAGAAAGACTGATGCCGAAGAAATGGCTTAAACACGGGCTTTTACGGGCCTTTTCTAGTTCTGCCGAATTAGCAGAGCGGCGGTCTCGACGTGCCCCGAGACAATGGAAAATATAATCATGCTGCCCGACTGTCTGTAGGAACATATCGAAAATTCGCCTCTGTTTGCGGAAACATATCTAAATCCGTTCACCTTCTGTGAAACGTTATCTATCAAAAGCCAAGGCATAAAACTGGAATTTGACTTGCCTATTTTCTTAAAATCTCATGTGGAGCTTCTATTTCATTTGCCAAGGTATGCTCTGTTAATTCTGACATCAATTTCAATTTTTTATTAATCAATGGTC
>NZ_JBQKGW010000048.1:0-2375 GCF_052118625.1 Porcincola sp. LCP21S3_C12 | reverse complement strand
GGAGTCTCAAACAAAAGTGGCTCAGTTATCGCCGGAATGGTGGCTCAGTTAATAACGGAATGGTGGCTCAGTTGCACCGGACAGGGTGCTCAACGGGCTCCGGATTCTTCACAAGTGGAACACCGGATTTGGCAAGCATGGCCACATGGGTATGCCGGAGCGCGTGCGGGGACAGCTGACGCCCAAGAAGGTTCTTCGTGTGACGTTCGAGATAGATACGATACGCGTCATAGCTGACGCGCCTGCCATCATCATCACAGAAAAAGTGATATGTACGGAACCCATACATCAGGGATCGCCGTTTCTTGTCTGCTGAGATTTTCCGGCAGACGGCTGCCAGCTCGGGCTGGATCGAAATAGTCCGCATGGATGTTGCTGTCTTCGTTGCCGCCGCCGCATGTCCGCTGGCAAACGCACCGGTGTCCGCTCGGCGGCGCAAAACGCATCAGGAGTTGGTACAAGAAAGCAACGCCGGAAGAACGGCGAAAGATGAAGAGAACAGTACAGATATCCGCGTCCATGAAATAAATATGGTAAGACACTGATGCGCCTGCTGAAAAGCAGACGCATTTTTAATTGCAAAGGAGTCCGGGGATGACAGCAAAGATTGGTGTAGTGCCAGCAATGGATTACGATGAGAAGTTTGCATATGGAATGAATAAGGTGCAGGAGCTAGTCAGCTCGACAGTGCCATCAAAGGACTGGTTAAGCGATATGCGGGAAACGAGAATTACGAGGAGGTGCTCTCAGCAAACCAGGATTTTCTGAAGCAGAAAGCGAGCAAAAAAGAAAAATGTTTTGTAAAAATGTTTGCAAGATATTAACAATCCTGAAAGATTGACACGAAATTATCATAGTAGACAATTAATTGTACTCGATTTATAATGACGTTGCTCGAATAAAACTCAGCATATAGAGATCAATAATATGTGAATGGAGGTACCATATGGATTATGCTGCTGAATCACTTAGACTTCACAGAGAGTGGAGAGGGAAGATAGAGGTTACACCAAGGGCTAAAGTTGACTCGAGTGAGGCTCTTTCACTTGCATATACACCTGGCGTTGCGGCACCGTGCCTGGAAATTCAAAAGCATCCTGAGGAAAGCTTCAATCTGACCAGAAGATGGAATACTGTCGCCGTTGTAACAGATGGAACAGCTGTTCTGGGACTTGGGGATATCGGTCCGGAAGCGGGAATGCCTGTTATGGAGGGAAAGTGTGTTCTGTTCAAAGCTTTTGGGGACGTTGATGCCATCCCGCTGTGTGTCAGAAGCAAGGATCCGGATGATATTGTTAAGACAGTCAGCCTCCTTGCCGGCTCCTTTGGCGGTATTAATCTGGAAGATATCAGTGCTCCCAGATGCTTTGAGATTGAGCAGCGTCTTCAGGCTGTCTGCGATATTCCCGTATTTCATGATGATCAGCATGGGACAGCGGTTATCACACTCGCTGGTATGATGAATGCGCTGAAGCTTGTCGGAAAGAAAATCGAGGATGTTCGAATTGTCACAAGTGGAGCCGGCGCTGCAGGAATTGCCATTATTCGTCTTCTGATTGAAATGGGTCTGAAAAACGTGATCATGACAGACCGGAAGGGAGCAATCTATGAGGGGCGGGAAGGCCTGAATCCAATCAAGAAGGAAATGGCAAAAATCACCAACAGGGACCGCGTGGCAGGTTCCCTTGCGGATGTGATCAAGGGTGCCGATGTATTTATCGGTGTGTCGGCGCCAGGGACACTTACAAAAGAAATGGTTAAAAGCATGGCCAAGGATCCAATCATCTTTGCGTGTGCAAACCCTGTTCCGGAGATCATGCCTGATGAGGCGAAGGCTGGAGGAGCTGCTGTTGTTTCAACCGGAAGATCGGATTTTCCAAACCAGGTAAACAATGTTCTCGCGTTTCCAGGAATATTCCGTGGGGCGCTTGATGTAAGAGCAACTCGAATCAATGAAGAGATGAAGATTGCAGCTGCAAAAGCTATTGCAGGCTGCGTTTCTGATGACGAACTGAATGCCGATTATATCCTTCCGCATGCATTTGATCCTCGCGTGAAAGATGCTGTTGCGCGTGCGGTTGCACAGGCTGCCAGAGAGTCTGGCGTGGCAAGAGTATAACTGATTATAAGTTTTATAGTAAAATTAGGGAACAGTAGCTGTTTTTCGGAAGAACAGAGGCTGTTCCCCGAACTAAGAGCAGCCTCTTCTGTTAATTGTATTAGTTTTACAATCCCCAAAACCGAAAAATAAAAAAATAAAAAAACGTGAATTGAAAAAGTAAATTCCAGTGCAGAAGTAAATTCTACTGCAACTTAAAAAGCTTTCTTTTTTTAATATTTCAGATGCAATTCCGTTCTGAGATGCATATAATTAG
>NZ_JBQKGW010000047.1:0-2434 GCF_052118625.1 Porcincola sp. LCP21S3_C12 | reverse complement strand
ACGGCATAAAGCAATCCGATGTAAAATCCATCAGAATAATTTATGCTGTGCCTCTTTTTAATTTGATTGAATGTGGTATGGTTTAGGACCAGATAAAATGCGGGATAACAAGAAGTGACTGGAAAAAACATATCGATTACTTTTTATCCTTCTTTAATGATGACCGATATATAAAAATAGACGGAAAACCTGTACTGGTTATTTATTATCCGTCTCTGATTGGCCCATTAAAGGAAACTTTGGATTTTTGGAACAATGAAGCTATAAAAGCTGGCCATAAAGGTATTACTTTTCTGTATCAACACCCTTATTTTTACTATGATAAAAAATCACATAAAGAATACTTTGACTATGGAATTGAATTCGAGCCCACATTTTCAAGAATGCAAGAATATAAGCAATGCAATGCAGCCATACAGAATTGCAAGGTAAAAATATCTACATTTTTGCAAACAAAATTGCATATCTATATTCACCTGAAAAAGAAAGAACTTGTAAAGTTCGATTATGATAGGCTTTGGAAATGTATTTTATCACAAGAACTGGATGATAATTTATTTCCTGGCGCTTTTGTTGACTGGGACAATACTCCAAGAAAAGGGAAAAGAGGAAGTCTAGTCTTAAATGCAGACCCACAAAAATTCAAGTATTATTTTAAAAAACTTATACGAAAGACAAGGGATGTCTGTAACAAAGATTATATATTTATATTTGCTTGGAATGAATGGGCTGAAGGAGGGTATCTAGAACCTGACGAAAAATATAAGGACGGGTATTTAAGAAGCATCAAGGAAGCCTTAATTGAGGAAAACGAATATCCGTATTGAGGAAGAAAGTATGAATGAACCGAAGGTAAGCGTTATTGTTCCAGTTTATAATGTGGAAAAATATCTTTCAAGATGTCTTGACAGTATAGTATTACAATCGTATCAAAATCTGGATATCGTTTTAGTAAATGATGGGTCTACGGATAACAGTTTGAAGATATGTCAAGACTATGCTGAAAATGACTCAAGAATAAGATTAATAGACCAAAATAACAAGGGCTTATCTGTGGCACGCAATACAGGTATAGATATAGCATCTGGACAATATATCTGTTTTATTGACTCAGATGATTGGGTTGAACCCGACTATGTCGAATTTATGGTAAAGATGTCGATAGAGAAAGATAGTGACATATCGATAGTAAGTAGTTATAATTCGACAGATACTAGGGATATTATTACTACCAAAGGCTGGATAAGTAATAAGGTAGAAACGTACGATACATTTACAGCACTTCGACTACTTACTGAAGATGTTAAAATTCATAGTCATGCATGGGATAAGCTTTATAAAATTTCTTTGTTTAACAACATCAGATTCCCTGAAGGCAAAAATTATGAAGATATTTTTATCATGCATATACTTTTTGCACATTCGGCAAGTATTTCAATATCTGAGCAACCGAAATATCATTATTATGTAAGAAATAATTCTATTGCGCGCAATTATAAAAGAAAGAACATATTAGATTATTTTGAAGCAGAATTCTCTAGACTAGATTATATGCAAAAGCATTACGAGGATCTTATTTCACTTCAAAATACGAAAATTATGGAACTTGTACTTTCGTATTATCCTAAATTCAAATATGAAAGGAACGATACTTCGAGATTCTATAAACAAGACAAGAAAATATTCAATAAATATGTAAATAATGCCGAATCTGCATACAAAAGAAATCACGAGAATTTTACGGATCCGAAGTATTCATATATGTATGCAATATACAGTAAAAATAGAATACTATTAAAAATAATCTCGCCTATTGGAAATAACGTTATTAGCAGGGTTAAAACGTCTAAACATAAAAGTCAAATTAAAAGACTTCTGTATAATGATAATAAATTCCGTGAACAGCTTAAAGAATACAGTGGTAAGCATAAGATTATTTTAGCAGGAGTACCAGAGTACGATAATTTGGGCGATGTGGCTATTGGATTCGCAGAAGAACGATTTCTGAGAAAATATTTGTCCAATAATACATCATTTCTTGCGATAAGTGAAAATGATTTTTTTAAATATTTTAATGATATTAAGAAAATTGTTTTGAATGATGACGTAATCGTTATTCAAGGTGGAGGAAATTTTGGCGATCAATATTTCGATCAAGAAAAATTAAGGAATATAATATTAAAGAATTTTAAGAACAAGATTATCCTGATGCCATCTACTTTCTATATGAAAAATAAGAATAATACAGCAAAGTATTTGAAATATTATGATAGGAATAACTTATTTCTTTTCTTCAGAGAAAATAAATCTGCTCAGATAGTATTCTGAGTTTAAATTCTGTTTGTACTAAAAACTCCGCGAAGTGAGGAGTCAGTTAAGTTTCCGACTCCTCTTTGACCACTTGTTTATTTTTTCGTGGTCTTCCGCGTTTACC
>NZ_JBQKGW010000046.1:0-2646 GCF_052118625.1 Porcincola sp. LCP21S3_C12 | reverse complement strand
ACAATTCGCAGAAACAGTTACTTTTAAAGTGACTGACACATCTGTAGAAATCCAAAATCGGCGCGAAATAATCTGCCGGATGGGACATCATTTAATTTGCCGGACAACAGTATACTTGCCCAGCATCTCCGTCATGTACTTATGGGTCTCCGGTTCATTTCCGCCAAGGTAGATCATGGTATCGCAGTTGCCGATGATTGCCTGCCAGGTATCCTTGAAGAGTGCCTGCAGCTGTGCTTTATTCTGCAGAATGATATTTGCAGAAATGTTCCTGCTTCGCATGGTGGCGATGATCTCCGTGAAGCCGTCCGGAAGGGCAACATTGGCAAACTCATCGAGCCAGAAAGCGACCGGAATTGGGAGAGACCCGCCGTACTGGAAGTCCGCCACGTAATAGAGTTCTTGGAAGATCTGCGTGTAAAGCATACCGATTAGAAAGTTATAGGACTTGTCATTGTCCGGAATGATGCAGAACAATGCGGTCTTTCGTGCAGGATTCTGATAGATTCCTTCCCCGATTGCCCGGATGTTCATGTCATCATGGTCCAGAATCTTCAGCACCTTGGGATTCTGCAGGTAGGCCAGTCTCGCATGGGCCGATATGATGATGGACCGGATGGTATCCTTAGCGCCGCTCGCTACTTTCAGATAAGCAATCTTTGCAGGATGGTCATCCGGAAGCACATTCATCATGCGGTCCAGCTCCGACAGGTCTCCGGATTTCTCCGCCACCTTTGCCTTGGTCAGGATGTCCATCATCTCGCGGATCGTCGCATTCTTTCCCATCTTCGGGCACTCATACCAGACATAGGACATGATTGCCTGAAGGTACAGAGACAAAGCATTGTCCCAGAACGGGTCAGAAGAACTGGAGCCCTTTGGTTTTGTGTTGCTCATCATGTTGGTGACCAGCTTGATGATGTCGTTGTCCGACCGAATGTAAGCAAAGGGGTTGTAGCAGTCAGAATCATCCATATCGACCAGATTGAAGGCAAGTACCTTAAAACCGTTCAGCTCCAGATAGCCGCCCAGCTTCTGATAAAGCTATGACAATAGGTAAGGCTTTGAGCTAATCTCCGCCTTTTCCCCTGTCCCACACCGTACGTGACCTTTTCAGGTCATACGGCGTTCCATCATGCAACAGTAAATCGATAGATTATCTTAAATAGCACGGTACCCGTAGCTACGTCTGAGGCGATTGAACCGTTCTGTCTGAGCAGAGTCAAAATGATACTTATCTGTAAGCTGTCTCGCAATAATGCTGTCTTCGGTAAAAAGTGCATCCCATATGTCAAGACTCAAAAGTGCAATGTTGGAATGTTTGTCCGTTCCGCCTCGAGATTTAGGGCTCTTGCGAATTGCCCTGACTCGTGGAAAACGAAGTTTCTCGCCAGTGACATAGCACCCGCCCCGCTGAACGATAAAAGCTGAAATCATGTTGTCATTAAACTCTATGGTTTCATTTGGGTCGCGGATTGCGGCAAGTGCACCCAGCTCGACACTATTTACCACCGTGATGTCGTTGTGAACCTTTTTCCGTCCTTCCACTGTGTAATTCGATATGTCCTGTGAGAAGTTCATAGGGCTTCGATGGTGCACAGCTGTGATTGGAAGCAGCGGAATATCCTTTATTACGAGAATTTTGGTATCATCTTTGATGCCAACAGCCTTGAGTTTGAATTCCTTGCTTGTGTCTCTGAACAAAACAGTATGACCGCGGTTATACAGCCGTATGCGCAGGGCTGGTAAGAGAGCGTAATTCACATCCGTCAGGTTGTTATAAACATTAGTTGCTAAACTGTAGTACCCCTGAATTCCATACACCGCCGAGTTGTAAGCATTCACTTTCTTCTCAACAGTACAGTATTGGATGTCAATAATCTTTCTCTTTAGGTTGGCTTTGACTTTCATCATCGCCTTGTCGCTCATATCCGTTTTTGCTACGTATCCATACCTGGCTCTGCCATTCGGAACGACCTTAATTTTGAACCCAAGATAAGTGGACGAGTTCTTGCGCAGGTTTACGACTTTGGATTTTTCCGGACTGATATCCAGCTTCAGCCTTGTCTTGAGAAAGTCCACAGTAGCGTAATACCATCTTTGGGCCTCCTCATAAGTCCTGCACATGATTTTGAAGTCATCTGCATAGCGAACAATAAATCCGCCCTTCAGGTTTCGATAATCCCTGAGATAACAGCGAAACGCGGGAGACAGTTTCACCTTGTTGGGAGTGAATGTTTCCCACTGATTGCTCGCCCACCAGTCAAGTTCATTCAGCACAATGAGGGAAAGCAGTGGACTGATAATGCCCCCTTGCGGGGTGCCTTTCGTTGGCACACCCTCACCGACTATTTCTGATTTCAATATCTTGCTGATGATGCAGATGAGCCTTTTATCTCTTATTCCAAGTGTCCAAATCTGCTTTAACAGCTTGCCATGGTCGACATTATCAAAGAATCCCTTGATATCTATATCGACACAGTAGTAATGCTTCGAGACGTTAATCAGGCTTATGACCCTTGCTATCGCATGGCTGGTTGTTATCCCGCATTTTATCTGGTCCTAAACCATACCACATTCAATCAAATTAAAAAGAGGCACAGCATAAATTATTCTGATGGATTTTACATCGGATTGCTTTATGCC
>NZ_JBQKGW010000045.1:0-2708 GCF_052118625.1 Porcincola sp. LCP21S3_C12 | reverse complement strand
TGCATTTTGCGGGCGCCGGCGGTCGCTGATGCGTTGACCACCGGTCGCGGCGCGGTTATTGAACGGTCGGCTGGCGGAGCCGGTCAGGACTGTTTATGAGTGTGATCATTCATCCGTTTTGGATTGAATCATCACAGTATAGTGTTTGGTTGCTCTCTTTTCGATAGCATCGGCGGCGATTGGATCGTCTTTTATCATGGCTTTCCAGTTCTTCGGCATGCGCTGTGAGCAAACGATGGTGCTCTTTAGCGCTTCGGCTCTCTTATTGAGCAGCTGATGCAGTACTTTGATCTGGTCCTCATCCGTAATCGTATGAAGCAGAAAGTCATCCAGGATCAGCAGATCCAGCTTGCACAGATGCTTCTTGCGTTTGTTGTAATCTTTTAAGCTCTGTACCTTGACATCGCTGAGCTGCTCTATCAGCTCCTCAGTATCATAGTACTCTACAGAGAACTTACTGCAGGCTGAGATCCCAAGGGCTTTTGCAAGATAGGTCTTGCCACTGTCTGAGGCTCCCAGGATGCATATATTCATCCCATTGCGGATAAAGTTCCCGGAACTGAGTGTTTTTACCACGCCTTCCGGCATGTAGCTGCGTTCACTGGAATCAGTGCAGCTGTTCAGTTCCTGAGGGCATCCGGACAGATGTGCGAGTTTCAGCCTGGACAGATATCGCCGGTTGGTAGTCGTGGTATACTCCGGTTCAACCAGCCGTGAGATAAGTTCTACGCGGTCAAGATTCAGGAATTCCGGACTGTTGTACAGGTTCTCAAGTGACTCTGCGGTCTTCTTCAAGCCGATGGCAAGAAGCTGATCAATGATAGGGTCTATCGGCTGTGTAGTTGGCTTTTTCATCAGGCTTCCTCCTTTCCGTCCGCAGTATTGCTGTCTTCAGGATGACCTTCATCCAGAAGACTTTTGCTTCTGTTAAGGAGTGTATCGAGATCAGATGCCCTGCCTGGTCTTGGTATTCCGCCTCTTTCAGGTTCAGCCTCTTTGGGGGAAACAGTGTCAGGATGTACACCGAGTTCATCAGCTACAGCGCCTATCGTATTCTTGATAAAAGAGTAATACGGCCGGTTAAGCTCCAGAGCTCTGCGGCAGCATTCCTCCAGGACCTCTTTGCTGTATCGGTCTTTGTAACCAAGAAGGCCCACGCACAAACGGTATGTCTGGACTTCCAGTTTTCTGCTTGCAAGCACCTGCTTGATGACTTTTACAGTGTTCTGACCGACTTCCATAGCCTGTCCGATAAAGTACGGACCGTTCCACGAACGGTATGAGGAAAAGTGCTTGGGCAGATGCCGTACATCTGTCACATGCTGACCTTTATAGCGGGCCCTTTCATGCTCGCAGATGAATTCGCCTCCTCTGCTGTAGATCCTGACGGTTGTTGTAGTAGCCCTTATGAGCACATCTTTATGTAGATAAGCTTTGTCTACGCTATAATAAGCATTGTCAAAGCGTACATGGAAGTCGCTTGATACACGTGCCATCTTCCTTTCCGTGTACTCGTAATGCACGGAGGGAAGGGGCATCAGATCATGTTTCTCTTCTTCCCAGTAGTAGTTCCGATTGTGCTCCTTATTCTTAAAAGGCTGCTCATTAAGCTTGTCAAGCTCTTCCCAGAGATCCTCGTTCAGGTCATCCAGGCTGAAGTACTGCCTTTCTTCAAGGATGTGGAACAGCCCTTCCTCGAGAATCTTTACAGCTCCCTCGACATGGTTCTTGTATCTTGGGTGTTTGACCTTCGCGGGGAGGATAGCTGTCCCATTGTGCTCTGCCCATTCCGCATAGTCTTTGTTGAGCTCCGGATCGATCCAGTCCTTGTTGGCGATCACTGCCTGCTTGCAGTTATCCGGAACAACGATTGCCGGGACGCCTCCGAAGAAATCCAGAGCGTGATTGTTAACGCTGATCCACTCAGGCTCCTTCGTTGAAATCATTCCTTCGGCGTAGATCTTTTCACTGTATGGAAGGATTGCAACAAACACGACGACAGGAAGTATCTCGCCAGTCTGGCGGTTCACTACCTGCAGAGTGTTCCCGGCAAAGTCGACCTCCATGGATTGGCCGCTGTATGCTTCCATCACGAGGGATACATCGTTTTCATCACACCATGTATTGAACCTGAAGCAGAACTGTCTGTATGAGTATGCCTTCTTTCCTTCTCTGGAGCATGCGGTGGAATACTTGTTCCAGAGGTATACGAGCGTCATGTTTTTCCGGGTGGTCATCTGTTTATGAACATCGGCGTAGTCCGGAAGTTCGTAACTCTCGTCTCTTTTACGGGTGTCTTCGGGATCACTATAGACCAGGGCATATATCCCGTCATTGGTAATCCCGGCTGGGAGCGGAAACGCGATCTCGCTGGAGCGATTGAATGCCTGCAGGAATCCGTTCACACCGGATTTGCTGACATTGAGCTCATCAGCGATCTCAGCACCGCTCATGTGTAGTAGGTAATGCTTTGTGATGATGCTTTTGTAGTCCAATCTCATGGCTACCTCCTAAATAAAACTATTTCCACCTTCTTAACTGGTGGGTCAGTCTTATTATGGCGGTTTGGAGATTTGGTCTCAAAGATGAAATCCGGCTTCAGCCGGAAGGAACCCGAGTCGACCGCTATGCTCCGCATCGCGGCCGACAGCTGGCGCAACCAGGCCGATTTGCTCCGCAAATCCGGCCGTTAGGCAGTGCAATATGCA
>NZ_JBQKGW010000044.1:0-2981 GCF_052118625.1 Porcincola sp. LCP21S3_C12 | reverse complement strand
TGTTATCCCGCATTTTATCTGGTCCTAAACCATACCACATTCAATCAAATTAAAAAGAGGCACAGCATAAATTATTCTGATGGATTTTACATCGGATTGCTTTATGCCGTGCCTCTTGTGTTATCATAATGATTGTTACATAGAAATAGCAGGCCTCACCCTGGAAAAGTCTGGCCTGCTACTGTTCACATACACAGGTAACCCTGTGTCTATTCACAATACCATGATAACCATTTTTGTCGGGGATTGCAATCAGATTTCTCAATCCTTTTATGATTCTGTTATTTTTAACCTTCAGCTTCACCAGCTGACCTGTTCCTGTTCTCATTCGGCCTGTTTGTCGGTTCATGGTTACTACTGGAGGTCCGTAAAGCTGCCTTCCGGAACTCTCCGGCTCCGTGTCTGCCGGGTGAGATGCTCCGAATGCGGTACTACTCATGCACTTCTTCTATCCTCCATGGTTCCCTACTCCCAGGTCCCTCTTTCCGACCAGCAAAGGATCTGCAATGACTACGAAGAAGGCCGTAGCATCAGCATGGTCTGTGAAAGCAATCCATCCATTGATGAAAACAACGTCAAATCCATACTCCGAAACTACAGGCTCTGCTGGAGAGAAAAGCTGCGCTCTCTCAGGATTGGCCTCTTTCCTCTGGGCAATCTGATCCTTTCCTGTTTTTCGGATTATTCATCGCAGTTCATGCAGATACATCAGCGGGTCAACAAACTTTTTTCATATACCACATAACCTTACCCGACAGCGCCTCTGTTGCCCCTTACAATAAAGAAAAACAGTAAGGAGGCCTGACTTATGGAACAGGAAAAGAAACAGGCAGTTGCTCTGATGCGCTATTCAGCGATTGCTCCACTCATTACAGGCACCCAGGAAGACTATGAATCCCTGAGTGCTTACTTTCGTACCGTTTCGGCTAAAGGGATCAAGGCACCAGATGGTTCCCTTCGCCACTATTCTCCGGGAACTTTGGAAAAATGGTATCTTGCTTACCGGAAATCCGGATTTGATGCCTTGGTTCCTACCGGTCGGTCTGACTGCGGTGTAAGCCGGAAGATCGATGAAGACCTCAAGGAGCAGATCATCTATCTCAAGCATCATTATCCCCGGATGTCTGCGGCTGCGATCTATAAACAGCTCCAGGATAACGGCGGCATCCGCTCCGGCCAGCTCTCAGAATCTACGGTCTGCCGTTTCATTAATCAGCTCGTCTTACAGGAACGTCTGACGAACAATCAGGATATGCGGCGTTACGAAAGACCCCACATCAATGAAGTATGGTGTGGTGATTCCAGTGCCGGTCCCTATCTGAAAACCTCAGATGGAAAGAAGCATCGTGTTTATGTGATTGCGCTGATTGATGATGCCAGCCGCTTTATTCTTGGCGCGGATATCTTCTTTCACGATACCTTTGTGAATCTTATGTCCGTCATGAAGTCTGCCGTCTCCAAGTACGGCAAGCCGAAGGTTTTCAACTTTGATAACGGAGCTGCCTATAAGAACAGGCAGATGGAACTGCTGGCTGCCCGGATCGGATCTGTGATCAGCTACTGCAGGCCTTATACACCCACACAGAAGGCCAAGATCGAGAGATGGTTCCGCACTCTGAAGGATCAATGGATGGCATCCCTGGATATGAGGGATTTTCATACACTGGAAGAACTCAGAGGGAGCCTGCTGACCTTTGTCAGAAGCTATAACCAGCGTCCTCATTCCTCTCTGAAAGGAATGTCCCCGCAAGAACGCTTCTTTCAGGAACCGGAACTGATCTGTCGTCTGCCCGATGAACAGATCGAATCCTCTTTTCTTCTTGAGATCGAGCGCCGGGTATCCGCAGATTCTGTGATTGTGATCGATCAGGTGGAGTATGAAGTCGATTACCGTTTTGCAAAGCAGCGCATCACCCTCCGTTATACACCGGATATGAAAGACATCTTTATTGTGGAAGCAGATGGAGCCCTTACTCCGATCCGCCTTCTCAACAAGCATGACAATGCCTCTGTAAAACGGGACAAGGTGCGTCTGACAGGAGGCGAAGACTGATGGAACTTACCGCGCGTTATGGTCTTGAATTCAATCCCTTTTTAAAGAACTCCAAAGAGATCCTTTTCGAAGGAACCGAATATACGGAGGCGAAATTTCGCCTGGATTACCTTGCCAGGACCAAAGGCTTCGGCCTTCTTACCGGCGCTCCGGGTCGTGGAAAAACAACTCTGGTCCGTTCCTGGTCTGCCGGACTGAACCCTTCCCTGTATAAGGTGATCTACACCAGCCTTTCTACCGTTACGGTGAATGATTTCTACCGGAATCTCGCCGCATCCCTAGGCGCACAGCCATCCTACCGGAAGACTGAAAACTTTCACATCATCCAGGAGGAGATCAACCGCCTTGCCCTGGATAAGAGGAAGACACCAGTTATCATCATCGATGAAGCGAACTATATCAAAAATGCTGTCCTTAACGACCTAAAGATCCTGTTCAACTTTGAGATGGACTCCCGGGACCGGGCTGTGATTCTTCTGGTCGGTCTGCCACAGCTGAATAATACGCTGCAGCTTTCCATCCATGAACCGCTCCGTCAGCGTATCATCATGAACTACAACGTTGACGGCTACTCAAAAGAAGAAGGACGTGCTTACATTGAATGGAAACTGAAAAAGGCAGGCTGTGCAGATCCTGTTTTTGATGATGCAGCCATTGAAGCGATCCTGAATGCTTCTGACGGAACAGCCCGCGTAATCAGCAAGCTCTGCAATGCTTCGCTTGTGATTGGACACAGTCAATCGGCCAACCGGATCACAGCCGACATCGTGATGCAGGCAATCAATGACAGCACCCTCGGCTGAGAAGACTCCCGCAATTAATTTGCGGGGGTTTTTCTGTCAGGAAAACAATTCGCAGAAACAGTTACTTTTAAAGTGACTGACACATCTGTAGAAATCCAAAATCGGCGCGAAATAATCTGCCGGAT
>NZ_JBQKGW010000043.1:0-3695 GCF_052118625.1 Porcincola sp. LCP21S3_C12 | reverse complement strand
CTCAGCCCTCTGTAATACTTCGGAAACAGTGTTCCGGGAACACGAAGCAGCAAGAGCTATATTTCTCTCGCTGTACCCCTGGCTTTTCAGCCGGAGGATTTCTCTGTAGTTTGTCACTTCTGTGACCTCCTTTGAATGAATCTCAACACACTATTGCGTTTGTCATCATTGTAGGAGTCTCAAACAAAAGTGGCTCAGTTATCGCCGGAATGGTGGTTCAGTTAATAACGGAATGGTGGCTCAGTTAATAACGGAATGGTGGCTCAGTTGCACCGGACAGGGTGCTCAACGGGCTCCGGATTCTTCAGGTGGACGCTCTATCTTGAGGAGTATTACCACAAGGACCCGCATGAAGGAATCGCGGAATACTACCGGAGTCTTGGCTCGACAGTGCCGTCGGAAGGGATCACCCCTCTTCAGGAATGGAACCGGGACAGCCGGCCGCTGAACTTCATCGATGCCGGTACCGTGGCAGAAGCATTTCTCCATCACGAGTTCCGTCTTGTCGACCAGGGAGGATGTATCCAGTTCAGGGGAAAGCGCTATGAGACCAGAACTTCCCTCATCGGACAGAAAGTCGGAATCGCTTATGATCCGGCAGATCCGACAACTATCATTGTCAGCCATCCGCACATGCCTTCCTTTACCGCGCAGCCTTTGAGGATCAGTTCGTACTGCAACCAGGCTTCGGTACTGCCTGCCGCAATGCAGCCGCTGAAGCCGGAAACTTCAAGGCTCCTTGACGGACTTGAGGAACGGCATAAGCAGTCCCGGCAGCTTGTAGCGGATGCCCTGTCATTTGCGGGTTACGGAAAGGGGGACAGGAGCAATGTATGAGTCCTTCTTTGGAATGAGCCACACGCCGTTTGCCAGGGACCTCCCGACAGAATGCCTTTTTGAGAATCCGGTCATGAAGGATGTCCTCGGGCGCCTCCTCTATGTCGCAGATAAAAAGCTGTTCGCGGTGGTCACCGCAGATCCCGGATGCGGGAAATCCACCCTGCTCCGTAAGTTCAATGACCGGCTTCCGAAAGACGAATACATTCTTTTGTACCTGTCGGACTCCAAGCTGACACCGAAGTGGTTCTACAAGGGGCTGCTGAAACAGCTCGGGATGGAATCCGGATTCTACCGGGGGGATTCAAAGCGACAGCTCCAGAAAGCCATCGAGATTATCCAGGGTGTGCAGAAAAAGCGGGTCGTCTGTGTTCTCGATGAAGCCCACCTCCTGGATAAGGAGATGCTCGAGGAGTTCCGTTTCCTGCTGAACTACCGCTTTGACTCGGAGAGTCCTATGGCGCTGGTGCTGGTCGGACAGACTGAGCTCTGGAATAATAAGCTTAAACTTCAGCGGTATGCAGCAATCCGGCAGAGAATCGATATGTACTGCACGCTGCCTCCACTGGACCGGGCAGACTGTGAAAGATACATACAGACGCATCTGGGGTATGCCGGCTGCCGGCAGGATATCTTCACCGACACCGCCATTGACCGGGTGTTCCAGATCTCCACCGGTATTCCGAGGATGATTAACCGCGTATGCGATAAGAGTCTGATGTATGCGTACCAGAACCAGAAACGTCTTATCGATGACCACATGGTCAGCTATGTGGCTGAGCATGAAATGCTGGCCGCTAAAAATGAATAATGATTTTTCCCGCCGGGGATTTTGTTCTCCGGCGGAAAACTGCAAAAATGTAATGACACAAACATGAGCAGATCAGTGACAGCCTGTGAAAGCAGTTGCGTGACAGTTCATGAAATCAGTAACAATATAACGATACGGTGTGACGAGGACGCAATAAGAGCATAAGTACATCATGAATGTGCAACCATAGCCTTGGTGCTGGTAGATAGCAGAAAAAACACCCCGGCTCAGGATTTTCGTTCCTGAGTCGGGGCTCTTTTACATTAATCGATCCAAGGCTGCATTTTGCGGAGGGCGGCGGCCACTGATGCGGAATCCAGCGGCACCCTCAAAACCTTATTCCTTGTGTTTAATCATGATAGTGTAGTGTTTCGTGACACGCTTGTTTATCGCATCAGCTGACACAGCGTTATTGATTTACACTTAAAAGGGGGTGCGGACGTTTTTCTGGACTAATTATGCGGTCAATCCGAGCTGTCTCCGGTACTGGATAGGGCTGATCCCTCCAAGTGATATCTTTATTCGCTCCTCAGCATACCAGTGCATATAATCATCCAGGATCTTTATGAACTCGTCAATGGAGACATCCTGTCAGAAACGACCATAGAACATCTTGTTCTTCAGCCGGCCGAAGAAGCCCTCGCATGCCGAATTATCCGGCGAGCAGCCTTTCTTTGACATTGAGCGGATCAGCCCGGCCAACGGTAGTGGCATCCCCGGTCGGAATGGACGATGGGATACTCGCCCGGTTTCAGTGCCTCGATTGCCGCATCCAGCATCTGATTGACAAGATCAGCGTTCGGGGATGTTCCAATCGTCCACGCGACTGGAAGCCCGTCAAAGCAGTCAATAATCGGAGACAGATACACCTTTCCAGCCGGGATGGAGAATTCCGTGATGTCCGTCAGCCATTTCTGATTCGGCGCATCCGCATGGAAATCGCGCTTTATCTCGTTCGGGACCGTAGGGGTGATCTCGCCCTTATTGGAGTTGTATTTCCGCTTCCTTACGCTTGTGACAGTGAGCCTGTCCTGTTTTCATGAGACGACGCACGACCTTCTATGATACGGTCACGGATTCGTTCCTCAGGGCCGCATGGATCCTCCGGTAGCCGTACCGGTTTGAGGATTCATCGAAAGCCTGCCGGATCTTTTCGCGAACATCCGCATATTTGTCCGGAGCCGCCATAGCGGCCTCTTGATAGAAGTAGCTGCTCTTTGACATCTGAAGAACGCTGAGCAGTGTCTTCAGGCGGTATCTGTTCCGGAGGGCGTCAATCACGTCTGTCTTTTCACGATTCGTCAGACTTCCGAGACTGATGCCCTCCTCTTTTTTTATGACTTCTGCCGCCTTCTCAAGGACATCCCTCTCAACACGGAGACGGAAGACCTCGTCTTTCAGCTCCCTGGCCTGCTTTGTAAGATCATTGACCTGTGACTCTGGTTCCGGATAATGCCCCAACAGCGACGAACCGGAAGCAGAGCGACAAGTATGAGCCGGTATTAATCCAGTCCTATCAGGAACTGGCGCAGCATTACAACACAGCTATTATCCCGGCACGGGTCCGTACTCCAAAGGATAAACAAACACAATGCAGAAGGCAACGTCGGCCATGTGTCCACATGGATCACAGCAGCTTTACGCAATGAGCAGCTCTTCTCTCTGGCAGAACTGAATCAGGAAATTCGCAGGAAACTCAAGAAATACAACGAGGCGAACTTCGAAAAGAAAGAGGGTAGCCGGCTGAGCCTGTTTCTTGAGGAAGAAAAGCCATTGCTGGCGGCGTTACCTGCTGCCCATTTTGAATTAGCTGAACATCGCACTGCCACTGTGCAGTTCAACTATCACATCGCAGTAGACAAGATGTACTACTCCGTGCCCTATCGGTATATCAGAGATAAGGTAGATGTGCGAATCACCGACACCACAATTGAAGTTTCTAAAAATGAAATTTTAAATTCCACCATTAATACCAGAGGTAGACGTTAGTCTTGCACAGGTTGCGTTTACTCTTTCATACAATAGTACTATGATTGCCCTGTCCTTC
>NZ_JBQKGW010000042.1:0-4266 GCF_052118625.1 Porcincola sp. LCP21S3_C12 | reverse complement strand
GAATGATCACACTCATAAACAGTCCTGACCGGCTCCGCCAGCCGACCGTTCAATAACCGCGCCGCGACCGGTGGTCAACGCATCAGCGACCGCCGGCGCCCGCAAAATGCAATATACATTTACTTCCGAATTAATTTTCTTGTAACCTTATTATCCAATGCTCTATTCAGTAATTCGTCTTTGACAAAATACAATATCAGGACATAGATCCCGAAAAACACGACTGCTGTAATTACGAGATTAATGAAGACATTGCATTCCAGACGTTGCGTGAGGATAAAAGTCGGAATTGCAGCAGCTACAGTTATTGACAGATATTTAGCTATCTGAATATGGCGAGCAACATTCTGTAAAATATCTCTTGCCAAAACGATCTGAACTAGGAGCACCAAAAATTCGGCAATCGTTGTGGCTAGTGCTGCACCAGCTGCTCCCCATTGTGGGATCATCAGTAGATTCAACACAAAATCAGAAACGGCCCCCACAATAACTGAATACAATACCTGTTTCTCCCTGTTAAGAGGTGTAAGAGTTTGTATACCTATAACTCCAGTAAGCCCATTGGGGATAATTGCGATGGTTATTATAGCCATGGCCGGGATTGCACCTAAATATCCTTTGCCAGCTAAAAACAATATTGAATTACGTGATTCAATGGAAAAGTACACCGCAAGCGGGAATGACATAAGCAGTTCAGCATTAACTGCTAATCGAAGTAATGCGTAAAATTTGGCTTTTGCATTTTTTTTCACATAATACGACATGCGTGGCAACAATACACTTCCTAATGATGCTACGACGCTTAATAAAATACTCTTGATCTTGACTGAAGCAGTATAAAGTCCCACAGCTTCATCACTCTTCATAAATCCGAGCATAACAGTGTCAAGATTAGTATAGATAGATACTGTTACGTTCTGTGCAAATAGGACAAGTATTGGCTTAAGGTGCTTCTTAAACTCATAGTCTTTAAATTTTCTGAATATAATAAACCTTCTAAGTCGAATGAAGTTCAGAACATTTGATCCAACCGCCGCCAGAACTGTAATAGCAGCATATACCCTGTAGTCACTCGGTTGATGAACTAAAAGAAACATCAAGATCATCGAGACAAATTTAAAAACTAAAGAGCGAACAGTTATATAGTCATACTGTTCCAGTGCCTGATAAATCCAGTTCGCACCAAACATATTTAATACAATATTGACACCCTCAATCAGGTAGAGTAATTTATCCTGTGAAAACTTTGGTACAGTAAAAATACATACAAGATATGTAAGCGTGACCAGAATCGTTGATACAAAATTTATTATTAATATCTCTTGTGCAGTTTTAGAAAGAGCCTCCTTATCATCCCGTACCTTTGCGCAAGCTCTGATACCGTATGTCGGGATTCCAAGTGATGCGACCATCATAAAATAGTTTGCAACAGAAGCGGCAAAATTTACTTTGCCATTACCGGAAGCCAACAAAATCCTGGATACATATGGAAAAGTTATCAGTGGAAAAATGAAATTTGACGCAGTCAAAATAAAATTCATTATAAAATTATATTTGACTGAATGCTGTTTTATCTTTTTATTCATATCTATTTAAGTCATCTTATTACATTTATAAAGTCGATATTATTGAGCCCGAGACAATACATCATTATAGACCTTCATCAACTCATCATAATGTTCTTGGGGGGTTACAGTCCTGTGTATATTCTTCTTTAATTGAAATATTCTCTCAGGCGTCAGATTATCTATGAATGAATATAATTCAGATATATCAGAGCTATCATAAGGATTAAAAATAAACCCATTACTGTTATTAACAAAGTCTGGAATTCCACCCATTTTTGTCCCAATCACTGGAACATGATTATTTAGTAATTCCATTACAACTTGGGGACCATTGTCATGCCAAATAGAGAGTACCATACCCAAGTCGTACTCCTGTAATAATGATGATAATTCTCGTGGATTATATGCTCCGCGATCTATTATTCCGCATTCTTTAAGTTTATCTGCATACTCCCCCGATCGTCCTAGGAAATAAAACTGTACTGAAGTTGATGCTTTGTAGTGTTTTGCAATATTTAAGAATAAATCCACACCTTTATACTCAGATAGACGTCCCAGAAAAACAATCTTAAATATATGTGGATTTAAGTCATACTGAAAATCTTCTTTAAACTCATCTGCAGAGCCATTTCCTATATGCAAAACTTTGCTTTTAGCAGTTATTCCCGAGGCTTTATATATCTCATCTACCTTTTGGGAAACAGGCAGTATATAGTCAGCAGAATTTAGAAGTTCACTATATTTCTTGTATCTTGTCGATGCTATCTTTTGTGGTATATACGGTACACTTAATTTCGTATGCAATGCTTTATTTATAATCTTAATTCCTCCTCTAAATATTTTATACCGGTCAAGATAGCTAAAGCATTTATTGCACTTTATCTCATCATATTTCTCACATACAGTGTTCTGTGGTGTAAACATGTATATTCTTGGACAAATAAAGCAATAGTCATGTAAGCTAACTACATAATGCTTTCCTTTTAATATTTGATAAAGATCCCAATCAACATATTCCAATGCGTGTATATGGATAATATCATAGTTTTCTTCGCACAATAATTTATTTATCCAATTCAGCCCACTTTTATCAACAAGCGGCATATATGTAAATGGTTTGATTTTATCGAAAGAATAATTTATATACCTAAAAGGATATTTATCTTTATCCTCCCTTCCAAGCACCGAAACATCGTGCCCATTTTTATACTGAGCATAAGCAATTGATCTAACGTAGTTAGTGATTCCACCTTTATAAGAAAGTGGCCATCCTGTACAGATATGTAATATTTTCATGGTGACTATGATCTCCTTACTTAGATATTATCAATATATTTTTCTTTTCTTAACCATTGCATGTATTTTACACCGACCAACAGCCACTGACGCGTTGAAAATGATCGCTTGGTGAAGTATAACGACCATCTAGGAAGACACTATTCCTCTGCGTTCTTGACATGATCCCCCTTCGCATATGATGAAATAGCAAAGCGGCAAGGCAGTATGAACACTGTAGTGTCATGGCAGACAACTTATCAAATGCCCCTCATATAGAAAGCCGTTCGCGGTATAACACCTTTCTGGCAGATCATTGAAAAAAAAGTTGTTCAGCTTCACAAACCTGGCAGTTCGACGGTGCCCCATGCGAATACAAAAAATATGTAGCAATATGTTTTTGTAGATTTTATTCCAATTACAATATGACCTTATAATAAGATATAGATGTCCAAATACAAGAAGATGCATATCGCCTTCGAGAACCGTATAGAAATAAATTTTATTCTTGATTACGGATAAAAAGTCAGCTTTTTTACTACTATAAAATTAATCCGCAGTCCAATAAATATGCTTTAGAAACGAGTACAGTGTAATCGCTACTGATGGATAATTATAATATATATAAAAAATAAATATTGCAGCCTTAAGCAGATGATTATTGTATTGTATATTTATAATATATCCGTGTTATGTGTAGCTTTTGCAATTATATTATTAACTATTGTTTTTGTTTTTATTGAACTGAATTTCAACTTGTCTTGCTGTGAATACCTTTCAAGTTTTCCATCATTGAGTCTACCATGATAAAAATTTCTTGTATCATCCGTTAACCAAGTAGCGCCATCTTCACATGTACGATCTCTTAACTGATCATATCGGTAGGTATCAATCTCCGGAATATCACCCATAGAAAGGAATGAATGACCATTATAGCAGTGGGGCATATTACAGTGATGTCCAACTGGATAAAATACAAAAGGTTCATCAGGATTCTTAAACATATTACGCTTCTGTGCTCTAATACTGTAGCAAGGTGTCCATATACCAGTGCCTAGATTTAATAAGCCACTCCACTCACCTGCGTGACAAAACTCATTTCTTTTAACACCCCAAATCGACTTTTTAAAAGCGAATAATTCAGAATTAAAGGTAGACCAAATATTACTAAATTCTTCCATGCTATGGCTTGACAGTAATGGGATGTTTTTATCGTTTTCTTTTCTCGGAATAGTAACATGGCATAGTGCACCAAAATTTTCTTTGCAAAGCATCTTAATTTCTGGAATGTATTTTTCATACTCATCGTTGGCCTCAACTGTAAAACGAGATGCAACCCCTCTCGTTCTGGCCTGAGGCCATAATGGTTACTAATCAAATACCTGCCGGGAGGTTGCATCCCGGCTTGCAAAGAGATCAGTCA
>NZ_JBQKGW010000041.1:0-4438 GCF_052118625.1 Porcincola sp. LCP21S3_C12 | reverse complement strand
ACGGCATAAAGCAATCCGATGTAAAATCCATCAGAATAATTTATGCTGTGCCTCTTTTTAATTTGATTGAATGTGGTATGGTTTAGGACCAGATAAAATGCGGGATAACAGTATACCCTTGGCAAACGGTCTTCCAGTGAGTCTCTAGGCAGCAAGGGCTCTGCCAGCAGCAACTTCGATGTCGTAGGACGAGAGCTTATGACACCGGATGAAGTCAGAAGGATGGACAACAAGAAGGAACTGGTCTTTATCCGTGGATGCAATCCAATCATGGACGACAAGTACCACACTCTGGAATCGCAGGAATTCGCGGTATCCAAGGCACTGGGACCCTATAAGAGCGAGCGGAAACGGCAGGAGGATGAAGAGAGAGATCAGATCCATTTCTACATCGATGCGGAAGGAAAAGATGCCGACAGCAAGTCTTACTTCTATCAGGTGGAGCAGTATAAGGGCATCTTCCGGGAATCGAAGATGTTCTCGAAACTTGGAAATGATGAGGCAGGCCATCTGATCGGAACGAAGGCTCTGGGATCCTATCTGCATAAGTATTCCAACGGCGAGCTGGAAGCTTACCCGGTCTTTGACCTGAATCGGCCGGAGCGGGTCCAGGCCGGCGGACAGACTCTGGTCCGGTATCCGATCTGCGGTTTCTATGAAGACGGGAAGATCAGCCAGGATGAGAAGGTGGATCTGGACGAGCTGTTCAATCAGGCCAACCGGGTCACCAGAGTGATGGAAGCAGCACTTTGAAAGGGGTGAGAACATGCATGATCTTGAGTATCTGACAGAAAAAGATCTGGAGTATTTCAAGAAGAAACAGGACGACGGAGATCCAGTCAGGATCATATACCTGAGTCCGGAAGTCCTGGACAGTCTTTCCTTCGAGGACATCGACAGGATGGAGCAGGAAGCAAAGGAAAAGACAGGCAGTCAGCCGACCGAAGAAGAACTGGAGGAGTGGCTGAAGAAGCACAATGCGATTCAGGAACCGGAGAAGGAGGAAAAAACAGATGAAGGACAGCAGCCAGATGATTCGGGAATTGGCAGAGAAGTACGGAATTGTCGATGAAGGAAACATCGTGGAGATGACAGATCTCGAAGGCAGGGAAGAGATCTCAGCTGAAGATGGAGACGGTGAAAATCCTTCATAAGCCAATACATTTGTGCCTCCGTATACCAGATGCTATAGTAATATCATGATGAGATTTGCAGGATGCGGAGACAAGTACCATGAAGCTGTTAATAAAGCAGAGAGTTTTTGCCATCACGGATACCTATGATGTTTATGACGAGCAGGGACGGGCAAAATACTTTGTGAAAAACGAACTGTTCGCCCTGCTTCATAATATCCATGTAAAGGATAAAACCGGGCAAGAGGTTGGCTCTGTTCATCAGAAACTGACGCTTTTCCTGCCGAGATTCCAGGTGGAGATCACAGGTAGGCAGGTTGGAAATGTGCAGGCTGAGTTTACCCTTTTCAGACCGAAATATACGATCGATTATATGGGCTGGAAGTGTGAGGGTGACATATTTGGATGGGACTACAGCGTCTATGACAGGAACACTCTGGTGATGACAATAAGCAAGAAACTGCTTCACTGGGGAGATACTTACGAACTTGATTTTTCAGACCCGGAATATGAATTGCCGGGTCTGATGCTGGTAATCGCAATTGATGCGGCAAACTGCTCACAGCAGAATAGTTGATGAGGACATAGGATGAAGAATATATACTTGGCAGGAGGCTGTTTCTGGGGAACCGAGAAAGTCTTCAAGATGCTGGATGGAGTAACAGATACAACTGTAGGCTATGCAAACGGACATACAGAGGATCCTACCTATCAGGAAGTCTGTACGGATAAGACAGGACATCGGGAGACAGTAAAGGTTACCTATGATCCTGAGAGAATCTCCCTTCAGAAGATTCTGACTGCCTATTTCATGGTCATTGATCCTACTGTCAGGAATCGCCAGGGCGGGGATATCGGGACACAGTACCAGACCGGTGTTTACTATGATGATCCGGAAGATCTTCCGAAGATTCAGAAAGTATTTGATGCTGAGAGACAGAAGCATGAGATGTTCTTCGTGGAGCTCCTTCCGCTTTCATGTTTCTACACTGCAGAAGAATACCATCAGGATTACCTGGAGAAGAATCCTACAGGCTATTGCCATGTGACGAAAGCAGAGTTTGACAGGATAAGAGCATTTAACAAGGAAAAGATGACTGATCAATGAGGATGGAATCATGCGGGAGTCACATATCGAGTCAATCGAGAAGCAGACAGACAATAAGTACCTGAATATGTATCATCTGGGCTTTCATGATCGTGCTGGCAATCCGAGAGACTATTATTTTGCTACACGCAATCGGGATGACCAGATCAAAATCCGGACTCATGAACTAAAACCGGAGGGGATATGCATCTATGCTGTGACCAAAGAGGAGCATCCAAGGCTGGCTTTAGTGCACGAATATCGTTTCCCTATTGATGAGTATATCTATTCGCTGCCGTGTGGATTGATTGATGAGGGTGAAACTCCTGGTCAGGCAGCTGTCAGAGAGATGAAAGAGGAGACAGGCTTTACCTTTCATGAATATGACAAGGGGGCCGCTTATCTGCGGAGGCCATTCTTCCTGGCACCAGGATTTTCAGATGAACCCGGGACAGCAATTTTCGGGACCATTGATGGGCTGGATGGAAAGAAGCAGAATGAGAGTTCAGAATGGATCGAGGTCCTGCTAGCGGATAAGAAGGAAGTAAGAAGAATTCTCGAAGAGGAAAAGACATCTGTCAGAGCGGCATTCCTGATGCATGCTTTCCTGAGAAGTGATCCGGGACAGCCATTTGACTTCCTTGAAGAAAAGTAAAACAGAATAGGGTGTGATTTTGAGAACCTCTGGGTGCTTAGCCCGGAGGTTTTTTCATGCCCTAAGAAAGGAGAGATTATGTCGGGAGCGTTTGAAATCGTTATGAGTGAGCGCAGAGCTCTGGTTGATAAGATCATCGGAATGATGCAGCAGGGCTATTTCTTCAACAAGGAAGAGTGGGACAGGGGTTCCCTCAGACCCCAGAACCCCCTGTCGAAGATCCAGTACAAGGGCGGCAACCGGCTGCGGCTGATGGCTATGGTCGTCGAGAACGGCTATACGGATCCCCGCTGGGCGACTGCCAGACAGTATTCCCAGAAGGGCTACTTCATCAAAAAGGGAGAGCATGGAGTCCTCTGTGAGAAATGGATCTTTGAGAAGCAGAAAAAGGTGAAGGATGAAAATGGGAGGGACACGTTCGAGACCGTGCAGCTGGACAGGCCGCAGGTCTCTTATTTTCGGGTATTCAATGCAGAGCAGGTCCAGGACTTCCCAAAGTTTGACAAGGGAGATTATCAGGAACCGGACATGGACCGGATGATCGATCAGATCATTTCGACCAGCGAGTGTCCCATCCATGAGATTGCCCAGGACCGGTCTTTCTACAGCCCCTCCACAGACGAGATCTTTCTGCCTCTCCGAAGTCAGTTCAAGGACCAGACCAGCTTTGCCAAGACTGTTCTTCACGAAATGTGCCACTCGACCGGAGCAGCATCAAGGCTGAACCGGACATTTCACGGAGTCTTCGGTTCGGAGGGCTATGCAAAGGAAGAGCTTCGGGCGGAGATCGGAGCCCTTTTCACAGAGACAGACCTGGGAATTCGCCTGTCCGGTGAGCACTACGAGGATCATTCCGATTACCTCAAGTCCTGGATCGGCGTCATCAAGAACGACTACAACGAATTCTTCCGGGCCTGCGCCGATGCAGAAAAGATCTCGGAACGGCTGGTCGGAAACTATGCGAAGAAGTATGAGCTGCCAAGCCAGGAGATCACGGAGATTCCGGAAAGAGAGAAAAGCAGCGAACTGACTGAAAACAGGAACCGGAGTAAGGAGAAGCTAGAGCAATGAGGAGGAAACTACATGAGAAGATCAGAAGGTATTCAGAGAAGATCCCGCTCAAACCTTGAACTGGTGTCTGACGAAGCGGAGAAGATTGAGGACAGTGTACCTGAAGGCTTCAATCAACCCCATAACCCTTCAGGAAAGATGTTTCTTTCAATCAGTGAGACGGCAAAACTTACAGGCCTCTCCGAAACATTTATCAGAAGGATGAAGAAGGCAGATCAGCTTCCTGGAGTTTATTGCGGGAGAAGATTTCTGGTAAATATCGACATATTCCTCGGACAGATCGTTTCGAAAAATGCTGTGAAACTCCTTCAGGAGGAACCGCAGGAAGATGCAGGCAAGTGAGATTTATGGATTTATGGATAAATGGGAGCAGTATAGTTGACCTCAACTGTAAAACGAGATGCAACCCCTCTCGTTCTGGCCTGAGGCCATAATGGTTACTAATCAAATACCTGCCGGGAGGTTGCATCCCGGCTTGCAAAGAGATCAGTC
>NZ_JBQKGW010000040.1:0-4724 GCF_052118625.1 Porcincola sp. LCP21S3_C12 | reverse complement strand
AACCATTGCTTCGGAGAGTTGGTTTGACGATGACGTCACGCCAGCTCTTTTTAAGTCTGACCTTGATTCCGGGAAAGGACCGATCACGGTCTGGATCAACTCTCCGGGCGGCGATGTCTGGGCGGCGGCACAGATCTACAACATGCTTCTGTCCTATGACGGGAAGGTCACCGTGAAGATCGACGGCCTTGCAGCATCAGCGGCATCGGTCATTGCGATGGCAGGAGATGAGGTTCTTGTCTCTCCGGTCTCCATGCTGATGATCCACAATCCGTCCACGATGGCAATGGGGGATAAGGATGATCTTGCGCAGGCCATCTCGATGCTCGATTCCGTGAAGGATTCGATCCTGAATGCCTACGTCAAGAAGACCGGACTTTCCAAGAACAAGCTCAGTAAGCTTATGGACGATGAGACATGGATGGATGCGAGCAAGGCCGTGGAGCTTCATTTTGCAGACCGTGTGATGGAGCGACCGGATCTCTATCGCAGTGAGCAGGAAGAGAAACCGGAAGAGGACGATCCTGACAAGAAAAATCCGGAGGAATCTGAAGAGAAAACCGAGCAAGCACCAGATGGTCCCAAGAAGAATAAAGATCTGCTTGCTGCAGGTTTTCTTTATTCCAGTCGTCAGATGGCGGCTGCATTTACCAACAAGGTGAAGGAACACTACAAGGTTAGAAACAAGGCATCGGAAGCACCGATCGCTAAGGATACTGCAGACAAGGGCCGGAGCGTGGATGCTCTGATGGATCGCCTGAATCTGCTGCACAAAGTGATGTGAGGAGGAGAACACAATGAACGTACAGGATTTGATTGCAAAGAGAGCAAGAGCGTGGGAGGCAGCAAAAGCCTTCCTCGAAGCACACAGGGGAGAGAACGGCGTCCTTTCTGCCGCAGATGGAGAAACGTATGACCGTATGGAAAAGGAGATCACGGATCTCACCAAGGAGATCGATCGCCTGAACCGTCAGGCTGCCATCGAGGCACAGCTGAGTCAGCCGACTTCTTCTCCTCTTTCCAACATGCCTTCCGCAGGCAACGATAAGCCTAAGAAGCAGGGACGCGCTTCCGATCAGTATGCCAAGGATATGCTGACCGCCATGCGCACGAACTTCCATCAGGTTTCCGACATCCTGCAGGAGGGTGTGGATGCCGATGGCGGATACCTCGTTCCGGAGGAGTGGGACAACCGCCTCATCGATGTCCTGAATGAAGAGAACATCATGCGGGGCCTTGCAACCCACATCACGACTTCCGGTGAGCACAAGATCAACATCGCGGGAGCCAAGCCGACCGCGGCATGGATCGAAGAGGGCGGTGCACTGCAGTTTACCGACGCGAAGTTCGGACAGAAGATCATGGATGCGCATAAGCTCCATGTGGCAGTGAAGGTGACCGAGGAGCTTCTGTATGACTCCATGTTTGACCTTGCAAGCTACATCACCACCCAGTTTGGAATCGCCATTGCCAATGCCGAGGAGGATGCTTTCTTAAACGGCGATGGGAAGGGGAAGCCCACCGGTCTCTTTGATGAGACAAACGGCGGTACGGTCGCAAAGACTCTCACCGGCACGAAGCTCGGCACCGACGATGTGCTGGATCTGGTCTATGCGCTGAAGCGTCCGTACCGGAAGAAGGCATCGTTCATCATGAACGACCAGACTCTTGCAGCTCTCCGGAAGCTCAAGGACAACAACGGCGCCTACATCTGGCAGCCGTCCTATCAGGCAGGGGAGCCGGACAGACTTCTTGGCTATGCGGTTCACACCAGCGCGTTTGCGCCGGAGCTTGCGGCAGGAAAGCCTGTGATGGCCTTTGGCGACTACAGCTACTACAACATCGGCGATCGCGGCAGTCGTTCCATGCAGGAGCTTCGTGAGCTCTTTGCCGGAAACGGCATGATCGGCTATGTTGCCAAGGAGCGTGTTGATGGTCTTCTGGTTCTTCCGGAGGCCGTGCAGATCATGAAGGCGGGCGGCACGGATGCGAAGCCTTGATAAAAGGAGGTTGTAAGTCATGCTGACACTGGACGAGGTGAAACAGTATTTAAGGGTGGATAGCTCCGAAGAGGACGCGCTGATTGAGGGTCTCATAAAGACCGCTGACTTGCTCGTCCGGGAGGTCAGCAGAATGGATTCGAAAGAGGATGCGCCGGAAGCTTCCAAAGCTGTCCTTTTGACTGCGGAGCTTTATACCATTGCTTACCTTTACGAGCACAGGGAGGAGGCAGACCACCACGGTCTGGTCATTACCCTCCGTGCTCTTTTATTTGGAATTAGGGAGGAGAAATTCTGATGCGGATTGCCGACTTAAATCTCCGGATTACTTTTCAGAAGCTCTCTGTGGTAACGGACAAATACGGAAACCACACGAACGCTTACCGGGATTTTTTCTCCTGCTATGCGACAGCGTCCGGCTCCGGAAACGAGGCCAGTGAGGCAGGCGTTACCACGCCGAAGGAGACGATCGACTTTACCGTCCGGTGGTACAAGGCGCTGGATGAGGTCACATCGGACGGCTTTCGGATTACGGCGGGAAACAACTCATACAACATCCTCTACGTAAACCCGATGGGAAACCACAGGAAGTGCATGAAATTCCACTGCGAAAGGATGCGCAAATGAATGAAAAGATCAAACCAGAACAGCTCTCTGACGCCATCATGGAAGGACTCGAGGAATATAAAAGCCTCTCCACAGATGCCATGAAGGAGGCCGTGGAGAAGACGGCGAAGAATGTAAAGAAAGAGATACAGGGCAAGGCCCCTGTCCGAACGGGAAAATACAAGAAGTCATGGAAGGTGACAAAGACCGATGAGAACGCCGAGAAGCTCGTGATGACTGTCCATGCCGGGAGGTATCAGCTGACCCATCTTCTGGAGCATGGCCATGCCAAGCGTGGCGGAGGCAGGGTCGCTGCCATCCCTCACATCGCCCCTGCGGAAGCAGACGGCGTAAAGGAACTTGAGGACGAGATCACGGACGCTTTGGAGAAGGGAGAAGGTTCATGACATACGATGAGATTGTAACAATGCTTGAAGAAGCTAATATACCTCTGGCTTATGATCACTTTGCCGAGGGCGAGTCTCCCGATCCGCCCTTTCTTCTTTTCTTAAGTCCATCGGAGGAGATCTTCGGCGCGGATAACATTTCCTATGCCGCTTTCCCGGAGATCAATGTGGAGCTTTACACCGATAAAAAGCATCCCGAGCTTGAGAAGAAACTGGAAGAAATCTTCAAACGGCATGATGTCTTTTATCTCAAGTCCGAGACCTGGATCGAATCCGAGAGATTGTATGAAGTACTTTATCAGATCACACCATAAGGAGGTGTTTCCATGAGTAACAGAAACAAGGTGAGGTACGGCCTGAAAAACGTCCATTACGCCTTGCTTTCTTCCTCGGAAGACGGGACGGTTAGTTACGGCAAGCCTAAGGCATGGCCCGGTGCCGTGTCGATCAAGTTCTCGGCACAGGGAAGCCAGGAACCGTTCTACGCAGACGACATCAAGTATTACGTGACAAGTTCCAACACCGGCTACAACGGCGATCTGGAAACAGCCCTTGTCCCGGAGGATTTCAAGACAGATGTCCTCGGCGAGATCAAGGACTCAAACGGCGTGTTCGTGGAGAATGCGGACGCACAGCCTGTTCCCTTCGCCCTGCTCTTTGAGTTTGTCGGCGATGCCAGAGCCATCCGACATGTGCTTTATAACTGCACGGCAAGCCGTCCGGATATCGAAGCGCAGACCAAGGAGGATAAGGTATCCGTCAAGACCGAGAGCCTTACGATTGACGCATCCTCGATCTACAACAAGGACCTCGACGCAAACATCGTAAAGGCTGACACATCTTCCGAGACGGACGAAGCCACCTACAAGAGCTGGTATGATTCCGTCCATCTCCCGGCGAAGAAGGCCGCAAGTGGTTCTACTGCTTCAGGAGGGACGAGTAGCACTTCCAGCACTTCAACATCAGGAAAGTAAGGGGTAAACCATGAGAAAAGAAATCGAAATGACTCTGGAGGACGGCAGCATAAAGCCGTTCTCCTTTGAAGCAAACGGTGCGACCGCAATCCTCTACCGGATGGTATTCCATGAGGATCTGATGGTTACGATGAACAATCTCTCCAGCGCAAACCTTGATACCTTAGTCGGAGCGAAGCTCGCCTACATCATGCATGCGCAGGCAGAAAGCACGCCCACCTCTCAGCTTTCTCTCGATGACTTCATCCACTGGGCGGCAGGCTTCGACGGCATGAGCCTGATCGAGGGACTTGATTCCTTCGTGGCAGTCTACCTCGGAAACCGCATGGCGACCACTGAGCCAAAAAAAGAGGACGCCCAACTGACCGGGAAGTAAACACAGCGGTCTATCTACTCCGCTGTAAGCAGTTGGGCTTTACCCTCCCGGAGCTTTCCATGATCGAGGAAGGCATGGTATTTGATGTGCTTTCAGAATCTGATAACGATGAGAACGGCGACTACTGCGAGGTGGCGACACAGGAGGATATGGATAACTGGTAAATAGCGTCATGAACTGCTGTTCAGATTGTTATAACCATGCTTCTCTGTTAATATTAAAAGACACAACAGCCAGTGGAAGATGCTGTTAAATCTTGCTAATGTTTGTCAAGCAGATTTTTGAAGATTTCGAGAACCTTGAGAACAAAAAAGAGAGTAACCTTAATAAGACCTGCTGTTGCAGGCCGGCAGTTAACGGC
>NZ_JBQKGW010000039.1:0-4736 GCF_052118625.1 Porcincola sp. LCP21S3_C12 | reverse complement strand
CGGCATAAAGCAATCCGATGTAAAATCCATCAGAATAATTTATGCTGTGCCTCTTTTTAATTTGATTGAATGTGGTATGGTTTAGGACCAGATAAAATGCGGGATAACACCTGCGCCTGTTTCAGTGCCGTTCCGTTCACATAGATTTCAAGGTCAGCCATCAGCCGGGGGAAATCCGGGTGCGCCGCCAGCTCACACAGCAGGGTATTGTCTATCCTCCCGCTTTTCAGCAGGTCAATCATTTCATCACTCAAACGCAGGTCTGCAAGATCGGCGTTTGGGTGATTTTTCATTTCAGACAGCCCCAGCAGATAATCAGCGGTCACACCGTAAAACTTCGCCAGCCGGATAAGGGCATAGTGGCTGATGTCCTTGAAGTCTTCCGTTTCGTAACTGCCCAGCGCAGACTTGGAAAGCCCGGTCTGCTCCGCAAGCTGCCCCAGCGTCAAGCCACGCTCCACACGTAGGTCTTTTAATCGCTCTTGTATGGATAAAGACATATTCACCCTCCTTGCTAGCTCAACGAAAGAGAAGCCGTTATGCTATGTACTATGCTCATAGCATAACGGCATAGGCATTTACAGTTTTATTTTACCATTTGCAAGAGTGTAAGCATCAGACTGTAGAAACAAGTAAGAAATACATTCGGGTGTGCATTAAATTAAATACCCCTGTCATAGTGAAGTACCCGTTCTGGCAGATGACATTGTCGAATGAAAAGGCGGTCTATGCCTGCATCAATTATGGAGAGGCATTCTGTCCTGGCGAGATTGAGAATAAAAGCATATGTATCGATGGGAACATAGCTACTGTATTGGAACTGTGCCGTTAAATAAGAAAACTCCGAACCACTGAAGTATCAGCTGTTCGGAGTTTTCTTAAGCCATGATTTCCGTTCCGTCCTTCATGGTGAAGCGGATGTCATCCTTGCTGTAGATCGTCACAAATTCCACCATGCCGTGCCAGAGGCGGACATCGTATTCCGTGGTGGCGTCCTTGCGTTCTTCCGGGAGCGAAAGGTAATGCTCGATGGATTTGCGGCGGGAATTCTTGTCATGGATTTCAGCCTCCACCTCGTCAAGGCGCCTCTTTGCTTTCTCATACCGGGCAGTGAGCGTTTCATACTCTTTGTTGTAATCAGCCTGGTTCTGCGCTACATGGGCGTTTTGGTAAATGCCGTCCTGTATCAGTCCTGCGATAATGTTCAGCTCATCGGTCCATTTGACACCTTCCTTTCTGAATTCGTAATCCCGTTCTTCAGTGTGACCATCGTTGAAATGGAATGTGAGGTGCGTGACGTCCCGGACGGAAATGTAGTCAATTTGTTCTAAGAAGATTAAAGTCGCATTCCGAGTTTGAGAACCTTGTAAATTCGTAAAGGTGTCAAGCCTTGCTTATCAGCGTTACGTCGACGTGTTTGTATCATAAAGCGGAATGCCGGTATCATTCAACGAAACGTTGGTATCCCAAGCACGGAATACTCATCGGAATACCATTAGCGTGGTGTTCCGCTTTTTTATGTGACTTTCAAAATTTAAAATTGTTGTTGATTTTGAAAGCTAATGGCATAATGCTTTCAAAAGTATAATAAAATTCGAGACGAACGGGAAATCCGGTGGATATGTTCTTACGGAACTATGTCCATCAAAGCGTTTTTGAGATAATGGTGTGACCGAAATCACATGCGAAGAAGGGAAACGAAGCTGACATGGGGCATTTTTATTTTGTCCGTCACGGACAGACGGTATGGAATGTTGAAAATAAAATCTGTGGCGTAACGGACAGTCCATTGACGGAGCTTGGTCGTGAACAGGCAAGAAAGACCGGGCAGATGCTGAGAAAGAAGATTGATCATGGCGAGATCCATATTGATGAGATTATGACCTCTCCTTTGTCTCGTGCCTTTGACACAGCGATGGAAATCTCGCATGTAATCGGAGTCCCGGTGCGAATTGAGCCGCGCCTGGTGGAGCAGAATTTTGGCAGATGGGAAGGAACCGCAAGGGACGGCTTGGAATTTGCCAGGGCCAAGGAGAACTTCGCTGACAGTTATGGCGGAGGAGAATCCATGATGAAGACAGCACAAAGGATTTATAACCTGATCGATGATATAGAAAGGGAACCGGAGAAGACGTATCTCTTAGTCGCTCATAATGGCATATCCCGTATGATCGAATCCTATTTCCGTGATATGAGGAATGAGGAGTTCGCAGCATTCGGTATAAAGAATGCAGAAGTCAGGGAGTACAAGTTCGAAGATTCATTCCCGGATTATCAAACCGATTATGATCTTCTTTGCCGGCAGCTGGAGAGCCTGATGAAGGGTGTCGATTCGGATACCACAATTCTCTCCAATGCTTCTGCTCTGATTTATCAGACTTTGCAAGGAATTAACTGGGCAGGGGCCTATATTTCACAGGGAAATGAGTTGCTGCTCGGGCCATTTCAGGGCAAGCCGGCCTGTGTCCGGATCCCTTTTGGAAAAGGTGTGTGCGGAACAGCAGCGGCAGAGGAAGAGACGGTCCTTGTGGAGAATGTGCATGAATTTGTCGGTCACATTGCCTGCGACAGCGATTCGCGGTCTGAGATTGTGCTGCCTATCTGTAAAAAGGGCAGTCTATATGGTGTTCTGGATATTGACAGCCCCTTCTTCAGACGGTTCAGCGCTTCAGATCGGGAAGGGCTGGAGCAATTTGCTGAGATATTGGGTGAGGGATTGGCAGAGAAATGAATTGAGTTCATCTGGACAGGAGAATCATAACCCATAATTTGAGGAGATAAGGATGCTCGACAACAAAGGTTTTGACCTGTGGGCTGATGGATATGACAGCACAGTTGGTATTTCTGATGACAAGAACACATATCCATTTGCCGGTTACAAGGATGTGCTCGGAAGAATCTTTCAGGTCATCATGAAGAAGAAAAATGCCGTCGTACTTGATATCGGATTTGGGACCGGAACACTCACATCAAAATTATATGAGAATGGGTGTACAGTTTATGGTCAGGATTTCTCGTCCAGAATGATTGAACTGGCAGCACAGAAAATGCCGGGAGCACATCTCTATCAGTGGGATTTTACGCAGGGACTGGCAGAGCCGTTGAAACATCAACGCTACGATTCTATTGTAGCGACTTATTCTTTACATCACTTGAAAGATGAACAGAAAGTGGAGTTCCTGCGTACTCTGTATGACCATCTGAATGAAAACGGGCAGATTTTGATTGGAGATGTCGCTTTTGAAACGCGGGAGGAATTAGATACATGTCGGCTGGTATCTGGTAATAAATGGGATCATGAAGAGATCTATTTTGTGGCCGGCGAACTGAGGAGCGTGTTCCCAAGTCTATCTTTTACTCGAGTTTCGTATTGTGCAGGTATTTTGACTTTGGAACGATAAATTTCAGTATGTATGAATATGATTGCAGTTATTGCAATCATATTATGGCTGTCGAAGATGCCGGCAGCTCCAAAGAATTATCAGAAGACGACAGAAACGGGCGGCGAGATTGTAGCAAAGTTTATGGCGGATGTCCTTATGTAGTGGCGTACCGGAGTTTATCGATATGGAGATCGGATTCCGCATTAACCTATATCGGAAGCAGAATCTGGCTGCAGACCAAGAAACAGACCAAGAAGTGTATAATACGAATCAACAAACAAATAAAACTAGCCAAGAAACCAACAAAAAACCAGTCTCTTTTCGCAAGCGTTGATGAATTCGAAAGGAAATCTTCTATGTCAATAAAAGAAAAGGCAGAGCTGATTGTAGCTGATATAAAGAAAGAACAAGGGACGAATCCGGTTCTCATATTTGAGAATATTGCAAAGAAGGAATATGTCAGTATTAATGGGCCTGAACACCATATATTAGATGGTGCAAGTTTGCTTATGGCATATAAAAATGCAGGTGGAGAAATTGATATAGATCAGGCGCTGGACAAGTTAATGGCAGAGGGACTTAGAATGCCTGGAGCAATGTGTGGTTTATGGGGAATCTGCGGGGCAATTACATCTATAGGTGCCGCACTTGCAATCATCGATGGAACCGGTCCGCTTTCGACAGACGGGTCATGGGGGAGTCATATGCAGTTTACATCAAAAGCAATCGGTGAACTGGGGATCATAAACGGACCAAGATGTTGTAAGAGAGATGCCATGATAGCATTTAAAAATGGTGTTGATTATGTGAATGCTCATTATGATGTAACATTGCAATATGAGCAAATGAAATGCGAATTCACAGAATTGAACGAACAATGTATCAAAGACAGGTGTCCTTTTTATGCGCATTCTTTTCAGCAGGAATACTGATGTTATCTTTACAATCTGCAATTAGAGAAATGAATGAAGGGTTCACATCCGTTTACAAAAAGAGTTATAAGAGGGTAAGCACTTGGTGAGAAGTACCCTGACCACGAATGAAAGGGGACAACTCGAAGGATTTCGAGAATGTCATATTCAGCCGGATTGAGAATGCCATTCAGCTCTTGGCCTGAACCTGATGAGGAGGATGACATGAAGTATGAACAAAAGGTCATGTTGAAAAATGGAAAAGAAGCCCTCATTCGAAATTGCACGGGGGCGGACGGGAGTGCTGTTTTAGATGTGTTTACGCTTGCCCATTGTTGTCCGGCAAATTAAATGATGTCCCATCCGGCAGATTATTTCGCGCCGATTTTGGATTTCTACAGATGTGTCAGTCACTTTAAAAGTAACTGTTTCTGCGAATTGT
>NZ_JBQKGW010000038.1:0-7904 GCF_052118625.1 Porcincola sp. LCP21S3_C12 | reverse complement strand
GGTAAACGCGGAAGACCACGAAAAAATAAACAAGTGGTCAAAGAGGAGTCGGAAACTTAACTGACTCCTCACTTCGCGGAGTTTTTAGTACAAACAGAATTTAAACTCAGACGTGGATGGGACGAGTGATTTCAGAATCGATGACAAGCCATTTTTTGATACTTACAAGAAGGATTTTGGATTTAAACTCCAGGGAACTCCCCTTCCGGAGGATGTATCTGAGCAGATTTTTACAGCTGACCTCAGTGCATATTTTCTGTTCCCTATGACAGATCAGGGAGCAGCGCTTCGGGATGAGATCGATCAGGTTCTGGTCAAGCTCCAGGAGGATGGAACACTGAAAAAGCTCTCTGAGCAGTTCTTCGGCGCAGATCATTCGCCTGATGCCTCCAAGATGGAGAAGACAGTCAACTGAGTTCATCAGTTCAGTGATGCAGTGATGACGAACATATGATTCATGGAAAGAGGGAGTATTACAGGAAGGTCAAAGATGCTTTGCTTTCAGATAAGTGATATATTCATTCCCCCATTTTTCGATCGACTGCAATACTGTTCTGAATTTCTCTCCGATCGGTGTCAGCTCATATTCCACGCGCAGTACGCCTTCCGTGTACACATTGCGGCGGATCATTCCCTCTTTTTCCAGGTATTTGAGCTGGTTGGAAAGTGTTCCCTGGGCGATATCAATTCTACGGAGCAGTTCATTGAAGCGCACAGGGCCGTTTTCCAACTGATAAAGGATGAGAATTGCCCATTTCCCCTGCAGCACTGTCTGCGTTGTGACATAAGGACAGATGCCGAACAATTCCTTTCCCTGCTTCTTTGTCGTCTCTTCTATTTGTTCTATTTCCATTTCTGCATATCTCCTTCACTGTCGGAATAATGATAGATTAAGGCATACTTGGGAGAACACTCTGCACGGCCTTTACGCGGTTATTCATTAACTTGCTTGTATTTTCAGTATCCAGTCACTTGAAAATGACTTAGTCCTGTAAAAAATCCTGATTGACGATTGCACTCTATATGATATTCTTAAGTTACTTCAATTAATTGACTATGTCAATGATTTAAAGCGCATCTGACCTTTTTTCAAAAACAATAGATGATAGGAAGGGAAACATCATGAGTACAAGAATGCCGGTAGTTTTCTCCGGGCACGGCAGTCCTATGATTGCCATTGAGAATAATGAAATTACAGAAGG
The DNA here is from genome assembly GCF_052118625.1 of Porcincola sp. LCP21S3_C12. NCBI lineage: Bacteria > Bacillati > Bacillota > Clostridia > Lachnospirales > Lachnospiraceae > Porcincola > Porcincola sp. LCP21S3_C12. The sequence continues at coordinate 6,702 of NZ_JBQKGW010000038.1, read as the reverse complement.
GATGGCTTCTGTTGGCCGTTACATCACAGAGCATTACGGAAAACCTAAGGCAATACTGTCGATTTCTGCACACTGGTACACAGACGTCACATATGTGCAGAGTGCGCCAATTCCCAGGCAGGTCTATGATATGTATGGTTTCCCCGCAGAATTGTATGCAGTGAAGTACCCTGTTCATGGGGACGAAGAGCTCACGGCCAAGGTGCAGAACCTGTTGGGAGACCAGGTATCCGTCAATGACAGTTGGGGAATCGATCACGGCACATGGACGGTTCTGGTACATATGTTTCCAAAGGCCGATATCCCTGTGGTTCAGCTCTCCGTAAACGGAAGGCTCTCCGCTGCACAGAGCTATGCGATCGGCAAAAAGCTCACAGCGCTGAAGGATAAGGGATACCTGATCTTCGGCAGCGGAAATGTCGTGCATAACCTGATGCGTGTGGAATGGGACAATGACGGCGGCACGCCGATGACGCTGCGCTTTAATAAGGAAATCACAGATGCAGTTCTATCAGCGAAAAAGGACATTGTGATTCATTATGATCAGCTGCAGGATGCGTCCTATGCTGTGCCGACACCAGATCATTTTCTTCCCCTCCTCTACTGCCTTGGCGCGACGGAGGGAGATCAGGTAAAGGTCTTCAACAATATCTGCAATCTGGGATCTATGGCAATGACAGGTTATTTATTTGAGACAAATGCTAATGCATAAAGGAGACAGAAATGGAGAAAGTGCTTGAGTTTTTAAAAAAGGCCGGCGTTTGGTATCTTGCAACGGTCGATGAGGAAGGTAATCCGCAGGTTCGCCCGTTCGGCGCACAGAATATTTTTGAAGGAAAACTGTACATCCAGACAGGTCTGAAGAAGAAGGTGGCAAAGCAGATGCTGGCGCATCCGCAGATTGCGATCAGTGGGATGGCCGACGGCAAGTGGCTCCGCCTGAACGCAGAGGCAGTACACGACGAGCGGATAGAGGCACAGCAGTCCATGCTGGATGCCAATCCCAGCCTGAAGTCTATGTATGCCGCAGGTGACGGTAATACGGCTGTCTTCTACCTGAAGAATGCGAAAGCGGAGATCTGCAGCTTTACAGCAGAGCCGGAAGTTATCCGTTTCTGATCTTCGGTTCAAATCGTTCAGAACTACAAATATGAAGGAAACAGCTCTCTGGACATCTCAGAGCGAATGAATGTATTCTCATTCGGTTTTAGGAATTGTCCGGGGAGCTGTTTTTACTCTTTCGCAATGGTTTGCTTGCGGAGACCATTATAGATATTCCGTGAACTGAGAGAAAACGCGATCCGTAAGCGCTGTCTTGTGGCCTCCGGACCTCTCCTCATCCAGTTTGTCCAGAGATATGACAGTCCCGCCAACATATTCGACCTGAAGCCAACCGAAGGGAAATTTATATACCGCATATTCTTTTATAAATGCCATTTCATCTCACTATCTTTGCTTTGTTCGATCAGCCAGTTAATCTCATACAGAGGCACATTGACCATCCAGTCCTGTTCCCGGTAATCTGACATGGAAAAGCGGACGGCCGTCTTAGGCTTATATTTTTCACAATATGAGCGGAGGCTTTTTGCACGCAAATTTTCTTCTGCCTTTACTTCGATGGGGATTACTTCATCGCCTTTTTGCACGATAAAGTCAATTTCCATTCTTGAATTCTCCGCAGAATAATACATAGGATTCAAATGATCTTCTGCAATCAACTCTTGAAGTACATACTGTTCTGCCAGAGCACCTTTGAATTCTGTAAAAATACGATTTCCTTCCACGATCGTATTGGAAGAAAGATCAACCATTGCGCCCAGAAGACCTACATCCAAAAGATAGATCTTGAAGGCATTCAGATCTTCGTATGCCTTCAGAGGATACCCCGGTTTGGTCACTCTGTGTATAACATGAATCAGTCCGCAGTCAGAGAGCCATTGTATCGCCAGTTCAAAATCTTTGGCACGTGCACCCTGTCTGACCTGACCATAAATGAATTTTCGATTCTCTTTTGCAAGCTGTGCAGGTATACTGGACCACACGAGATTCAGACGTTCGGTCAGCCTTGGTTCAGCGTGTTTTGAGAAATCCTGCTGATAGTATGCAAGAAGATTTTTTTGAATCTGCCGTACGCCGGTAAATTCTTTGTTGTCTTTGTAGTAATTTACAGCCTCAGGCATCCCGCCAACATAGTAATACTGCCGAAGAAGATCTGAGAGCTTTTCCCGCAATACAGTGATCATCCTCTGATCCTTAGTCTGCAGGATTTCAGCCGCCGCATCCTCCCCCATGGCATACAGGAATTCCTGAAAATTCAGTGGATAAAGATGCATTCTGTCGACCTTTCCAACGGGAAAGGATGTCCCTGCGTGCAGTGCAACGCCCAGGAGGGAGCCGGCTGCAATGATGGAGTACTGCGGCGCTTCTTCACAAAAATATTTAAGAGAAGTTAATGCGCGTGGCGCTTCCTGCACTTCATCAAAAATGATCAGTGTATTATCCGGATCAATCTCCATGCCGCTGAGTGCCCGAAGTCCAAGAATGATGCGATCTGGATTAATACTGCCCTCAAAGAGCCCTGCAGCATTGATGTCCTGATCAAAGTTGACATATACGGTATTCGTATATTCTGTCCTGCCAAACTCCTTCATCAGCCAGGTTTTTCCCACCTGTCGCGCTCCGCTTAGAATCAGCGGCTTTCTATAAGGAGAATTTTTCCATTCCTTTAAACTCTTCATCAGATTCCGCTTCATGAACATACCTCCGGAAAATAAGAAAGCTTTGTAAAGGAGAAATAGGATTCCAATCAATCCCCCATTTAGCGATGAAAATATTCTGTAAAGAGTATATCACGAAATTACATTTTTATGTACGTAACATTGATTTGTTATACGAAAATAAGTACATAAAAATGCAATATTTATCATTTTTATGTACTTAAATATGTAATACCAACTTGAAGGTTTATGAATGCTATAATAAAGCCAGATATTCCAGTTAAGCAATACTCATCATTACTGCAGACTTAGGTTGATGAACGTTGCGACTATTTTTCAGGAGGCCAGGATATGGAATTTTCAGAACTGATTCAGAATCGCTATTCCTGCAAAAAATACAGCGATACAAAGGTGGATGAAGAAGCACTTCAGGCAATCTTAGAGGCAGGGCGAATGGCGCCGACCGCCAAGAATCTGCAGGAGCAGCATATTTATGTTGTTCAGTCGAAGAAAGGAATTGCGAAGATTGATGAAGCAACACCCTGCCGCTATGGCGCACCCGTGTGCCTGGTTGTTGCATTCCATAAGAACAATGTCTTTACTTATCCGGGCGGAAAGAGGGATTCCGGTATCGAGGACGCGACTATTGTGGCGACACACATGCTGCTGGCGGCTGCCAATCAGGGTGTGGACAGTTGTTGGGTGAATTTCTTTGATCCGGATGCGCTTGCCGCCGCTTTGCACCTGCCGGAGGATGAAGAAATTCTGATGATTATGGATCTCGGTCATGCAGCGGAGGGAGTTAAGCCTCTTCCGAATCATTCATCAAGAAAGTCTTTGGCAGAGACGGTGTCCTATATTTGACCGCAAGAGTTAATATACTGATATAAAGTAAATTTGAGCAGTGTAGAAAACGCCCCACTTGATTGTCCGTTGCTCTCAGATGCGCATTGCTGGCATGAAATATACCTGAGGGCTTATCGCTCATTAAAAGAACATCCCCGACAGTAATGCCGGGGATGCTGCTGTAAGGGGGAATATTTTGTTATTGCTGTTTTTGACATGCACACAGGACCAATTGGCGTGTCGTAGATCTTCCTGTCGCTGAGTGCTTCCCGGGCCTCGCTTAGAAGAATCTCCAAGGTCCTTGTATCTCGCCTCCCATGATAGAACTTATCCAGTACTTTTGAAAATATTTCTTTTCCCGGATCCGCTTTTTCGAACAGTGTCATGCAGGAGCAAAGCTTCATATCATCCGGACTGCCAAAGACTTCATGGGGATCATCCGTTTTCAATGCAAGGAGGGCTGTGCTGATCTCTTCCAAATGAGTGCCCAGGATGCTGTCATTAAGATATTCAAGTGCCTCCCGCAGGTTTTGAATGGCATAAAACTGCGATATGCTGCTGAAGCCCAGATCATGGATCTGCGGAAAGATGTACCACATCCAGTGGCTTTTCTTTCTGCCGGAGCGGATTTCTGCCCAGTTTGCTGATCAACATGACATATCCCCATCTGCGGATAAACGGATGGTCTGAAAGCACATATTTTCCCACATAGGATAGGGCTGTTTTAAAATCCAGGTCCGCAACATATTTAATCAGTTCGTCAGTATGCCACCAGTCATCAAACAACAGGTTGTGATCGATAAATGACATCAGATCATTCACGCTTCCGATCTGATCCAGTGTCACATAGAAATAGATGCGATGAAACTGCTGCTCGGTCAGCACATACCCACGCAGGGCAGATACATCGGCGTTATTCTTTACATATCGCCTGATCAGAGCATCCACATCTTTTGTTCTGTAAGATTCAGGCAGGGCATCCAAATCTGCCTGTACCATTTCTTTTGTCATCCTCATTGTTGATTCACCACATTGTGACCGGCGCGCTGGTGACTGCGCGCCGGTCACGGTGTCATTCGATCTCATCGAAGTAGGAGCTGTCCTTGTGACAGATCGGACACTCAGCCGGCGGATTGTCTCCTTCATAGATATAACCGCAGACACGACATTTCCATTTTCGTGTTGCAGATCCGGGCGTTGTCACTTCCTCATAATCGCCGGTGCCTTCTGACCTTGCATTTTTGCCTATTTCTTCTCCGAAAAAAGCTACTGCACCGTTTTTCGCTTCTGCTCCATCTACGGCAAATGTCCGTAATGTCTTATATTTTCCGGCATCTTCACCGAGCAGCCCACTCCTGTCCGTGTAGGATGTATGGAGCATTTCTTCAGCGATCGGCGAGAGAGGCTTTCTGTAAAACTCTTCGTACAGCTGCTTCAGCTCTGGATTCTCATGACTCTTTCGCAGCTTCATCTGCGCATCCCGCTTGTAAAGACCTTCAATACGGGAATCCACCATAGTTCTGCGCTCTTCCACATCGGCTTTCGGCTGTCCTCCTCCGCCAATGCATCCTCCCGGACAGGTCATGACCTCAATAAAATCATAATGTTTTCCGGATTCCTTCGCCATGGAAAGGAATCTGCGGACATTCGATGTGCCATAGATCACGGCCAGCTGAAGGCACAGTGTTCCGATTTCTACGACCGCTTCACGGATTTCCTGCATGCCGCGGACGGGCTCGAGTGTGTACAGTTCCTTTGGAGCAGGTTCATGTGTGACAAATTCGTAGGCAGTGCGGACGGCAGCCTCCATGACGCCGCCTGTGTTGCCGAAGATTACGCCTGCGCCGGAGGCCTCTCCCATCAGCTTGTCGAATTTTGAATCCTCCAGCGATGAAAAATCAATGCCAGCCTTTTTCGCCCAGTCTGCGAGCTCACGCGTTGTGATGACATGATCCATATCTCTGAGACCGGGAAGATCCAGATACCTGGCGGAAGCATTCATTTCTCTGCGGCGGATCTCGAATTTCTTAGCGGTACAGGGCGTCAGCGCCACATTTACGATTTTCTTTGGATCTATCCCCATTTTCTTTGCAAAATAGGTCTTGATCGTAGGACCCTGCATCCCTATAGGGCTCTTTGCGGACGAAATATTCGGCAAAAGCTCGGGGTAATAGATCTCGGCAAACTTCACCCAGGCCGGACAGCAGGATGTGAACTGGGGAAGTGGCTTATCGTGCGTTGTAAGCCTCTCCACAAGTTCGCTGGCTTCCTCCACAATCGTCATATCTGCCGCGAAATTTGTGTCGAGCACATAATCTGCGCCCAGTTTCCGGAGGAGTGCTATCATCTTTCCTTCGACAAAGCTTCCTCTTTGCATTCCGAAAGCTTCGCCCAGGGAAACCCTGACGGATGGTGATGTACTGACGATAAGAACCTTATCCGGATCCTTTGCTGCGGCTATTACGGCGTCCATCTCCGGTTTCTCTGTTATCGAGCTGACCGGACAGACATTCGCACACTGGCCGCAATGGATACAGACGGCAGTGTCGTTGGTCTTTGACAGGTCATAATAGCCGAGCACGCTGATATAATCCCGGCAGATGTCTCTGCACTGACCACACTTAATACATAGATTTTCTATGCGGCGGATGGCAGGATTGTCTGCCTCAATTGGAACACGGATGCTCTCTGATAAATGTTTTCCCACTGCGCGCCTCCTTCTTTTATTGAAACTTACGCCTTTTCTTGTTCTGTCATCCTTCCGGATCAGCTCATCCGAAAATGGCTGCAGGAAAGATCGATCCTGCAACCATTATACTTCTACCTGCGTTTCCCCGCCTTAAAAATTACACCGACCGGACTTTTTCAAATATAAGAGGCCGATTTTTCCCCAGGCGGTAATTTTCAGGTGACCTGGTCGCCAAAAAAATCGTACTTTTCAATTTCTGTAAATGCTATATAGTAAGTATAGTATTAGTTTAATACTTGCTCTACTTTTATTAGTATTTCAGTTTTTTAACATCAACAAGCTGAGTTGTAATCCGAGACGCCAGTTTGTAAGGCGAGATGCTTGTTTGTAAATTGAAAACTGCATATTTGTAAACGAAACGCCAGTTTTGTACACCAGATGCCAGATTTG
>NZ_JBQKGW010000037.1:0-8073 GCF_052118625.1 Porcincola sp. LCP21S3_C12 | reverse complement strand
TTCAGCCGGAAGGAACCCGAGTCGACCGCTATGCTCCGCATCGCGGCCGACAGCTGGCGCAACCAGGCCGATTTGCTCCGCAAATCCGGCCGTTAGGCAGTGCAATATGCATATATGGCATGCCGAAGGGGGATAGTAATGAAATATGATTATTTGGTAGTTGGCTCCGGTTTGTTTGGGGCAACGTTTGCTCATGAGGCGAAGGCTGCTGGCAAATCAGTTCTTGTGATTGATAAAAGACCAAATATTGCTGGTAATGTATATACGGAGGATGTGGAAGGTATTCATGTCCACCGCTATGGAGCGCATATTTTTCACACCAATAATAAGAAAGTATGGGAATATGTGAACCGTTTTGCGGTTTTCAACCGCTTTACCAACTCTCCGGTAGCAAACTATAAAGGGGAACTTTACTCACTTCCATTCAATATGTACACCTTCAACAAGATGTGGGGAGTAGTTACGCCACAAGAAGCAGCTGCCAAGATCGAGGAGCAGAAGAAAGATTATATTGCGAAGAAGCTACAAGAAAGGGGGCTGCCTGCAGATGCACCGTTTGAGCCACAGAACCTGGAGGAACAGGCAATCTCGCTGATCGGGACAGATATCTACGAGAAGCTGATCAAGGGCTATACGGAAAAACAGTGGGGAAGACCATGCACAGAGCTGCCTTCTTTTATCATCAAACGTCTTCCAGTTCGCCTGACCTTTGATAACAATTATTTTAATGCGTTGTATCAAGGTATCCCAGTCGGCGGTTATACGAAGATGGTTGAAAAAATGCTGGATGGGATTGAGGTCCGACTGAATGAGGACTACCTGAAGGACAGAGAAAACTGGAATCAGTTAGCAGAGAAAGTTATCTTCACGGGACCGATCGATGCATATTATGATTATAGACTTGGAACGCTGGAGTATCGAAGTGTCCGCTTTGAGACGGAACTTCTTGATATACCGAACTTTCAGGGGAATGCAGCAGTTAATTATACGGACAGGGAGACGCCGTGGACTCGCATCATTGAGCATAAGTGGTTTGAATTTGGCAAAGATGCAGACGGAAACAATCTTCCGAAGACAGTGATCTCCCGTGAGTATTCTTCCGAGTGGAAGCCAGGAGATGAGCCATACTATCCGGTTAATGATGAGAAGAATGGGGCGTTATACCAGAGGTACAAAGAACTAGCGGATAAAGAGGGCAAAGTGGTCTTTGGCGGGCGATTGGGTGAGTATAAATACTACGATATGGATAAAACAATTGAAGTTGCGCTAAATATGGCAAAACGCGAATTGATGTGATATTAATGATTGAGGTGAATTTGATTTATTGTTTAAAAAGTACATTTCCATCCTACTTTTAATTTTAGCCATCCTTCTCATCATTGCCTTTACGCTGCAACCGGGTTCAGCGTCTGCTGCGCTTGCTATGCATTTTGTTAATGTGATTGCGAAGGTGAATAATAAATTGAATCACACCATGGCAGATTGGTATGCTTTCTACATTCTCGTCCGAAAGTTTGCCCATTCAGTTGAGTACTTGGTGATGGGAGTTACGTCAAGTTTCTTCTTCCTTGTGTGGGGAAAGAAACGTCCATATCTTTTGGCTATAGTATTCTGCGCGGTGGTGTCGATATGTGACCAGCTCAGTAAGATCGTTGTCCCGGGACGCGAATTCGACATTACAGACATTCCGTTCGATGTGATGGGATATCTGATCGGGATATTATTCGTGTATGTAGCAAGACATGAGTGGCATAAGTTCAAACAGAGGTGATGTTCCCACCTCATCAACTTCTCATTACCCGTACCTCCTCCGCATCCTGAATAAGTAACGCTGTAGCGACTATCCTAGCAATAGATGAATGGAGTAGGTTATGGCGGCACGGTAGAATAACAGTAGAACGGTTCCATGCTGTTGCACTGGCTAGGTACTATCCATCTCCAGGGGTGGGTCAGTTTTAAACGTTAAACATGGGTCAGTTTTAATTATAAATCAACACCACGGAATATTTTCATGACAGTTATTACGTTCCTATAAGTAATAATCCAGATGCATTGTAAACTGGATGTTATGCATTTGATCTTATAGACAAGAGGGTTATTAATTATATGAACCCAAAAGAAGGAATAGGCACTATGGATAAGGACATTGAAAAATACGAAGCCTATAAGGCAATGAAGATGAATTTGAATAAGGCAATGAAATCAGGTTTCTATTATCAGGCTATCTTTATTGAATATGCCATAATAGAAGATCGTTGTCTTTCGGCATTAAAACACGCAGGAGTAAAGTATGTTGACAGTAAGGGCTATGAGATCAAATTGAATGAGAAACTGCGTAAAATGAAGGGAAATCCGGCATTCCTTAATGATTATGTACGAAAGAGAATTACTTTAGAACTCATAGAGGAAATTGATTCGTGGAAAACCGACAGAAATCAGTTAGTACATGCTCTTGCAAAGATTCAATATAATCATGAATCGATTAAACAGATCGCAGAACGGGGACAGCTTCTAGTTGATACATTGGATAATAAAGTAAAAAGTGTAAATCGGTATTTTGATAAACAAAAAAGTGGTTATTAAGAGGAGCTTATTATGGCTATGATAAAGTGTACGGAATGTGGACACACGGTTTCTGATAAGGCAAACGCTTGTCCGGAATGTGGCTGCCCCGTTTCAGAGATACTACACGTTGGTATCAGGCACCGTTAAGAAAGTTTTATTAATATTACAAAAGAATTGCGGACGTTGTCATGAAGAATCTGGAATCTATTGAGTACCCTGTCTGGTATGACTGAGCCTCGGTTCAGGTATATTGGAGACGATATAGGATGAATCATTATGCTGCAAGTTATCTCTAATATTTCATCTATTATTACAGCTGTAACTTTTATTGTTTATCTCGTAGGACGATTAATTCGTATCAGCTTCTCAAAATATAACACTCATGAAAGATTTACTGTTTATGAACGACAAAAGACCGGAAGAGATATAGAGGAAGAAACGAATTATCTTGAGATTTCTGCAATAGGAGACGAGTTTATTCTCGAAGCTGAGAATGATGTCAGGAGAATAACCTTCTTCCGCTGCGAGCTTGAGGATAACTTCAGTAAGATCAAATCGATGGTTAAGATAGGTGAGTGGGGTCACCTCAGTGCTCATGAAAAGCTGTATATCAGATGCGACTTTGGTGAATTTCTGCCATTCATTCGCATAGAGATTGAAAGACTGGATTTCGCAAGGGTATCATTCAATATAAATGAGAGCGGAAAAAATGGGGACTTGGTCGCTTATAATTATAAATACACTACCGGAATAAAGGGATTTCTGTATTACTTTTTTCAGTAGTGGATATGGCGGACATAATGGTCTCCGGATTCCGCAATACTGAGGAGATAACGCGGTGACAGTGTGAAAGTTTTTCTGTAAAAAGCCTTCTATGATGGTGAATGGTTGAGCCGACGAGCAGATTTCTGCCTGTCGGCTCTTGATTAACTATTAACAAAACGGCAGACGCGTGTCAAGGGCACCAGCACAAGCTGGTGTTTATTTTACCCTTTACATGCAGCTGGAGTTTTTGTTATTCAGGCATACGCCCTTCGTAACCGGTAGATAGTTGATGCATTGACAAAGGTGAAAAAAGCGTCCCAGCGATGGGACGCTTTCATGTTCAAAGGTTTGCACTTTGCACTTTTTGTGGGATGCACGAAAAGTGCATATTTCTCCAGCGTTTTAGGAGGTCGGAAACAAGGCTTCCGTTACGAGGCCGGTTTCCACTGCATCAGATTTTTATTCAGCTCAGCAATCGTCTGCCGTTCGTAGGAGCGGTAATCCTCTGTCCACGGCATGAGACTGTCGAACGATTGAGGCGCCGGTTTCCCTCCGGATGCTTCAAAGAGGGCTGGAAGTCGCTCAAAGAGATATTTCAGGTAATAGAGTGGCACTGCTCCGTTCGCTTTGGCTGTCTCCGTCAGAGAATAATAGTAGCCAAGCGTTATTGCACCATCTATGGAGTCGATACATTTCCAATTGTTCCGCCCTAAGGAGAAGGGGATGATTGCCTGCTCGCAGCTGGAATTATGAACCGGAACTTTGCCGTCCTGAAGGAACACCCGGAAACCGTCCTCCTGATTTTTCATGTAATTCACAGCTTCGTAAAGCTTGCTGCTCTTGTCAAAGTCGGAATCCGGAAGAGAATGAAGAAAGTCGAAAAGTTCGTTGACGATCGGCATTGCTTTTTCCTGACGCGCTGCCAGCCGGCTTTCAGCATCAAGATCTTTCAGTTCTCTTTCCAGTTTGAAGATGCGGTCGATCATCCGGACAATGCGGCAGGACAGGATCTCGTTTTGTTCTTCTTCCGAGAGGGTCTTGAAGCCCGGGATTGCCTTGATGATGTCCGTGAAATTCCGCCGCGCGTGAGTATAGCAGTTCGCTATGATCGTATCTCCTTCTTTCTCCTTTGCAAAGGTCTTATAGGAAACATATGCATCGCAGATGATGACAAGGCTTTTGGCATCCCCGAACAGCTCACGGAGTACATCCGTCGATCTGGTCTCGTCAAACCAGAACACAATGATCTGCGGAGCATCCAGGAGAGATGAAGTCCGGAACACCCATTGGCGGCATTCCTTCCGCTCTCCGGATGGAGTACGGGCGACCGTCAGAAAGGTTTCGTCCGCATGCAGATATCTCTGCGCTTTCAGCAGATCCAGCATCCGGCAGACCAGGGGGCCTATGTACTGGAAGCCGATATCGATGCACCATCTTGCCATGGTCTGCCGTGTGAGCGGGAAGCCATTGCGGCCGAAGTCCTGGGATATCCGGTTCATGGGAAGCTGAAGGACACAGCGGTCGTTTACGATCTCTGCCAGAATGTCCGGAGTCATCAGAGACCCGGCTTTCATCTTTCCTATGTGCCGGACCGCTGTCACGATCTTCCCGCCGCCCCGGTATACATGGATGTGATAACGCCTGATGTAGTGAGTTACCGGGAGAGAGCATACCACATCGTATGTCTTCTCGAAGTTTGGATCATCCTTGTACGAAACGCCTTCGCCGAAGGTCTTCACAAGCTCTTCAGGTGTGAGTTCGATCTGCTCATCGACCACAGTGAGATTCTTCTTTACTTTGTCCGCACATCCGGCGTGTCTGACAGGGTGATTTTTCTGGACTTTGTCCGTTTGCTCTGATTCACCGCTTTTCTGTTCCGTTGCTTTTCCATCCGGTTTCTTCTCCTGGCTGTGTCCGGTCAGAGACGAACTCTTCTCCGTGGAGCGGCCGAAACGTTTGACCAGGCTGATCCGGTACTTTTCTTCCAGGTCCGGCAGATCATAATCCCGCAGGTGTTCAAAGCGGTCCTGCAGGAGGCAGTACGCCCATACAAGTGCTTCGGGATCAAGAGCGCGCAGGTCGTCTTCCGTATAATGAGGGAAACGGTAATCCATCGTTTTCTTTGTCCTCATAGACGGCCTCCTTCCTTCGTCCTCTTTCACATCCCTTTATTCCGCAACGATCGTCCGTATCTTTCGGATCATCTGGTCCCGGCTGCAAAGTTCCTCTTTCAGCTGTCTGATCTGTTCTTTCTGGCTGTTGATCGTGGCTTCGTACTCAGAAAGCTTCAGGTTCAATTTCTCAAGCTCCTGGGCCTTGGACTCATCACCTGCCGGGGCACCTGTTTTCTTCTTTTTTGTAGGTACAATCTCACCGGTTTCAGGGTCAATCTTGCCGATCAGTTTTCGGTCGGACCGGTGCTGTTTTCGCTCTTTGTCCCAGTAAGAATGCGATTCATAGACGTATGTCGTCCCTGTTTTTTTGTTGTATTGCTTGATGATTGCCATCCCATTGCCTCCTTATGTAGTGATATATTTATTATAGTTTATAACTACATAAATGTCAAGCAAAAGAGGTGATAAATTTCAATATTTATCACCTCTTTTTTCGTCAGGCTATGTACTTGGGATGGCTCTCATTGATGCCCTTTTCAATCGTAAATCCATCCATGAGAAGCCGGTATTGTTCTTCGGTCAGCGCTTTCAGCTCGTCCGTATTCCTTGGCCACTTGAACCTGCCGTCACTGAGGAGTTTGTAGAGAAGCAGGAACCCATCCCCTTCCCAAAGAAGACCTTTGATCCGATCCGTGCGGCAGCCGCAGAACAGAAAGAGCGTCCCCTTGTCATAAGGATCCAGATGAAACTTTGTCTTCACGAGCGTCGCCAGCCCCATGACCCCATACCTGAGATCGGTGCGCCCGCAGGCTATGTACACCTTCTTAAAAGTGTTGCCGGTCGCGTCATTGAGCATGGCTGATCACCCGTATCACTTTCTCCAGGCATTCTTCGGAAAATCCATCCTCGACGCGGATCTTAAAGTTTCCCGATTCCAGAATGATCCCGGCTGCAGTGCTTTCCTGTTTGCGTTCAGCGGGTGGCCTCAGCTCTGCGAAGACCGGAACAGGGGCCATCATCTTTGCGGAATCCTCCTCTGGAAGTTCCAGCGGAGGTTGAAAACCGTTTTCGACTAACGTCTTGTAAGTGCTGTGCATCACCTGTTTATGCCAGTAATAGTAGCTGCGGATGGATATCTGATTTGTTCTGCACCATTGCTCAACCGTCTTGCCGCTGGTATTTGCTTCCCGGATAATACTTGTCCAATGGGCAAGTTTCATTGCATGCTTTTCTTCGTTCAACGCAGGACTCCTTTCAAAAAGATATCCTCAGATTTCTGAAGACAGCTTAAGAAATTTGACCCGGTGCTTCAAGACACTCGCTATCTACCAGTTACCGCCCTTCGTACATGATGGCCATTTCTCCGTAAACCTTTCCCCAGTTACGGATCGGCATGGTCCATTTTTTCGTGGCTTCGAAGGTTGCCAGATACAGGGCTTTCAATAGTGCCTGGTCACTTGGAAAAACGCTCCGCTGCCGGTTAAGCTTGCGGTAGGTGGAATTCAGACTTTCTATCGCATTTGTAGTATAGATAACAGTACGTACATCGGGTGAAAACTTGAAGATAGGTGTGATTGCATCCCAGTTTGTTCTCCAGGTTTTCATTGCACGGGGATATTTCTCAGACCATTTTTCTTCTACTTTGTCCCGGATTTCTGCAGCGCTGTCTGCGTCCGGGGCATGGTAGATTTTCTTCAAGTCAGCTGCGAACGGCTTGCGATCCTTGTCCGCAACATACTTAAGCGTGTTACGCACCTGGTGCACGATGCAGCGCTGGTACTCGGTCTGAGGAAATGCTGTTGAGATTGCCTCCTTTATGCCTGTAAGGCCATCTGCACAAATGATCATAATATCTCTGACTCCGCGGTTCTTAAGCGAATTAAGTACGGAAAGCCAGTATTTTGCACTTTCGTTCTGGCCTACATCTATCGTAAGGACCTCTTTACGGCCCTCTAAATTAATCCCAAGGGTAACATAAGCTGCAAGCTTGCGGATAAGGCCGTTATCTCGTACAGAATAATGGATGGCATCAATGTAAATAACTGGATATACCTCATCAAGAGGCCTGTTCTGCCACTCCTCGATCTGCGGCATGAGCTTATCAGTTACATCCGAAATAAAGCCTTCTGAAGCTTCAAAACCATAGATATCCATGAGGGTATCCGAGATCTGGCGGGTTGTCATCCCTTTTGCGTACATAGAGATGATCTTCTGATCAATGTCAGAGATATCCTTTTGACGCTTTTTTACAACTTTTGGCTCGAATGTTGAGTTCCGATCCTGTGGTACGTCAATAGTCATAGAGCCATAGCTTGTATTTACTTGCTTTTGCTTAGTGCCATTACGGTAATCGCTTTGGTCAGAACGTTCTATACACTCGGACTTGCCATATCCAAGATGATCGTCCATCTCGGCTTCCATCATTTCCTTGATGGTACCGCCAAGAAGATCTTTTAGAGCGTCCTGGATATCCTCTGCAGTTTCAATGTCATACTCCTGCAGGAGCTGCTGAATGATGGCACGCTTGCCATCAGTCATTACGACATGGTGAACGGGTTGCTTTTCTTTTCTTGCCATAAATCAAGGCCTCCTATGAATTAATGTATCATAGAAGGCCCCGCTTATTAAC
>NZ_JBQKGW010000036.1:0-8347 GCF_052118625.1 Porcincola sp. LCP21S3_C12 | reverse complement strand
ACAATTCGCAGAAACAGTTACTTTTAAAGTGACTGACACATCTGTAGAAATCCAAAATCGGCGCGAAATAATCTGCCGGATGGGACATCATTTAATTTGCCGGACAACACCTTGTTACACTTCGCAAAAAATCAGTGCTCACAACTATTGTCAGAACCGATAAAAAAGGAATTCCGGGAAAGGTATTTTTTATTGCCTCATCTTCGGAATCCCTTGATTTCAAGCCTTTTGTGTACTTTTACTTCGTTTCCCGTGACAGAAGAACTACGCACTCCACATGGCATGAGGCAAGCACCTGAATGTCTGGTTCCTGGACACATTTCCGTTCGTATGCGGGAACTGTTCAAGGCTGGAAAACAGCGTTTTTACAGGTGCTCTCCGTATGCGGGAATATGTCCAGGTGCTATTTCTACCTATAATACGGCGGGCAGGAGGGAGGCCATCGTCTCGACCTGCTCTCCTCTGCTCAATCGGTTTATGATCAAGGTCTCAACCCCAGCTGCCGCTAACTTGTTCGGTATCTTAGTCGCTTTTCTTGGTCGGTCAGCGATCAAGTTACAGCTGCCCTACTGCTGCCTGAACCGGTATTTCCCTTTGCCGAATCCGGAAACTGGCTCAATGATACCCTGCTCTGCCATTTCCTTCAAAAGCTCAGAAGCCCTTGACGCTTTCATATCAAGCATGCGCATGATATCCGACCGTCCGAAGATCGTCTGACCTTGGAATTCTTTGCGAAGACTGAGGATATGCGCTGTCGTTTTAGCTGTAAAACTATTGCTAATATCCGCCTTTAGATCCTCAATGTCCGGTTTTTCTTCTTGAATGTCCGGTTTTTTCTGTTCAATGTCCGGTTTTTCCGTTTCCTTGAACGCTCCACTGATATGTAAGGTCCGGTTGTGAAGCGGATTGTGCTCACCCAGCAAAAGATTCCTCAGGAACATTTCCAGATATTCCGTCGTCTCATGGATGCCTCTTGTGAAGTCGTTGTAGTTCGCGCGGACAAGAGAATTGCGGAAGTACCACGCATTCTCAGCGAAGATATCATTTGTCTCGTCAAAACCGAGAGTCCGCAGATACTTGATGAAGAAAACCGCCGTGGTCCTGGTATTACCTTCACCGAAAACATGAATCTGCCAGAGCCTCGAAACGAAAAACGCAAAATGTCGGATGATCTCATCCATGGAAAGATCCCGATATGAGAACTTCCGCTCCTCGGAAAAATCATACTCCAATGTCGCTCTCAACTCAGTCGCACTGCCATAAAGCACCGTCGCTCCGTCCAGCACCCATTCCTTCTTCGTGATGTTATAATCACAAATGCGACCAGCATGTGGATAGATGCCCGTAAACAATCTTCTGTGAATTGACAGATACTCATTCGGTGTAAAACTGAATGCCCTCTCGGACAATATCTCTGCGATTCTGGCAGAAACCTTGTCAGCCTCTTCCGTGCGGTCATCTGCATCACGTGATGGATTCTCCCTGTAATAGCTCTGCAGAAGTGCTTTCGCTTCTTCGAAGGAAATCTCTCCCTCGATATTGCGAACCGCCGTATGCATCAGGTAATCAGATGTCTTCAGGCCATCTACTGCCTGAAGTCCAATGGCCGTATGCCATGCATAGCCCTTATCCCGCTTATCCGGCTCAGATTCCTTGATATATTCCTTGAAAGGGTCTTTATCCATCCGCGCTCACCTTCCTTTTTCCTATTTCAACTGACACCGCGACACCCATCATTAAAAGATTCAAGCTGTGCATGACATCTAATCCCGACACTCGTGCCGTATCATAGCAAGAGTACGATGCGTCCAGAATCTTATCCTCAACCGGGTAAAAAGCAAGGTCTGCCATAAGCTCTACGACATCACGTGGTGTCCAGTGCTCACCGGCTTCCTCATTGTTCTCTTCGTTGAAGCGTCTGATAAGTTCCTCAAAGATGGTTCCCATGCCATGGTTGTCGAGCCCCGGCAACTTCACGATCTTTCTCTCCGCGTCCTTATAAACAGGATTCGGGCTGAGGTTGATATCCGATGATGTGAACTTGTCGATGATCGCGCCAAGAATGTCCGCGTCGACCATTGTTTTGATCTGGTCGCGGAACTTGAACTTGTCGAGGATCTCCTGAACATTTGGAGAGAAGCCGTCTAGGTATGCTTTGAAGTCCGCTTCAAGTGACTGCTTCTTCGAACGGCTCGTCAGGTCTTTTAAAAGGAATGGCGAAGCATTGCAGAACGCCTGACCGGCAGTGTTGCAGAGCGCAGGCCACTGATTGTCGATTTTGGCAGCATCCAGCTGTTTCTTCATGGCAAGGACGGCTTCCTTCGTCCCTTCCAGCATTGCATCAAGGCGGCGGATGACCGTCATCGGTAGAATAACGTCGCGGTATTTGCCGCGGACATAGACGTCGCGCAGGCAGTCGTCTGCGATTCCCCATATAAAGCTGACTATCGAGTTGTATTCCTGATTGTCCATTGATTTTCTTCTTTGCGCCGCCGCACCTTCGCAGTAGCATTTATCATGTATTACCAGCTGTCCAATAGTCTGGACTTTACCAATCAGTTTTCCTTCTCGTTGCTTTCTTCGGCAGCACCACCGGAGCGAATCCAGTCATCGACCTCGCTCAGTTTGAATTTCCAAAGTCGTCCGACTTTGTATGCCGGCATGTTGCGCTTGTTGATCCATTGCATGATGCTTTCACGACCTACCCCGAGGTATTCCTGCACTTCCTTCATCGTTGACCATTTTTCTATATTCTTATCCACGTGTGTCTCCTTCGTCCGACTTATGGAACGTCACCTAAATCCTTATATTGAAATCCCACCGCTTGTTCGGAAAGCAGTTCTCACCATCCGCATCCTGCATTTCCCACTTACATTCGAAGTTTCCCTCAAAGCCACGGGTATCTATGTCCGTGGCTATTTTTGTAAATTCGCCCAGCCCTGTATCCGGTATCGGAATAACTGTCTGTACAGGCCGAGGATGTATTTCTGCCTGATTCACCAGAACCAGCTTCCGATCATGCCATTCACGTGTTCCACGATTCTGTAATTTCCATTCGTGGTGAATGATCTCATAGCAGTCCGCTTCATGACGCCTGTTGCCGAATTCAACCAGAACGTCATCGCCCGCATATCGAAGGCCGCTGATGTCATCAGCGGATATCGGCTGCCCTGCAAGAAGAATCTGATACATCTCCCAGACCGCGTTATCAATGTCGTCATCAGGAGTTGTCACGAACAGACTGAACTGAGCGGCGAGAGCATGAGCGAACTTGGTCTTGTCCTGTTCCGCTCCAGAAGGAATTCCGAACTCCGCCATGCAGGCTACGAGCTTGTTGGCAGGCAGGTTCTTGTCAATGAATGCAACAAGCCCGTCAAGGTTAATCGGATTCGGGAATAACTCCTTTATTTCCTGGATGTGCGGTCTGTCCTTGGCATAATGCCTCTCACCTTCAAGGGCTTCATTTGTCCGGTCCTTATACGCAAGCGGCATCACAAAATAATGGCTTTCAGCAGCATTGAAGAACTCGATGATATAGGTTCCTTGATTCCGCTGATTATCTAAAAAAGCCATACAGCTTTTTGAGAAATTCGTTGTTCTTAATACTGCTCATCTCCTTAGGACCTGCAAGACCTGATTTGCTGCGTGTCTCCCGTTTTTTCAGGACCTAACTGTCATTCGACAATAAGGTCAGTTGATCGGACTGGTCCTGAAGACAACAAAAGACAGACTTCTGAAAATAATTATATGAATTCTTTATGAACAAATCAACAGTATCAGATTTCATAAGCATTAAACAGGCATAAATCGACAAATACAGGCAAACAAATGGAGGTGAGACAGTGACTCATGCTGATATAGATATGTGGCGCGTCAACATCGAGAACGATGCTGACCAGGTCTGCTCCATCTACGGAGCGGCAGCTGTCGATGGTGTGTTCCAGCGCTACGACGCGACCTGCTTCGACGATTTTAGCCCTTCCTATTACGAGGAAGTATTCGGGGATCTGGAGCTGATGATTAACGATAACTGAGAATCTCCTATGAAACATATCGGAAAAGGGCTCCAAAACAGCTCGCAAAGCTCCATATGTTAAGAGGTTCGGATTTGCCCTGAGCAAGGCGTTAAAAGGCTCACTGCTATAACCGTTCACCCTATGCACAGAAGTGGCTCGAGCGGATGTGACAGTCACAAGTGAATATGTAAGTCCGGCTACGAGCATGACGGACCAGCAGAACTGGCTTTTTACACCGTTCCGATGGTACCGCCATGCCTTTTTCATGTCTCCGGTTCTCTTCGGCAACGGGAAGAAAAGGAGTTTTTTGAAAACAAGAGATGACAAGAGCATGTCAAACGAAGACTGGATTATCAATCTGGAAAACACAGAAGGCGAGGTTGCCGGTATCTGCGGGTGCGAAATTGTTCGTTTCATTCTCAGGGAGCATGGCGCAAGAAGCATCTACGACCTGAATCCGTGTGACTACGAAGAGGTGTTCTCAGAGCTTTATGCATATATCGAGAACTACGACTGACAACTGAATATGGAAAGTCCTTCGGCTTCATCGCCCAGCTAACGATTGTGCCAAAGTCAAGGTAATTCCCTGCTCCACCCGGTGCGCCCTACCGCGGATAGACGAGTGCATCTCCGATTGGAGCAGGCAGCAAGACAAATTTGGTTCAGCTTCATGCACAGCTGGCCGCCAGTGAAGAAACGGGGAAACCCGCATGGTGGCCGAGATGAAGAAAAACTATTACCCGCCCATTTCTGATTGCCCCGTTTCGCAAGAAACGAGGACAATCAAATGGATAATACCGTACAGGTCAAAGTAGTACCGTTCTACGACAAAAACGGAAATGTAGAAGCAACAGTAACAGTCAGCATTACCGCAGAAGGGAAGAAGGTCCTCTCTGCATCAGCAGGATATCGGCTTTATCCGATGAACGCTGAGGATATCAATGCAAAAGAAAGAGGTTGGGAATCAGATCTTATCAGGAATCCCCTGATCGGTGACATGCGCCATCGTTGCTATATGATTCCGGTACCTGAAAACATGTACCAGCCTCTTATGGCGATGGAGTAGCCAGAGGCTCAGAGAAACACGCGCAAGCGCCGCTGCCGCATTCCAGCAGAAGATGGAACTACTAGAGTTTGTCGTGACCGTAGCTGCTACGGTTGCCCGATGGCAAGTGAAGACCACATCACTTCGGAGACCGTCTCTCTGGATGCAATGATGGAGAACTCCAATAAGGAAGCAGCTATCGGGGATGTAACCTGTGCAGAAGCCATGAAGAATCTTGAAGAGGAAGAATTCATTGCATATCTGGAACAGTATTACCCGAAATGCGCAAAGGTTTATAAGGAAGAGAAAATGGTTTCACAACTGCTGAGATTGCGGACAGCCTTGGCCTGTCGGACAGAATGATTCGTTATTACAAGAGCAAGATTGATGAGCTGCGTAAGCAGTTCGAATCAGAATAATAGCGCTCGAGGACGATACAGTAGAGCGTGTGAAAAAATCTCTGTAAATAGGTCTTCTATGATAAGAGTTGAGGATTGAAGAGCTGGGTTCCGGTGGATCAGAACCCCGAATCCTTTATTCCCTTATAATTCATACAAGTAGGTATGTCAAGAACAGGCGGAGCGATATGCTTCGCCTGTCGCTTTTTCATCTGATCGTTTTGACCCCAGGTGCGGAAAACGCCAGACTGGCCACTCGGATGGAAACCAACCGGAATGGCAGGTGGATTTGTTCCTGCCATGGAGGGCGGTAGGACAAGCGGAAGCGCGTCAGCGGAAAGTCAAGTTACTCCGGCATCCGATCCGGGTACATGATACTCAGTTCACCGTACACCTTTCCCCAATTTCGAATCGGCATCGTCCACTTTTTCGTGGCTTCGAAGGTGGCCAGATAAAGGGCCTTCAGGAGAGCCTGGTCACTCGGGAACACGCTTCTCTGGCGGTTCAGTTTGCGGTATGTGGAATTCAGGCTTTCTATCGCGTTGGTCGTGTAGATCACAGTCCTGACATCAGATGAAAACTTAAAGATGGGAGTAATCACGTCCCAGTTCTTGATCCAGGACTTCATGGCGTTCGGGTATTTTTCTGACCATTTTTCAGCTACTTCGTCGCGAGCTTCAGCGCCCCTCTGTTCTGTAGGAGCCTGATAGATTGTCTTCAGATCCTTGGCGAAGGCCTTTTTATCCTTATCAGCAACGTACTTCAGGGTATTGCGGACCTGATGGACGATGCAGCGCTGGTATTCCGTATTCGGGAAGGCCGTTCCGATAGCCTCTTTAATGCCTGTCAGGCCATCAGCGCAGATGATCATGATGTCTTTTACACCACGGTTCTTAAGCTCGTTTAGGACAGACAGCCAGTACTTGGCACTTTCATTCTCGCCGACGTTAATCGTCAGTACATCCTTTTTTCCTTCGAGGCTGATGCCGAGAATCACATAAGCTGCAAGCTTGCGGATGACGTTATTGTCACGGACAGAATAGTGGATCGCATCGATGTAAAGCACCGGATAGACCTCATCAAGAGGACGGTGCTGCCAGTCCTCTATCTGCGGCAGAATCTTGTCTGTCACGTCAGAAATAAAGCCTTCTGAAGCCTCAAAACCATAAATATCCATGAGGGTATCCGAGATCTGACGCGTCGTCATACCCTTGGCATACATGGAGATGATCTTCTGGTCGATGTCAGATATATCCTTCTGGCGCTTCTTGACAATCTGAGGATCGAATGTAGACTTCCGGTCCTGCGGAACATCGATCGTAACAGGGCCATAACTGGAGTTCACCTGCTTTTGTTTGTACCCATTGCGGGCATCATCGGAATCGGAGCGCTGAGACTTCTCGTATCCAAGATGCTCATCCATCTCGGCTTCCATCATCTCTTTGATGGTTCCTCCAAGAAGGTCTTTCAGGGCATCCTGGATATCGGATGCGGACTGGATATCATACTCCTGAAGGAGTTGACGGATGATATCCCGCTTTCCTTCTGTCATCTGAACGTGATGGACCGGTTTCTTCTCTGTACGTGCCATAATAATAGGCCTCCTATGATTTGAGTTTATCATAGAAGGCCTGGCTCTTATCTATTTACAGAAAAACTTTCATAGTCTCATACAGTATCGCTGCCGTACCGCCCTCTTTTTATGTCTTCGTGATGATGATCTTACCAAAACCTTAAATAGCATTCCCACAGTCACGCTGGAGCGATATTCTCATTTTCCCAGACAGAAAAAGCGGCACCGGCCTCTCTTTGCAGAAAAGCTGGGTGCCGCATAAAGGGCTATAATCGGGCTGTTCCGGCCCTTTTTTAGTTCTGCCGAATTAGCAGAGCGACTGTCTCGACGTGCGTTGAGACGTCTGAACTGCTCTCTTTTTTACCTCATTGGTTTGCGGAAACATGTCCAGTGCCTCATCGGTTTGTGAAAACATATCAATGAGTTGCCGCCTCTGCTCTGCATCAGCAAACTAGAATTTGACTTGCCTATTTTCTTAAAATCTCATGTGGAGCTTCTATTTCATTTGCCAAGGTATGCTCTGTTAATTCTGACATCAATTTCAATTTTTTATTAATCAATGGTCGCATACAATTAGGAACATGTTCCTGATGCGCTCTGTGGATTGCTACACATTCCTTACAGTTTCCGTGATAACGACAGGCTTTCAGGCAAGGACAGTGATCTTTGTCTTTATACTCCTTACGAAATTCCGCTGCAAATTCTTCTTGCAGTCTCAGTCCCTCGGCACGGTTTCCCTTATGAAATTCTACCATTGCATCCAGTTCTTTCTGATTCCCTTCAATCTTCATGTTATTATAGCGCCTCCATTTCAACTATTCCTCATTTTCTGATTAATTCTGATTATATCTTGGTATACGTATCTTGTCTTCTTCCAAGTTGCTTTGAAATCAGCAGCAATGATATCCATTTCTCATCAACACCATTTCGTTACTTAGTGTACCATGTTTGGAATTCGTGAAAAACAGAAAAGCCTTTCCACAGTCACGCCAGACCAACTTTCACATTTTTTCTAAAAAAGAGCATATAATGAAGAATCCGGAGCCCGTTGAGCACCCTGTCCGGTGCAACTGAGCCACCATTCCGTTATTAACTGAGCCACCATTCCGGCGATAACTGAGCCACTTTTGTTTGAGACTCCTACAATGATGACAAACGCAATAGTGCGTTGAGATTCCATTCAAAGGAGGTCACAGAAGTGACGAACTACAGAGAAATCCTCCGGCTGAAAAGCCAGGGGTACAGCGAGAGAAATATAGCTCTTGCTGCTTCGTGTTCCCGGAACACTGTTTCCGAAGTATTACAGAGGGCTGAG
>NZ_JBQKGW010000035.1:0-10001 GCF_052118625.1 Porcincola sp. LCP21S3_C12 | reverse complement strand
AACAATTCGCAGAAACAGTTACTTTTAAAGTGACTGACACATCTGTAGAAATCCAAAATCGGCGCGAAATAATCTGCCGGATGGGACATCATTTAATTTGCCGGACAACACCATCTTCTGTCCAAATATACTTCGCTCTCTGATATATATGAGCAAAACATTCTGGAAGATTCGTCGAAGCAATGGACTGATCTGGAGAAATAGGTAGTTTCCAAAAGAAGTCAATATTATCGAATAATTTCTTCAAAGGGAAACTTTCGATCAGCCTGCTTACAAATTCCCTCAGGTCAAGCATTAGCGTTGTATTCCAATTCTCATACTCTTTCTGGAGTATAGACAGCATTTCATCGAATTTACTAGCAGAACATCTTGTACAGAATCTGGATAACGCCTCTGTAAGAACATATATTGGAAAAACGCGAAGGTTTTTATTAAACACATTATTTTTTTCTTCAACCCAAACACCCAAAGATGCATTCAGGCATTCCAAGCAAATATCAGTTAGTTCATCCACAGCCTCAACACCCAGGCTTGCCAAATAACTTCTACTCACGATTCCTTTGATTGCCTTATCTTCTTCAGAAAGTATAGACAGAACAATCGGAAGAATTACGCTATAGGGAGCTAATCTCTTAGCCGCTCCGATTATGCCGTTCTTGTTTACCACATTCGAGAGTTTGTAAGGTACGCCCGTTTCTTCTCGAAACGATATAAATGACAATGCTGTAAAGTAATCGTTATTATCCCTTCCTAATGATGTCGATATTGATGCTCTGCCAAGATCAAAGTCAGCCTTCTTAATCGTTTCTGGCTTGTATTCATACTCATCACTTAAAAACGTAGCATACTGAGAATTCTCCCGATCCCATATGAAGTCAAATTCCGGATCCCTTTTCGGTGTTTCCAAAAATTCATCAGAAGGTAGTCTTAAATGATGAGATGAAAAGCCTTGAGCCTGAATCACAAAGTTATAGAGTGTCACAAGGCAGCTCTCTATCGATCTGCTTCTGATATCACGAGTCCTAGAATTGTCTGAAGTAACAAACCTTATTTCGTTAATGGCTAACAATAACAAGGTAGCCGCGTCTGTGTACCTACCTATAGATGCCCATAAACTAGCTTTCTTCAAGCACCATAATGGGTAATTCTTATCAGCAGTAATGTCGCTCGTTTTCTTCTCAACATCTGAGAATTTCAAATTGTAAATATCATGGTAGATATCTTCATATATAAGCTGATTCTTTTCATCGGTGGATAACGACAGCTTTGAAAGGCTATCGTAGAGCTTATCCCATTCTTCTTCATGTTTGTAAATCCTAAAGGATCTCAGTTCCATAAGAAGGATAAAGCGGAATTGTCTTTCTAATTCACTTGTTTTTTCTTCCTTAGATAAAGCTTCGTATTCCTCCAGATGAAAAGCTATATTCTTTATCGATTGTGTAGATAAAGGATGACCAGATACATTATTAAGCCAGCAATACTCGTATGAGATTTTAAGATATAGTTTAGTTTTTTCTATTTTTGTTAGCTTTGCATCTTCCTCTTCTGCCTTCTCAAAGTGTTCTCTCTCCCCAGGCATTAATCCACCGTTACCGTTTTTAAAGGATTTCCTACCAAGAGTAACCATTTCAAAATTACTAATTACAGAAAAAAGTGCCTTGTGTTTCCTAAACGGCGACAAAATCCATCCGGGGTATGATCTGTGTATTTTTTCTAGCTTGTTATTAATCTCTTGTAACGACGACTGTTCTGAATAGAAAAAATTAGCATCTGTTCCTGGCCAATTTTTCCCATCTTCTTCGATCTCTTTGGTTCTCTTAACGAGGTCTTTCAGGAAGTTACGGTAAAGCTCCATAACGTAATCTTCATCGATGGTAATAGATTTGTTCTGATACCGCTTTATATCATCAAGAACAATGACTTTTATCTTCTTTGAGATTAAATCATTTTCCTTCGCAGGAGAGAAATGTCTGTGTGTGATCATGTAAATCACAGGGGAATTCTTAATTCCGATATTATCATGTATCCACCCGATCCACTTGAGAAAGTTCGGATCATCACCCGAAAATCCTATAAGGCAGAATGTATTTTCCAACAATGACTGTTGCACTGTATTCACGAACGGAGCGTGGTCAGCCGGATATGTTCTGAAATCCTCTTCTGTTATGATAAAAGGACTGTTAGAAGGGAATGAACCATGAAGTTTGATAAGGCGAGGTGTACCTGCACTGTATATCAAATCCTTCTGATCAAGGATAAATTGGTATTTATAATCAGCGACCTTTTTCGCTGCCCTTTCCAGCAATGTATCGTAATTCGTAGTGAAGACATCTGACCAATGAAGGGTCATCAGACTAACATGTATATCCGATGGCTCATATGCATCATTATCCATGACAGCCTTTATCATCTTTTCAAGATATGGCCTGCCATAGGATTCTTCAAGTTCCTGTGCTACTGTGAGGGTGTTCAAGTACTTACGATGCTTATCATCTATGCCGAGTTTGTCACAGAATTTGTCTATAAGCCCATTCCACATTGGCATTTTGGACTGAATGGTGTTATTTACTGGATCAGCATTTCTACTGAACCCAGCACCAACGAGAATAGCCGCACGATGCTCAAGGAGGCTACTTACTATTTCATCGATATAAAGTTCTGACATTGATTCCATGATTATATTCCGCTTCCCTCCCTTTCCTGTGGTTACGTAGATTCATACTATGTATATGACGAGCTTCTCAGATGAATATTCCGAGCTCAGGATACCTGCAGTCGGCGGATTCCAACGGACGGTTTTGCGGAGCAAAACGGACGCGATGCGGAGCGAGAGGACTGCCCTATAGTTTTTGATTACCTACGATCCCTCTTATAATGATTAAAGCCATCGTGAAGATTACGGGATCCCCGGTAGCACCTGTCCGGGCTTCGAGCAGCATCGTTCCGGAAAGTCGAGAAGCACCCTTCCAGCCATAAGAGAAGCATACTTTATAATGAACTTGCATCAGGATTGATGCTTAAATTCATTATAAGAATGATTTCCCAATGGCCAACGATCTTCTGTACACAGTACAAAACCGCAAAATGGCATCCACGCCTTGGCGGCGGGGGCGCTGACGCCATCATAGATCGTATCCTACATAATTTGACGACAATCAACGCCGGTAAGACCAACATGCGTGAATTTTTGGCGGCTCACCCGCTCTAAAAGCGCCAGCGGTATCATAATGCGGAAAGGCGGTATCCTCGTCGAGGACGAGCGGTACCGCTCATCCGTAAAAGCGGTCTTTTGACCGCGGAATGTTCAGAAAATCACAATGAAGCAGAAAACTGCCGCAAAAAAGAACCTGATTGCCTTGCTCGACACGAAATACCCTGGCACCAATAAGTTATTTGACAGCCCTGTACGTGCCAATGGGAACGAAAAATGGGTTGATTTTGCGTATTCTTTTCTGGCATGTGGACTGTGTCCGCAAAGACGATATAAAAGCGTTTACAGACCGCTACAAGCGTTTCTGCAAACATCATGGTTACGAGTTTCAGGAAGCCAAGACAAACACCATATATAGTGTCTGCTCAACAAAGCCCCCAAAAACCACGAACAGCTGTGAACACCCGCGGCGAGAGGTTACACTGCTTCGAATTCAATGAAATGGCTGGAATCTGTTCCGTTTTCGCTTTCCGCAAAATAAAGCAAAATAATATTGCCGGCAGGGATTTTTGCTTAGTGCCATTACGGTAATCGCTTTGTTCAGAACATTCTATACGCTCGGACTTGCCATATCCAAGATGATCGTCCATCTCGGCTTCCATCATTTCCTTGATGGTACCGCCAAGAAGATCTTTTAGAGCGTCCTGGATATCTTCTGCAGTTTCAATGTCATACTCCTGCAGGAGCTGCTGACTGCTAGCACGCTTGCCATCAGTCATTACGACATGGTGAACGGGTTGCTTTTCTTTTCTTGCCATAAATCAAGGCCTCCTATGAATTAATGTATCATAGAAGGCCCCGCTTATTAACTTTTACAGACTTTCTTCACAATCTCAGATCAACTGTCCGCTTGCTCCTCTTCATGCTCTTCCTTATCCATTGTTTTATTAAAAATAAGTTGATCCGGATTACTTTTCAAATCTCCAATTCTCAACTTTACTTTTTCAGACAGAGCATGGGCTACCTGCTGCAAAAAGTTAACACAGCCATTTTTTCCCCAATTTCCCGACTCAAGTTCACTAATATAATTTTGGACAATAACAGGCAATATTTCTAGATAAAATGTAAGAAAAACTATTGCTATTGCCTGAGCCTCATTATTAATATTTGTATGCATTGCCATATATTGATTCAAATCTACGGCAACGGTATTCGAAGTTGAAAGCATCACTTCTATCGATGTCATGTCCGAGTAACGCAAGTCAAATGTTACCTGCCTTAAATTCTGGCTTTCTACAAGAAACGACAGAGTACTTAGTATATTCATAACAGAAGGCCCTTCTGCACTAACTGTATTTAAAGAATCTTCTGTTCTGCCCTTGAATCCTCTTATCTCGTCAACGATAATATCAGGTAAATTATCATCAATTTTTTCTATCGTATTATTTTGTGTGTAAACTTTACTTATCAACCACACAAACAAATCCCCATAGGCCCTTGTAGTTTCTTGAATCAACTCATTCCTACCTGTATACTTTAACATTTTTCGAAGTATCAACTTCGAATAGGTATTTCTGTTTATAATATAATGAACTTTTTGGTTCAATTCATACGCTAACACCCATCCTGAATATGGGGTTAAACTATCATCGATCGTGGAACCTTGAGGGACTTGATAAAATGAAAATTTATAAACCTGATAAAAAGTGAAATTTCCTACCAGGGATGTACTCTGGCTTTTTTCAAATGAAGGGGTTATTACCCAATTAAGATAGCTTGTTCCATTTGGATTCATTTCATCCTCATGTTCTGATCTTATGATCTTATCAGCCTCATCTAATTTTGTTATTTTTTTATCCAGCCATCTTGTTGTTGTTTCTAATCCTGACATACTATCTCACTTTATCTTTGCACGAAACCCTTTTGATTCCAATTTGATCATCGGGCTCTTGTTCTTCAAATGCGGCATCAATGTCATTTCGAACGTTGTACTACCACTATTTATAATAAACGGTATTTTTAAATGCTGTATTGCATGATGTCCATGCCCGCTTAATGGCACAGATCTATTAAGGTCAAATACCAGCCGATCATTACTGTAAGTGAAATAAGGAACTTGGGATTGGGAAGAAAGCCACGAAGGAAGAACTATCTCTAAGCTAGTATTTCTTAACCTACTATAATTTCCATCTAATGTGATATGACACCATAAATACCTAACATTCTTTGTAGGATCACAGACCACTATTGGACAGCTCTCATCATCATAATCATCCTTGCGTTCAGAGAATGTTACTACAATATTAGCCTTTTTACTATCAATGATATTTTCAATAACAGAAATCGAAGCTTCAAAAATTGCCAAATAACAGGACAATCCTATGTCAAAAGCTTGATCATCAGATATTTGATTAAAACCAATGAAAATATTAAAATGGTGTACCGCAAATATCGCTAGCAATGGTAGTACTATCGATTTTATGCATATACCAATAAATCGTCGAACCGTCATTTGATATATGCTCCTATAATTCGTAAAATGTCTTTTTCAAGACTCTCTTCGTCATTACAGGACATCTCGACTATCCCATTCACATGAAAAACGACTTTATAACTTTCCTTTTTGTTTCCACAAATCTCAATTGTTTCTACATCAATCGCATCATCACTAAGAAAATTCAACTTCTCCTTAAGAATACTCCAATAGGCCTTATTGGTTCTCATTTTATTTATGAGATCAGCTAACTGTGCCGACAGTTCATCATCATCCTCGTATAGCTCTAAACTAGTGACAATGCCATTCTCATAGAGAAGAAAGTGATCCGCCGCTTTTAGCATTATATCTGTGGTCAAAATACACTGAGTATAGCCTTTAGCTATAATTCTTTGAATAAAAGCATAATAGTTTTCACTTAGATCGTATGGAAAGCCTTGAATAGAACCATCTTCATTTTTCCTAAAAAGCTTTATGAAGTTTGTCATATCCTCGCCTCCCTTCTTCCTATGATCAACACATGAAAATATATTGACATAGTTTCGCAGTCCAGAAGCCCCTCTCTCTTCTGGTTAAAGCTCCAAATGTCATCACATCACTCCTCCACCACGCCCATGACGAGTAGAAGCCAACGGTATGTTGTCATGGACTCAGTATAACAGAAAAAGTATGGGTGAAGAACCCCTTTGAAGAGATTTTGTCAACGCCTTCATATTTTGTCGTATGACCGACCATCAATTATTATGAAACAGATCCTTTGTGTAAACCTTACCCTGAACATCATTCAATACCTTGTCATATCTATTGGCGATGATCACATCTGATCCATTCTTAAAAGCTTGAAGATCATTCACAACAAGGGATCCGAAGAACGTTTCTCCATCTTTCAACGTTGGCTCATAAATGATCACAGTGGCACCTTTTGCCTTAATTCTCTTCATGACTCCTTGAACGCTGCTCTGCCGGAAGTTATCACTGTTGCTCTTCATGGTCAGGCGATAGACGCCGATTGACAGACATCACTTGTTCGATTACGCTCTCAACCGCGCTTGTATCAAAGAAGTTCTTCTGCGAATCGTAATTTGTCGGAGCTGCAATGATAACAAAGTCCGCCTTTGCATAAACAGCGTTGGATGGGTTCTCATCTCCCTTTGCGCCATTATTCCACACCGCATGAAGGTCAAGTTTCCCTTTACCGTTCTTTGCTTCCGCAAAATACTTTTCAATGTACTCATCCTGAATGGGGCTCTTCCATTCGTTCAGATCCTTGGTCTTCTCTTCAATAATATCAACGGCTGTGACCGTGTTCTTTTGACTAAGAAGCGTGGCCAGTGAAAGGCCTACATATCCTGTTCCTGCTACTGCGATATTCATTGCTCTGTACTTCCCTTCTCTACCGTTCCTTGTATACTGTCTTCATCCTGCTTCGTATCTGGAATTGGATAAATCCCCGTCATTGTAAGCAACCTTCGCCCTGCAAATGAGAGATTATATGATTCCGTCGTGTGAGTCTTTTTGAATTTTGGTGTTCTAACCATTCCTGGATTCTTCTTTTTGTTTTCCTTAGCGACAGCACTAATGTAATCCACTGCACTCTGAAGGTTTTGTTCCCGAATGTCGTCATTTTTACTGTCCAGCAAACCAAATCGATTTAATTTTTCGCGAATCAATCGGTATTCTTTATTGTCTATTCCATGTTTCTGAAGAACAGATGTGAAATCAGAGCTCGAAAATGGAATATAGCATTCTAGGATTTCAATATCGACTTCTGTTAATTGATTGATAGTATCATAAGCATTTATCAAAACACTTTCATCGACATCCTGTCCCATAGAATTAATGAACGCCGACACATGATACTTAACTTTTTCTGACTGTCGTTCTTCATAAAGACTATCAAGAAATAACGGAATTTCGTTACTAACAATCGCCTTTATTTGGTCTTCGGTAAAGGCACGTGAATCGATCTCATCAAGACGATTTCCAATCAGCTCTAATGCCTTATTTGTATTTCTTTCAAAACGATTCTCCTTGAAACTAAGAATCACACTATTGAGCCGAGGAGCTGCCGCACCGATTATAGAACCAGCAATAATGGCTGTTCCTTGATTGTTAACTACATGCTCCAGTACAGTCGTCGCGCCCTGCTTGAACTCGTCGCTTTCCAATAAGGCGCTTACACCCTCATCCTTCACTGCCAATAAGAAATCTTTAATTTTACCCTTCGCCATCTCTAATCTTCAACGCCTCACTTCATATAGAACTCTTTATACCATTCAGCGAAATGTCTCAATCCTTCTCTGATCCCAATCTCTGGTTTGAACCCATAATCTCGTTCCAAGGCACTACTATCAGCATATGTTACTGGAACATCTCCTGGCTGCATCGGAACCAGTTCCTTGTGGGCATCAAAGTCGTAATCTGAAGGAAGTACACCAGCCCTTACCAGCTCCTCCTGAAGTACAGTTATGAAAACCAGTAAATTCTCCGGTGTTCCACCACCGATGTTATACACAGCATAAGGTGGAATTGGAAGTCCGTCCTCACCATTCTCCTTTTTCGGAGCACCTTGCATTACTCGATAGATACCTTCGACAATATCTTCAATATAAGTGAAATCTCGCTTGCAATTTCCATAGTTAAAGATTTTTATCGTGCCGTCGTTTCGGAGAGTGTTAGTCGCACTGTAATAGAACATATCAGTACGTCCTGCAGATCCATAGGCAGTAAAAAACCGAAGCCCCGTTGACGGAATGTTATAGAGTTTAGAGTATGCATGAGCGAGAAGTTCATCTGACTTCTTCGTTGCAGCATAAAGTGACACCGGATTATCTACCTTGTCATCTGTACTGAATGGAACCTTTTTGTTCATGAATATTCCGGTGCGCCGGAGGCGCCTGTCCGGTAACCCGGGAAGCAAGAGTCCGGCAGAATGGGAAGCATAGGACCTCTCATGTGCGACGGAGCCGCCAGCACAGTCACGAAGGGCTGTGCCAGCAATGATCTCACCTTTGCAGTTACTGAGCAAGCTTGGGATACAGACCGTAAACTTCCCGCATGGAGATGTCTTTGTCCGGATTGATGCTTTCGATCGCGATTTTATAAGAATCATATGAGATCCGATCCATGATGGCATCAGACGGAGGACTGTTCTTGCCGCCGAGCTTGTTGTACCACCCCTCCTCTCTGAACTGGGAGCAGAAGATGGTGGATGAGTGCTTTCTCCGTTTATGGATAAGTTCCAGAAGATTCGGGGCATCATCCTCGGAAAGTTTTAGGAGAAGCCATTCATCCAGAATCAACAGCGTCGGATTAGTGTACTTCTTCAGTACATCAGCAAATCTGCCCTCATCTTTCGCCGATTTGAGGTCAATGAGCAGATCTGGCATCCTGACATACTTGACAGTGTAATAGTGCTTACAGGCTTCCATCCCGAAAGCACAGGCCATGTAGGTTTTCCCACTGCCGGTTGCGCCGGTGATAAAAATGTTTCGATACTCTGTGATGTACTCACAGGTTGCCAGTCGCTCAATAAGCGTCCGATTCAGCTTACGGTTGTGTCCGTAGTCGATCGCGGCGATGGAAGCATCCGGCTGTTCGAATCCGGCATTCCGAATCAGCCTCTTCAGCCGGTTATTCTTGCGGGCAGTGTATTCGGCATCAACAAGCATTCCAAAACGGTCCTCAAAAGGAACTTCCTTCATAGACGGATCATCCTTCTGGATACGGAACGCATCTGCCATAGGTGTCATATGCATCTCCATCAGTTTGTCAATTGTACTCTGGTTGGTCATGATCTGTTACCTCCATAATGCCTGGCACCACGTGTGATGCCATACTGATTAGAGTCATCTTTCGGTTCTTCATCTGTCGGCTCTGAAAGATTTTTGTCAACCGCCAAGATGTTCTTGATGCTCTTGTAGCTGGGTGAATCAGAGTACTGCAGTGCCTTTGCACAGGCAGCTTCCAGCTTCTGCGGACTCTTTCTTTCCGCGAGCTTGAGAAGCTCCATGCAGGCCCTGTAAGACTGCTGTTCCACCCTTCCGGAGGTAAGCAGGCCGTCTACGACCTTGTATGTATTGATTCCGATTGTTTCCGCCCATCTGCGGAAGCGGTCGCCGTTCCATTCCAGATATTTCTGGTGATCCGGCGGCATATGTTCGAGGACGGTGGAATACTGCCCGGCACGTCCGTAAAGACGCTTGTGGGAAGCGATCCTCCTGTGATCCTTGAAAACTTCAATTGCGTGAATTGAAAAAGTAAATTCCAGTGCAGAAGTAAATTCTACTGCAACTTAAAAAGCTTTCTTTTTTTAATATTTCAGATGCAATTCCGTTCTGAGATGCATATAATTAG
>NZ_JBQKGW010000034.1:0-11241 GCF_052118625.1 Porcincola sp. LCP21S3_C12 | reverse complement strand
ACGAGCTTCACCATCACCTTCCTGGATGGAACCGTGAAGAACGTAAAGATATGAGAGAAGAGTAGCCCTTGCCGAAGATGGCAGGGGCGTTTTTTTATTTTCGGGAACGAGTTTTCTTTTTGCGCTGAGGTTGTAAGCTATGAGAAAGATTGAAATTTTGCGCTGAGGTTGTAGCGAAGCATCGATTCTTCCATGGAGGAAGCAAAGCACTTCAGCGAAGCATCAGAGAACGGATAGGCTCCTATATATGCGCGAGGGTTGTGTGGATGAGGGAAGGATTTTATTTTGCGCAGTGGTTGTCAAACTGCTATTGCAATAATATAATAGAAGGACAGACTAAAGTAAGCCATGATGGTTGTGGGGCGTCCTTGTTGCCATCTCGATTCCGATCTTTACATCACAGCTGGAGAAGGCTAGAGATGGCGTGTCAATTGCGAATATTAGAGCCGCATATGCGCAGGCACAGAGTGCATATCTTACAGCGGACGGAAAGACAGCTAACGCCGATACAGATGTGACTGTTGCATATGACACGAATGGAAAGGTGAGTAAAATTACAGTTGCTAACGTCGTTATTAAGAGCGAGAAAGCAAACAATTGGAGCGGAGTAGGTGCTCAGCTTCCTTGGGTTACAGCAGCAGATCAAGTTACTCCGGCAGATACTGGAGAATCTGGAACTAAGAATGTTGAATTCACTTACGATAGTACAGGCAAGATTACTGCGGTAGCTTTGGCTTCATAATTCGAACCAGCTTGAAAAGTCCCATCCTCCCAGCGAGGGTGGGCTTTTTATTTGCGCTAAAATACCCATCCTCGCCGGGAGGATGGGTACAATGCAAGTCTGTAATTAGTTGAAATGAACAGAAACAGACGACTCTGTTCCTGCGGTAGGAACAGTATATGTTGCAGTAATCGAATGACCAGCAACATCCCCACCAGTGTATCCAAACTGTGTATATACTGGGTCAGTAGTGTAGGCAGCACCGCTAACAGTTGCAGCAGTTCCCTTTCCAACCATAGTAGCGGCTGACTCCGCAGTAACTGTGCGCGGTAAGCTGATTTTACATCTAAAAAAGTGATTGACATTCACACTGGCAAGGTTGCTAAATCAAAGGATCCTAGTGCCAGTGAGGAACAGATTAAGAAAGATTTACGGATATCTGCGTATAATTCGGCATATAATATAGTTCCTAATGATATTTCATCATGGAATGTAAATACGGCACTGAAGAATAACGATAATTATAAATTTGGCGATTATTATTTCTATCGATATATCTACACATTCAAGGAAGATGGATCTATCAAGCAGATTCAGGCAAATGATAACTATAAATCTATGCCATCGGATCCATATTGATGGCGTTAATTACGTGGTGTGGCAGTGACATAGGTGAAACGGAAAGGAGTGATGCTTGTTATGAAGAAAGAACAGAATAAAGGCTTCACACTGGCTGAACTCCTTATCGTAGTCTCCATCATTGCTGTGCTCGTTGCCATCAGCATTCCGATCTTTACCTCCCAACTCAAGAAAGCCCGGTTTGCGGTTAATCAGGCGAATGCTCGCTCTGCCATGTCAGCGGCGATCACGTGTTTCCTTGAAACACCGGATGATGTCAAGGAAACGACAGCAGCTGACCATGATCAGCATATGTATTTCAGGTATGATACGAAGACGGGACAGTGTACATATGTGGGTTGGGGAACAGCAAGTCCGAATAATAAGATGGGCTTTCCATATAAGGATTTTGCCAATATTGGTTACTCACAAAGCGGAGGAAAAGGGGAAACGGATATATCTATGTGGAAGATGAACATGGGCGGTAAGCTATTAAGTACCGGGAAAATGTCTTATACCGTTCTCACCGACCGCACGTACCGCTACTGGGACGTTGCAATGCAGGGCGATGGTACTTTTCTTGCCATCGTGTGCTTATGGTAGAGACGCAGGTGATCATCATGAGAAGCAAGAATAAAGGTTTTACGCTTGCCGAATTACTGATTGTGGTCGCCATTATTGGAGTGCTCGTTGCCATCAGTATTCTGATCTTCAGTAAGCTGGTGCAGAAAGCAAGACTCGCCGCAAATCAGGCAAACGCCAGAGCTGCATATGCCGCGGTAGAAGCGGAATACATCACCACTCATCCTTCAGCGACGGATCCAAGGAGCGAAACTTATTACACTTATGATGCATTGACAGGCAAGACAGAGAAAGGATCACTTGACGGATATGAGTCCGTTGGTGTCGCTTACTCAACTCCTTCATCTTGGTTGACATCTACAATTATCGGTTCACGTCCGGATTGGACCCTTGGGCAGCATGTATATAAGAAATGGGTTCTGGTTGTCAATAATGTAAGTGGGAAGGTAAGGGTATACATGGTTCACTCTTAAGAACTATCTCTTTATTTTGGAATATGGAATCTTCACAGAGCTGATATGTTTATGGTAGAGAGGCAGGTGATCATCATGAAGGACAGAAAAGGTTTTACACTCGCGGAATTATTAATTGTGGTCGCCATTATTGGAGTGCTCGCGGCGATATCCATCCCGATTTTCAGTACGCAGTTGGAGAAGGCAAGGGATGCTACTTCGGTGGCGAATTTGCGATCTGCATATGCCGAGGCTCAGGCAGAATATTTGAATCCAGATCTATCAATGAGAAGTGGTAAAGGTCTTGTGATTAGAAGCAATGGTGAAATTACAATGTCTGTCAATTTTGAGTCTGCTACCTCATCAACTATATCGAGTATTGCCGTATATAGTGTGGACATAGAAAGTAAGAAAAGAAATAACTGGTCGGGTTTAGGAGAAAATCTACCCTTCTACAGCACTTTGCAACCAGATCCGGGATCGCATGGAGATATTGGAAAAGCAGGCAAATTAAAGTATGTTGTTTTCACATATGACAAGGATGGAAATATCACGGAAACACGATTAATATAGGCATAAACGAGGATTGTGTTTTAATTGGAATGAGAGCGTAAATGCAAACCGTGAATGAAAACAAGAAATCAGACATAGCACGTTATTAAAATTGGAGAACACCATGAACATAGAAGATTTCACATCAACAGAACAGAAACAGATCAACGCAGGCCTCTCCGCCGTGGAGATCACCGACAAGGAGGCAGCAGATAAAATCCTTGCCCTGGTGCCGCAGGAGTGGATCAAGAAGATCCCGTTCTTTGTGAGAAAGCACGCGACGACGAAGACCATTGAGCGGATCGCGAATCAGTATCCTGATCTGTACGCTGTCGCAAAGAAGCCGGGAGAGCTGCCGGAGAAGGAACGCGAGGAGCTTTGCGGTATCATCACGAGGATTTTCAAAGAGAAGATGGATAAGCACAACATCAAATGATCTATCCAGCGCGTCAGTTCTGGCACTTGTGGATATCGCGTTAAGGTGTGCAGTGAGTGAATGGAGGAAACCATATGAAAAAGAATAGAAAAGGCTTCACATTGGCGGAACTCCTCATTGTGGTCGCTATTATTGGAGTGCTCGTGGCGATATCCATACCGATCTTCAGCAAGCAGCTGGAGAAGAGCAGAAGGGCGGTAGACCTTTCAAATGCTCGGAACATAGAATCAACCCTGATGTATGATTTGATGGATGGAGATCTCAAGCTGGATGATAATCAGGCCGCATATGTTTATGTGAATCGCAATTATCCTTGTGAATGTAAAGTGACAAATGGCGGGACATCAGGGACAACTACGACAGCCGAGTTTCTGAAACTTGTAAAAGAATCTGGAATCGTCACAGATGATTTACGCGTGAAATGCAGAAACGTTAATGGCGGTGGATGGTATTGGTATTGCTTCTATGTTTATGGCAATGGTGAGCATGGCTTTGTATCAAGCACGAATAAAGCAAAGTCCGAAGAGAGATTCATGTGGAATCCTACTACGGAGAATCTTAATAATATCATCGCAAATAACGCAAAATCCGGTGGCCAGAACATGCAGAATGCAATTAATGGAAATTCGAAATAAATGATTAGAATGATGAGGTAATCACATATGAAGAAAAACAAGAATAAAGGCTTCACGCTTGCGGAACTCCTCATTGTGGTCGCCATTATTGGAGTACTCGTTGCAATATCCATCCCGATCTTTACCTCTCAGCTTGAAAAAGCCAGAGAAGCTACGGATGCTGCAAACATCCGGTCACAGTATGCAGAGGTCATGTCGGAGGCTATTACCGAGGGCGGTAATGTAAGCGGTAAGGATCAGTTTGGCGCTGTTGAGCTTAAGCAGAAGAAGGATCAATGGCAAAGCAGTGGGCTGAAGGAGAATCTGGAAGGGGTTTATGGTCAGGTAGTAGGAGATTACCCGAAAGCCGGTGGGACTGCATGGGTAGAGTATGATGGTGAGAAAGCAATTCTTCACTATGAAGGTGGAAGCTCGGGTAGTGGAAATGCTGGTGGAGGAAGCACTGGAGGCGGAAGCACTGGAGGAGGAAGTGACAGTGGTGGTGGTACTGGAGGTGGATCTGGTTCTTTAGCAAATCCAGATGACATTAACACGACTACAAACCTTCCTAATGCTTTTAATTTTTCGATAAATGATTGGGAGACGGTTGTCAGCAAAGACGGATTTTATAGTGGCTCTAATCATTTTTATAAGATTGTTCCAGGAATGGTATATCGCTATAAAGGGTCTATTTATTTTGGCACTCGTACTGTGCAAGTAGAAAATGATCAGTATACGAACCAAACTCCGGATCAAGTATTAGACTGGTATGCCACGGAAAAGCCTACTGGTAAGATTTGGCAACAGCCTGATTTTAATAAACAGAGAACTGATGTTAATAGAGGGGATCTCTGCAAGGTTGGCGATGATTATTATGTTTACAATGATGGGGGGAATACAACGTCTGGACCATTAACAAATGATGGAAAATGGGTGAAAATCAACTTGAATCCATGAGGCAGCACACACCCTCCGGGTCCCTGTCAACCTTTTGACCCCGAAATCCAGGACTGCTTTCCAGGTTTTCAAGCCGTGGACACGGGCACTCAGAAGGCAACAGTAGAGCTACTTTACCATCATGCGGAGTGTTGCCGATAAAGCTTGAGTGAGAGAATACAAGCAAGTTACCGGGAGGATTGTGAAGGGAATAGACGGCGGTGCGGGATGAATGCCTGCATCGCTTTTTCTGTTTAGGCGGATTTTGTTTACACATGTTCATTTTTTCAGAGTCCGGTACAGCCTATTCATGGTATACTGATTTT
This sequence comes from Porcincola sp. LCP21S3_C12, assembly GCF_052118625.1. Lineage (NCBI taxonomy): Bacteria > Bacillati > Bacillota > Clostridia > Lachnospirales > Lachnospiraceae > Porcincola > Porcincola sp. LCP21S3_C12. The sequence continues at coordinate 6,004 of NZ_JBQKGW010000034.1, read as the reverse complement.
ATCCAATCGATTTTAATATGCGGGGGACAGCTGCTATGATTCTTGACAAAAAGCAGATGACCGAGGAGGATATCAAGTTCAATTACATCACGCCTGCCATCAACAGAAGCGGGTGGGTGAATGGTGTCAACATTACCATGGAGACGAAGATCACGGATGGTCGGATCAACCTTCGTGGCAATATGGCATATCGCGAAAATCCCAAGAAGGTCGACTATCTTCTTTATTTGAACAAATATCACCCGATTGCCGTGGTGGAAGCCAAGGACAATACACACACGGTCGGTTTTGGCATGCAGCAGGCGATGACTTATGCGCAGATGCTGGATGTCCCTTTTGCGTACAGTTCAAACGGCGATGGCTTTCTGGAGCATGATTTTCTGACGGGCAACGAGCGTCAGTTGTCTATGGATGCATTCCCCACGAAGGATGAACTGCTGAAACGCTACCAGCAGGGCGTTAACGACGGCAATGGTCTGAATGACGAGGAACGTCAGCTTCTTGATCAGCCGTACTATTCAAGCCAGTCGACCTACCCGCCGAGATATTATCAGCGCAATGCGGTGAACCGCACACTGGATGCCATTGCACGCGGTCAGAATCGGATTCTTCTTGTGATGGCGACGGGTACCGGCAAGACCTACACGGCTTTCCAGATCGTCTACAGCCTGTTGAAGAGCGGGGTGAAAAAGAAAGTCCTGTATCTCGCGGATCGCAACAATCTGGTTGATCAGTCGATCCAGCAGGACTTTGCTCCGCTTGAGAGCGTTACCCACAAGGTCAACTTTGCCAGGGACAGGAAGGACACCATCACTTCTTATCAGGTCTATTTTGCTCTCTATCAGCAGCTGGTCGGAGACAACGATCAGGAACACTACAGTGAGCTCTTTGATCCGGAGTTCTTTGACCTTATCATCGTCGACGAGTGCCATCGCGGTTCCGCCAAGGAGGACAGCCGGTGGCGGAGGATCCTTGACTACTTCCATGATGCCACGCAGATTGGCATGACCGCCACACCGAAGGAGACGGAGTACATCTCGAACACCACCTATTTTGGCGATCCGGTTTACAGCTACAGCCTGAAGACGGGTATCGACGATGGCTTCCTTGCTCCCTTTAAGGTGTATGGCATTACGCTGAACATCTCTGATGGCTGGAGACCGTACAAGGGTCAGAAGGACTACTACGGCAACGAGATTGAAGACCGAATCTACAACAATACAGACTACGACTATAACATCATCCTTGCAGACCGGATTCAGGAGGTTGCCTTTCGGATTACCGAGTACTTGAAGGCTACGGACCGTATGCAGAAGACGATTGTGTTCTGTGCGACAGAAGCGGCAGCGGAACGGATGCGCGAAGCGCTTGTCAACCTGAATGTTGATATGGTGAAGCAGAATCCGGACTACGTGGTCCGGATCACGGGAAATGACGACTATGGCAAGAGCAAGCTGGACTACTTCATTTCCGTATCGAGCAGGTATCCGGTGATCGCAACGACCTCGGAACTGCTCTCGACCGGCACGGACTGCAAGATGACAAAGCTCATTGTCATCGACAAAAACGTCAACTCCATGACGCAGTTCAAGCAGATGATCGGACGCGGCACCAGAGTGCGCGAGGATCAGGGAAAACTGTTCTTCACGATCATGGACTTCCGGGGCGTGGCACGGCTCTTTGCGGATCCAGACTGGGATGGACCTGTGGAGATCAATGAGAACTTTACGCCGGGGCGGGGTGACCGCCCGCCAGTCGAAGTCGATCCTCCGAAACCGCCGGTGTCAAAACCGCCGATGCCATATGTGGATGAGAGCGGCTGCCCGGTGGATGTTGTCAGAGAGACAGTCTCTGTCTATGATTCCGGCGGCAAGCTCCTGCGGCAGGAGAATATTATCGACTACACGAGGCGAAACATCCGTGGTGACTATGCAGATCTTGGCACATTTGTACGCAGATGGTCACAGGCTGAGAAGAAGGAAGCAATCTCGGACGAGCTGAAAAAGCACGGCATCGATCTTGAGAAGATGAAGAAGGATCAGCACATGGAGGACGTGGATGATTTCGATTTTATCACCCACGTTGCCTATGATCAGAAGCCACTGACCAGAAAAGAACGTGCGGAGAACGTCAAAAAGAGTGATTTCCTGCACAAATACAGCGGGGTGGCACAGGAAGTGATAGAGGCGCTGCTCGATAAGTATGCAAATGAAGGTGTATACGAGATTGAGCAGCCGGAAATATTGAAATTGGATCCCTTCCGGAAGCTTGGCTCTCCTGCGCGGATTGCTAAGTATTTTGGTGGGAAAGCGGGATATCTGCAGGCGGTGCATGAGCTGGAGTCGGCAATCTACATGCAGGCCTGATGGGGAATGATCGATGAGTGATTTAGGAAGTTTTGTAAAGAGACTGAGAGACATCATGCGCAATGATGCCGGTATCAACGGCGACGCCCAGCGGATCGAGCAGATCGCATGGATCCTGTTTCTGAAGGTCTATGATGCACAGGAGGAGAACTGGGAATTTGATCAGGAGAACTACGTCTCGATCATCCCGGAGGAGTGCCGCTGGCGGAACTGGGCGGTGGATGATGGAAAAGGAAATGCTCTGACCGGAGAGCAGCTGCTCGACTTCGTGAACAACAGATTGTTTCCGGTACTCAAGGGAACGGATGTAAAGGATACGAACGGCAATATCCTGATCCACGGCATCCAAGTTGATAAGGATACGCCCATCAACAAGGCAATCGTACAGGCAACCTTCCAGGATGCCAACCAGTACATGAAGGATGGTGTCCTGCTGCGGCAGGTGATCAACGTCATCGACAGCATCGATTTCGGCAGCTATGAAGACAGTCATGCTTTTGGTGATATCTACGAGTCCATCCTGAAGGAACTGCAGAGTGCAGGATCCGCCGGCGAGTTCTACACACCCCGTGCTGTCACGGACTTCATGGCAGAGATGATCCAGCCGAAGATCGGCGAGTATATGGCAGATTTCGCCGCAGGCACGGGCGGCTTTATGGTGAGCTGGCTGAAGGAACTGTCCAAGCAGGTGAAGGATACCGACGACAACAAGGCGCTTGGTGAGTCTGTCTATGGCGTTGAGAAGAAACAGTTCCCCTATATGCTCTGTGCCACCAACCTCCTGCTGCATGGCGTGGATGTGCCGAGGGTCTACCACGGCAACTCGCTGATGCATGATGTCCTCGACTACACGGAGAAGGACCAGTTTGACGTGATCCTGATGAATCCGCCCTATGGAGGATCTGAGAAGAACGATGTGAAGAATCATTTCCCTTTAGAGCTGGCAAGCTCCGAGACAGCGGATCTTTTCATGTCCGTTATCATGTACCGTCTGAAACAGGACGGAAGAGCAGCCGTGATCCTGCCGGATGGGTTCCTGTTCGGCACAGATAATACAAAGGCGGCAATCAAGAAGAAGCTTCTGACCGAGTTTAATCTGCATACCATCATCCGGATGCCGGGCAGCGTGTTCTCCCCGTATACGTCCATCACGACCAACATCCTGTTCTTCGATCACACCGGCGCGACAAGGGAGACCTGGTTCTACCGTCTCGACATGCCGGAGGGCTACAAGCACTTCAGCAAGACCAAGCCGATGAAATCAGAGCATTTTGATCCGGTCCGGGAGTGGTGGAACAACCGGACAGAGATCAAGGATCAGGACACCGACACATGGAAGGCGAAGAAGTATACGGCACAGGAGATCGCAGACGGCAGCTACAACCTTGACCTCTGCGGCTATCCGCATGAGGAAGAGGAGATCCTTGCACCACTCGATCTGATCCGGCAGTATCAGGAGAAACGCGCCAGTCTGAATGCGGAGATCGATCATGTACTAGACGAGATCGTAGTGCTTCTGCCGCATGACGAGGGAGGAGAACAGTGACACCACAGCAGTTGAAGAACAGCATCCTCCAGATGGCCATGCAGGGAAAGCTCGTGGAGCAGAGACCGGAGGAAGGCACCGGGGAAGGACTGTACCAGCAGATCCAGAAGGAAAAGCAGAAGCTCATCAAAGAGGGGAAGATTAAAAAACAGAGGTCCCTGCCGGAGATCACGGAAGAGGAAGTGCCGTTCGAGATACCGGAGAGCTGGAAGTGGACGTACATTGGAGAGATTTTTCAGCATAACACAGGAAAAGCATTGAATGGAGTAAGCGGGCCCGGAAATATGCTTACATACATCACGACTTCAAACCTGTACTGGGACAGATTTGAGCTTGACCGACTCAAAGAAATGCCATTTACGGATGAAGAAGTTGCCAAATGCACTGTACAAAAGAATGATTTGCTTGTTTGCGAAGGCGGAGACTTTGGAAGAGCTGCAATTTGGCCATATGATGAGCCAATAAGGATCCAGAATCATATTCACCGATTACGTGCGTATTCTGAAATTAGCGTTCGGTATTTCTATTATCTCTTTTACCTATACAAGAATGCAGGATTGATATCAGGAAAAGGAATCGGTATACAGGGACTCTCATCAAATGCGTTGCATAGATTGAGAGCTCCCCTCCCTCCCCTCGCCGAGCAGAAGCGCATCGTGGCGAAGATCGAAGAGATCATGCCATATATCGATCGATATGCTGTTGCCTACGACCATCTGCAGTCCTACAACGCACGCTTCCCGGATGATCTGAAGAAATCCATTCTGCAGATGGCGATTCAGGGAAAACTGGTGCCTCAGGATCCGAATGACGAACCGGCCAGTGTTCTGCTGGAGAAAATTGCTAAAGAGAAGCAGAAGCTGATTAAGGAAGGGAAGATCAAGAAGGAGAAGCCATTGCCGAGGATCACGGAAGAGGAGATACCGTTCGATATTCCGGAGAGTTGGGAGTGGGTGTACATCGGAGACGTGTTTCAGCATAATACAGGGAAAGCCTTAAACGGTGTTAGTGGCCCCGGCAAAATGCTTACATACATCACGACTTCAAATCTGTATTGGAACAGATTTGAACTTGATCGTCTCAAAGAAATGCCTTTTACAGATGAAGAAGTTGTTAAATGCACTGTAAAGAAGAATGATCTCCTTGTTTGTGAGGGCGGCGACTTTGGAAGAGCCGCAATTTGGCCATATGATGAGCCAATAAGGATCCAGAATCATATTCACCGATTACGTGCGTATTATGATGTAAGCGTCTGGTACTTTTATTATCTTTTCTATTTTTACAAGAATGCCGGATTGATATCTGGAAAAGGCATTGGCATCCAAGGCCTCTCATCAAAAGCATTACATAGAATAATAATGCCTCTTCCTCCCCTCGCAGAGCAGAAGCGCATCGTTGCCAAGCTGGATGAATTGCTGCCACAGATTGACAGCCTGAAGTAGGGAGTAATCAAGAGGCGGATCATGAATAACAGCATCCAGGATATCCTTGAAATGCTCGACACGTTGAAACTTCCATTAGCCGCACAGCGGTTCAATGAATTTCAATAAGAGCGCTAAGATAGAAAACCTGAAGACTGGGAATGGCCGTATCTACAATGATGCGACAGTAGAGCAGGTCCTTCCTTTCCGTTTTGCAGAAAACCGCCAGAATAAAAGGATACGCTAACCTTATGAAAATCAAGAGTTTAGATCATCTTGTTATTACCACAAGAGATGTTCGCGCCTGCCTGCATTTTTATGTGGATATTCTTGGCATGAAGTATGATGACAGAAACGGACGATACGCTTTGTATTTTGGAGAGAACAACAATCAGAAGTTCAATATCCACACAAAAAAGGCAGAGTTTCTGCCCGCAGCCGCGTATCCGACATATGGGAGTCAGTCAGTTCCTGCGCACAGGTGTCCAGATCCGCAATGCCGTATACATATTTGTCAGCTTCATCACGAAAGGCCGTGATGACGTCTGCATTCTCATTGGATCCTCAACTGTAAAACGAGATGCAACCCCTCTCGTTCTGGCCTGAGGCCATAATGGTTACTAATCAAATACCTGCCGGGAGGTTGCATCCCGGCTTGCAAAGAGATCAGT
>NZ_JBQKGW010000033.1:0-11646 GCF_052118625.1 Porcincola sp. LCP21S3_C12 | reverse complement strand
ATTTAACTTCGGGCGTGGTGTCCCAATCGGAAATTACGTCAGACCAATCACCTTCATCATAAAGAAAGAGCAGAGACTATGAAAGCCTCTACTCATATATTAAGAATCGGAATTTATGGAGGTGTTGATATATGGATTTGAAAGATGTGAGTACACAGTCAGCAGAAATAAGAAGCCGCTATCATGATTTGGAAAGGCAGATTCACGGCTCTGTCTGGTCGGTGGAAGAAGATGCGTTAGCTTTTCTGACTGATGCTGGATTGATCGGAAGATTTACGATGGATAATCAGGGACGCTGGCCAAGTGAAGATAAAGAGCTGCTTCCTTCCAAGATTGGCGAATGTGTCTGGTGGTTGGCCGTTCTTGCCGAAAGAATGGAGTTAGACTTTGCAGATTGTGTAGAGCAATTCCTTAATGAACGGTTGACGGCTTTAGAGTGATAAATTTGAATTTTGGGGAGGGTAAGGTTATGACACTTAAAGATATAAGTAACGCTCCAGACTGGATAATGTGGGTGGTATTTGTTATTTTTGCTTTAATGAGTATAGTATTACTTACTGGTCGTGGTGCAGGTCTAATTGCAGGATATAATACAGCAAGTAAATCAGAAAAAAGCAAATATGATGAAAAGAAATTATGTAGAGTCACAGGAGCAGGAATGTCTGTGATAACTGTTTTGGTTCTTGTAATGGCGATATGGGAAGAAATTATGCCAGCCGTATTTGCATACATTTTTCTTGCAATTACGTTAATTGATTGTGTAGTTATGATTGTATTGATGAATACTGTTTGTAAGAGATAACTTCCAGTTTATATTAATATTTCGGTTCGATTGCCGGAACACTACTCCATCGTAGTGCTCCGGTTTTTTGATGCCATTTTTCAGAAAGGAGGACAGCGATGGCTGACCGTATAAAAGGAATCACTGTAGAAATCGGCGGTGACACGACCAAGCTGTCCGATGCCTTAAAGGGCGTAAACAAGTCTATCCGCCAGACGCAGGATCAGCTTAGGGATGTAAACAAGCTCTTAAAGCTTGATCCCGGCAACGCTGACCTTCTCGTCCAGAAGCAGAAGTATCTCTCTGAAGCGATCTCTGACACAAAAGAGAAACTCAAGCAGGAGCAGGATGCCTTAAAGCAACTGCAGCAAGGACCGCAAACCGAGGAGACCTTCAAGCAGCAGGAGGCTCTGACCCGTGAGATTGAAAACACCAAGCAGTCCCTTGAAAAGCTGAAGTCCGAGTTCAAGGATGTCGGTTCTGTGGCGGGTGTCCAGCTCCAGCAGACCGGTCAAAAGATGAAGGATGTCGGCGACAAGATCGCAGGAGTCGGCACTTCCCTTTCTACCCATGTAACCGCCCCGATTGCCGCCGTCGGTGCGGCATCCCTTGCCGCTTTTAAGGAAGTGGATGAGGGAGCGGATATCGTCACGCAAAAGACCGGGGCAAGTGGCAAGGCATTAAAGGAAATGCAGGATGCGGCAAACGATATCGCCACAACCATCCCGACTGACTTTGCTACGGCGGGGTCCGCAATCGGCGAGGTAAATACCAGGTTCGGTCTTACCGGGGAGAAACTTAAGGATCTCTCCCAGCGGTTCGTGGAGTTTGCTTCTTTAAATGACACGGACGTATCGACTTCCATCGATAACGTATCCTCGGTGCTTAACGCCTTCGGCATGGATGCCTCCCAGACGGGCGGTATGCTTGATGTCTTAAATTCTGTCGGGCAGGCTACCGGTCTTTCAATGGATACCCTTTCGCAGGATCTCTCACAGAACGCTGCACAGCTTCAGGCAATGGGGCTTAACGCCACGCAGTCCGCGCAGTTCCTCGGGAATGTCGAGATGTCCGGCCTTGACGTAGGAGTCGCGATGGCAGGTATGAAGAAAGCCATGAAGGAAGCCGCCGGGGACGGGAAGACTCTTGACCAGGCACTGAAGGGCTTCTCTGATACCATGCACTCCAATAAAAGCGATACCGAAAAGCTGCAGGCCGCTTACGATCTATTCGGATCCAAGGCCGGCGCTTCCATCTATAACGCCATGCAAACCGGAAAGCTCTCCCTTGATGGATTCTCCTCCGATATGAGTTCCTTCTCCGGCAACGTATCAAAGACCTTTGACGATACCTTAGACCCGATTGATAAGTTTAAGACCACGCTTAATCAGCTGAAGGTCACAGGGGCTGAGATCGGGAACTCCCTATCAGAAGTCCTTGCCCCTATGCTTTCTCAGGCGGCAGCCGCCCTAAAGCAGTTCGCAGGATTCTGGGAAAAGCTGCCCGGACCCATGCAGCAGTTTATCGTAAAGGCAGCGCTTGTTGCGGCCGCGGTTGGTCCTGTCCTTGTCGGGATCGGCAAGGTGACAAGCTCAATCGGCACGATCACATCAGGCATCGGTAAGGTCATGACGCATCTCGGAGGACTCTCCGGCGCGATGACAGCATTCAGCTCGGTGAGCTTACTTCCCATGATTGGCATCATCGCCGCCGTAGTCGCGGCTGTCGTCGCTGTCATTGCGATTATAAAGAACTGGGGAACGATCTCTAACTGGTTCAAGGGTGTCTGGGAAGGCGTCTGCAGTGGCGTAAAGGCAGTCGGCACTTCCCTTAGCACCTTCTTTACAGGTCTCTGGAACGGAATACAAACGGTAACAACCACCGCCTGGAACGGGATAAAGACCGGCGTATCGACTGTCTGGAACGGTATGAAAACAGGCGCATCCAGCGTATTCAACGGGATAAAGACAAATATCTCGAATGCATGGAATACTGTAAAGACCAATACTACAGCGGCATGGAGCGCGATAAAGGCAAGCATTGCCAGTCATAGTGGCGGTATAAAAGGGATCATCCGGACCGCGATGGCCGGATATCAGAATCTATGGAAGGCAGGGTTCCAGATGATGAACCAGGTGACCGGAGGAAAGCTTGGATCGATTCTTGCAACTGTCCGAAGCAAGATGGCAGGCGTTAAATTAGCCTTTTCCGGGGCAATGGAAAGCGCCAAGACTGTGGTCAGCGGAGGCCTTGCCAGAATCCGGAACTTTTTCTCCAGATGCCGCCTTCAGCTTCCACACATCAAACTTCCGCATTTTTCCATTAGCGGCTCCCTGTCCCTGAAACCGCCATCGGTTCCACATCTTTCGGTCAGCTGGTACAAAAAGGCCATGGACGAACCCTATCTTCTCCAGAGGCCGACCATCTTTGGATTGTCCGGCGGAAGTCTTCTCGGCGGTGGGGAAGCGGGAGAGGAGGCCGTGGTCGGCACCAGAAAACTTCAAAGCATGATTGCGGAAGCATCCGGACAGGATGCGGCAGCCGAGGCAATAGTAACTCTGGGCAATCAGCTGATGTCCCTGATGCGGGAGTACTATCCGCAGATGGTAAATCAGAGGGTGGTTCTGGATTCCGGTACACTGGTTGGCAGTCTTGCTCCGAAGATGAATGAACAGCTCGGCAGAATCGCCGGGAGAAAGGCGAGGGGATAAATGGAGCATTCGGTGATTATCGGCGGACATCACATATTCGAAGAATGGGGGCTTGTGGCAAAAAACAGGCTCCACGTTGCCCAGCCGGAAGTAAAGACCAGGTATATCGATGTCCCGGGCGGGGACGGACAACTGGATTATTCCGATGTCCTCACGGGAAAGGTCCGGTATGGACGAAGAACGGGGTCCTGGGAATTCTGGCTGCGGCCCGGTAAAAAATGGGTGGAGGTTTACACGGATCTTCTGATGACCCTCCATGGGAGGATGGAAAAGCTGATTCTCACCGATGATCCGGATCACTTCTATACGGGGCGGATATCGGTCAATGGCTGGAAATCGGAGGAGAAGAACTCAACGATTGTCCTTGATTACAATCTGGAGCCCTATAAATATATCGCCGCCTCTACCAAAGGGTATGACTGGCTCTGGGATGATCTTTTTGACAACATCATCTACTATGGAACTTTTGATGTCGACGGAACCAAAGGACGGAATCTGATCAATCCTTCCGGCCTTGAAGTTTCTCCGACCTTTCTGTGCTCCGCCCAGATGACCGTCACTTTTGATGGTGTCGATCACGCCCTTTCCAAGGGGGAGAATAAGAGTGATGCCATCCTCCTTCAGCCCGGAGATAACCGGATGGTTTTTGCCGGAAAGGGACGGGTGCTTGTGGATTATTCCCTGGGGAAAAGCTTATGATCTATCAGGTTTTCATGGATGGAGTTTCCATCTTTAACTATGATTACCCGGACATGGTTCTGTTGGAACCAACGCTGGAGATGGAATTGAATACGTCCGGGAGTTTTGATTTTACCATGCCCGCCCGTCATGTCTTCTATGACAACGTCCATCTTCTGACTTCGGATATTGAAGTGTATGAGGGGAACCATCTTCTCTGGTTCGGACGCCCGATTGGAATCCAGACGGACTACTACCGGCAAAAAAAGGTATCCTGTGAGGGAGCGCTGGCTTTTTTCAACGATTCGGTACAAGATGCGCAGGAATATGACCGGATTTCCATCCGTGACTTCTTCCGTCTGGTAGTGGCAAATCATAACCGGCAGGTCGCATCGAACCGTCAGTTTACCGTTGGCACCATGACCATTCCGGACAAGATGGTTTACCGAAAGCTGCACTACGAGCAGACGATGGATGTCTTGAAGAGGCAGTGCCTTGCTGCAGAGGGAGGTTACTTTTTTGTACGGCGAGAGGGCAGTGTAAATTACATCGACTGGCTTTCTGAGATGCCCTACACCTGTAACCAGCCGATCGAGTTCGGTCTGAACCTATTGGATATCTCCGGAAATAGGGGAGGCGAGGAGGTGGCAACCTGCGTTCTTCCCTTGGGAGATACGGACCATACAACCGGGAATCCTCTGACTGTAGAAAGCGTAAACAATGGAAAAAAGATTGTGGAATCGGAGGCCGTCGTCACATATGGGAAAATCACAAAGGCAGTGACCTTCTCCGGGGTGTCCGATCCGCATACGCTTTTTGAGGATGGCGTGGAATATCTGAGTTCCCTGCAGTTTGATCGTCTGTCCATCGAGTGTGATGCGTCAGAGCTTCACTTTCTGAATCCGAATTTCGAGGCGTTCCGCGTCGGACAAAGGATCCATTGCGTCTCCAAGCCTCATCTGGTGGAAAAGGATCTGCCGCTTACCCGGATGAGCCTGAAGCTCGATACAGCGACCAAGCAGATCACACTGGGAACACCGGTGCGTCAGACCCTCACCGAGATCTATGCGGATATAAAGACGGAAGAGGTGAAGGAAATGCAGGAGGATGTGTCTGACTTGAAGGATGATGTGACAGGCATTCAGGAGGATATTGGAGATATTCAGGACAACATCACCGCGATGCAGGACGAAATGGACAACTTATCAGAGGGTGACGGCTGGCATCATTGGATCGGTACTCAGGAGGAGTACGACGCGCTGTCTGAGAAAAATCCGGAAACCGTTTATTTTATCGAGTCTGGAGGAGTATGAGAAATGGGCATCCTTTTTCACGACGTTTCCTTCAAAGAACTTTCGCAGCCGATCTACGTTGGAAAAAAGCGGATCGGAAAAGTGATGGTCGGAGAAGAAAAGGTGTATCCCGATATGACGGAATATCGGGCGCGTTATGCACAGTGGATTTTATTCCCACCGATGATTTCCGATTACGGTCCGTCTCCAATTGATCAATATGGGGCCATGCTCCAGGCAAATGAGGACGCGAAGATTCAAAAGTGCTGCTTCCTTCTTTACCTCAACGAGGCCGGCTACCTGACCTATCGGAAACTGGGTGTGAAGGGAGAAAACCTTACCTCGCTTCTCTATGTTCCGTTTCTCGCCTATCAGGGGAGGATCGTCTATGAAGGAACGACGAACAGCAACATCAACGTGTTTGAGCTGACCCTGGATCCCAAAGGCTATTACACAAGTACAAAGATCGATGCCAACCTGAAAACTGCTGACCAGAATCGCCTTTCCAATTACTCCATTGACTTTGATCAGGAGAACACACGACTGGTTTATACCGAGTTGGAGTTTGAAAGTTATCTTCTCTCATAAGAAAAGGTGGAGAAGGAAGTGCGAAGAAAAAAATAGGGAAAAGGAAATACAGCAAAGGAAATACGGAGAAGGAGATAAAGAGAAGGAAATATGGGGCAAGCATCATCACTCGGAAGGAGGCGGAAAAAAATATGGAAGATATGGAGAAGGAGCTGAATACCATCGAGACGGCTTCCCGGGGAGAAGAAGTCAGGGATGCGATTGTGCATGCGCTCCGAAACCTGAACATGAGTGAAGAAGCCACAAAGGCGGCAAAGACCATGACTTATACGCTTTCGATCTCCGGAAAGACGATTACCCTTTCGAATGGGGACAAGATCAGTCAGAGCGTTGATATCCCGGTCGGACGGACCTATACCTTAGCCCTTGTGGATCACAAACTGACATTGACCGATTCGGAAGGAACAGCACAGGAAGTGGATTTACCCAATGATGTGGAGTCCGCTCTGGGAAAGGAGTACTGATGGCATCCCTTACAGAAATCTTTACCGCGATTGCGGATGCGATCCGAAGCAAAACGGGAGGAACAACAAAATACAAACCGGAGGATATGTCAGCCGCCATCCGCAGCCTTTCCACGGTCAATATCGGCACGGTTGGCGCGGGGCTTGCGGCAAGAAACCTCGCAGAACTGGATCTTGGAATGGCGGATTTGATTGTATCCTACAGCCTTCAGAATATCGGCGCTGTCAAAATCAAGGGAGATCATGTGACGAGTGTCCAGCGATCGGGAATTCTTGGGGAAGGGAATGGTGATGCAGTGCTCGAGGAAATCGATCTTCCCATAGCAAAGACTCTGGGAAGTTATGCCTTTGCATCCAATAAGAAGCTCACTAAGGTGACGGTTTCGGATCAAGTGATCACCCTTCCTTCCTACCTGTTTCAATATGACTCCGAACTGACCGACTTTTCCTTGCCGTCCGGACTGAAGACCATCAGTGAAGGCGCTTTTTATGAATGCAACAAATATCAAACGGCTTCCCTTCCGGAAAGTGTAACGACGATTGGAAACAGTGCCTTCTGTGATTGTTTGGCACTGGCTCTGACAAGTCTTCCGTCAGGGATTACTTCCATCGGATCGAATGCCTTTCAGAACTGCCAATCTCTGGCACTCACCTCGCTTCCGGAGAATCTTTTGACCCTCGAAAACTATGTCTTCAGCGGATGTACGTCACTTACGCTTTCCACGCTTCCGCCTCAGATTGCTGCCATCGGCGATTACGCCTTAAATAATACGGGCATCACAAATTTTACAATTCCGGATTCGGTAAAGAGCCTCGGAAAATATGTGTTTTCCAGTTGCACGAAGCTGGAATCCGTCCGTGTTCCAGCTCTTCTGTCGATGGGAATCCGTACCTTTTCCGATTGCACAAAACTGAAGAGAGTGGAGCTTTCGGCTGGAACCACGATGGTGTCAAGCTATACGTTCTACAACTGTACGGCTCTGGAGGAAGTTGTGATTCCATCTTCGCTCTACGACATCTACACGTATACGTTTTATAACTGTAAGAATTTAAGAATGACGGAGCTTCCGAGAAAACTGCGGACGCTCGCAGGATATGCTTTTTATAACTGCGCAACGGTGTCTTTCTCGTATCTTCCGGACACGATCAATGGCATCTATGATCACAGCCTGGAAAACTGTACCGCTCTGACAGAGCTTCGCATGCATTCCACGCCGGCAAATGGAATCTATTCGAATGCCTTTCAAGGCTGTACAAATCTCAGCCATATCTATGTGCCATGGGCGGAAGGTGCCGTAGCCAATGCTCCGTGGGGAGCAACGAATGCTACGATTCATTATCATACCGTGTACCCAGCGGCTGGGATTTCTCTTCCGGAGACGGTGTATGTACTTGCTGTGGCATCGAGCTTTGACTTCAAAAGCGTTCTTTCTGTTGTCGATCAGGATGGATATGCAGTGACCGGAGATCTTACCGGTATCACCTGGTCGGCGGGAAGTCTATCCGGTGTCAGCCTCGATGCATCCAGCGGCGTTCTGACACTAAGCACTCCTGCGTCAAACGCTACGCTTTCGGTCACAGCCTCATCCGGGACATGGGGGAGTGCATCGACGACGGTGGTCTTTATCCGTAAGCACTATACGGTGGATCTGGGGAATGGACAGTGGGTGGATACCGGTTCCAAAGTAGACAACAATACAGTCTATCAATCCGATGCCGGATCCTACCACATCAATAATGGAACATCGACAGCAACGATTACGATCGTCGGCTATCAGAAGTTTGTGGTCTATATTCGGTCCTATGCAGAAAGCACCTATGACTATACGATCGCATCCACTCTGGATGCAGCCGCATCGAGAGGCGGAAGTACGGCGCAGACCACAAGTGGAAAGCAGTCGTCATCCACCTATTATAAAGCGGAATATCTCATCTCCGACAATGAGCCACATACCATTCAGATTATGTATTCGAAGGATAGCTCCCAGAACAACGGAGACGATCGGGGATACTTCTATATTGCGGAAAGTGAGTGTGCATAACGAAGACAAGAAGAGCATGATAAAACAGAGAGGAGATGATTCCATTGATCGACTTTATCTTGAAATACTGGATTCAGGAGCTCTTTGCCCTGATCCTTGCCGTCCTCACGTGGCTTTGGCGGACGCTGCTCCGGCGAAAACAGGAGAACGATGAAATAAAAGAAGGAATGATGGCACTGCTGCATGACCGTATTTATCAGGCCTGCAGTTTTTTTATTGCTCGGGGATGGTGCTCTCCTGAGGACCGGAGCAACCTTGAGTACCTGTACAAGCCGTACAAGGCACTCGGTGGAAATGGCACCGGAGAGTCCCTGTACAAGAAGTGTCTGGAACTGCCGCTTTCGGCAGACAGAAATAAAAAGAAGGAGGAATGACTTATGGATTTTGGAATTGCAAGTGTGGCGGCAATCACAGTGATTGCGTATCTTGTCGGCATCGGCTGCAAAGCAGCTGGCTCTGTGAAGGATGAGCTGATCCCGGTGATCTGCGGATGCGTCGGTGCGGTGCTCGGCATCGCGGGGCTGTATCTCATGCCGGACTTCCCGGCAAAGGATGTCATCAATGCCCTTGCTGTCGGCATTGTGTCCGGTCTCGCCGCGACTGGTGTAAACCAGATCTACAAGCAGCTCAACAAGACAGATGCGTGAGAGGAGGTGATCCTCGTATCTCGGCTGCTCCTTCCGTAAAGGGAGCAATGTTATGTTTGGCTCTTCGGGCTTAAAAACCCGGAGGGCTTTTTGATTTGCAGGAAATCGATATTTGAGTTGGAGGAGAAAATCATGAGTAAAACAGAATCTGCCATCCAGTGGATGGAAAATCATGCAAACAATAACGCACACGGCTATGACCAGAGATATCGCTGGGGAGAGAAGGGAGACTTTGACTGCTCCTCGGCAGTGATCTCGGCATGGCAGGCAGCCGGTGTGCCGGTAAAGACAAAGGGTGCGACCTATACCGGCAACATGTTTTCGGTCTTTTTGTCCTGCGACTTTGAAGACGTAACCGGCACGGTGAACCTTGCAACCGGAGCAGGCCTTAGGCGCGGCGATGTTCTTTTAAACACCGCGCACCACACCGCGATGTATTGCGGGAATGGAAAAGAGGTCGAGGCATCCATCAATGAGAGGGGAACAGCGGTAGGCGGCGCTCCCGGTGACCAGACCGGACGTGAGTTTCTGATCCGTTCATACCGGAATTTCCCTTGGAACCATGTGCTTCGCTACAAGGAGAATACCGCGACGAAGTCCGTAGACAAGCTTGCACGTGAAGTACTGGCGGGGAAGTGGGGGAACGGCTCTGAGAGGAGAAGACGCCTTGCTTCTTCCGGCTATGATGCTTCCGCTGTGCAGGCAAAGGTGAATGAACTGATTCGCGCAAAGGCTCAGCCGCAGGCAGTTTACTATACCGTGCAGCGAGGAGACACGCTCTCTGGAATTGCCAGAAGGTATGGAACCAGCGTATCTGCCATCCAGAAGCTGAACGCATCCCTGATCAAAAATGTAAACCTGATCCAGGCAGGGTGGAAGATCCGGGTGAAGTAAAAAGAACCTGTGGGCACCTAACAAGATGCCTACAGGTAATTTTAAGCAGAAAAATAGAGCCCGATCTCTCGATAAGGCCCTTGCAAAAGCATTGCTGCTTTTTCCTTGTGGTTATAGTTTATGTGATTGGGAACCAGTTGTCAATAACTAATCGCAAAAAATCAAAAGAAGATGATATCAGTGAATTTGTATAATAGTAGTCGAAATGTCTGAACATACGTTCCTCAAATACATGTAGCTTCTTGGCCGCTTTGTTGTGCACACCTTCACTTGTCACAATCCTATTATGCATAAAGAGAATGCAAATCAGGCCGCGAATGCGGTCATTACTCATTCGAGTTGTACGTATGCTTCGGGTGATACCAGGCAATTGAGAAAGCTTTCGATTAATAAGATAGTTTGTTTTGTGCCGCGAAGTATTTACATGTAGATCGTATATAATACAGTCACTGTGAGCACATGCATTGCGAATGTTTTTACAATCCAGAAGAATATATAGATTGTCTTGCATATCTTTTGATCCAAAGCGAATGGCGCAAAAACTGTAAAAGTGAAGTATTGTTCCAAGCGGTATGAGCTCGAGAAAAACCCAAACAGGAAGATTGGAGATGTATTTCTTGTAAATATCACCGGTGTAAATACTGTTTCGGTTTTGCTCTAATTCGCTTTGCAGATGTTTTTTATGCTCAGCATCAAGAGAGTTTATATAGTCAATTACGATCTGATATCCGTCTTCATCATGATTGTCGATTTCTCGAAGCAGTTCCAGTTTGGTGAAATGCTCAATATCAAGCGATAACTGGAGAAAGGTGTATCGAAGCTCCATATCGATTATTGCGAGATCCTGAAGGTAGCCAAAGTCAAGATTGACGTATTTATCAATTGGATTCTGGTTTGCGTCAAGCTGTTTGTTGTAGTTCTTCCGATATGAGGCTACACGAAAATAGTTATTGTTATTTCTCATATAATCGGCAGCATTATCCGGCGAGACAATATGAAAAGTGATGCCCTTTTGCTGCATATGAGCAACGAGCTCTTGAGCGGATTTAATAGGTTTTACGATTGTGCCCATGAAAATTCGATTCCTCCATTGTTCTTTGGCAAGCGAATGGCAGGTATTTATATTTGATTGTACATAATTTCCTTAATAAGATCAATAAACTTAAGATTTATTAGCCATCAGCTTTTTACAGGCTGGTGGCTTTTTTCATTTCCGATTTCTCTCCGAAAGTTCCGTTTATCTGTGCAGGAGAGAATGTTCCCGGACCGTTCAAAATCACGCCTGAATGGTCCGCATATATCTGCAAGGATAACCTATCTTCCTTTGCTCAGAACGGACAGATCTGTTCTGCACGTAGGGAAGGAATTCTTGTACTTACAACCTTAGGGCAAAAGGAGAATACCCATGAAGAAGAACGATCAAACAGAAGAAAAAAATGAGCAGGTGCTCCTGCTTCGAAAAAGCGGGATGAGCAATCGGAAGATTGCGGAATACACCGGGGTTTCTTACGAGAAGGTCCGGTATCAGTGCAAAAAGGACGATTGCGAT
>NZ_JBQKGW010000032.1:0-11652 GCF_052118625.1 Porcincola sp. LCP21S3_C12 | reverse complement strand
ACAATTCGCAGAAACAGTTACTTTTAAAGTGACTGACACATCTGTAGAAATCCAAAATCGGCGCGAAATAATCTGCCGGATGGGACATCATTTAATTTGCCGGACAACACGCAGGGTGCAAACGCCATAGTGGACACGATGAGCGCAACTGTTATAAAAAAGCATAATCCTGGCATGAGTGATACGCAGTTAAGACAGCTTATCACCGCCCATATTGATGAGGACGAGTTTTGCCGCTATGTGATACAACGGGACATAAACGGGATTGCCCTTGCTCTGCGGGAAACACACAAGGACGATTTTTTCAGCGTCCCAGAGGATAACCCGCTAAAAGAAATGCTGGAAACTGCTGGTGAAATCGTCAGCCAGGACAGCGACACGGAACAAGCGTACTTGGCGTTTATCTGCAAACGGCTCAAGCTGAATTTTAGGAAGCTGTCAGTAGAAGAACGGAAGTGGCTGAAAAAGATTGCGGAAAAATCCGACTTGCTGAAGAATCCAAAACCGCAGAGAGGACGAAGATAAAAAATGCCTGAACGGCGGTTCTGGTTTTTCAGAACCACCATCCAGGCATTTTGTTTAGTAATAGAAAAAGGTGCAGTTGATTATTGCGTATTGTCAATCTCTCTCAAACCGGGTAGTAAAAATACGGCAAGCGCAACGATGATAATGCCAATTCCGCAAATGACAAACCATTTCTCAACTCCCAGCCGCTCCGCCAGAGGCCCGGAAATGACAAGGCCAAACGGCATGGCGAGGGAAGCGGCGCTTGTCAGTAGAGAAAAAACTCTCCCCAGATATTCTGGTTTGACCGTTTCTTGAAAAATCGCATTTTGCACACCGTAAAATGGAGCGGAAATTCCCATAACAGTACAGCACACAACAAAGACAAGAAATGCGTCTGGCGGCAAAAGCCCGGAGAGCATATTGCTAACGCCCATCAGGAGAACGGAAAGACCGATGGTGTACCGCCGTTTCTTAAAACCGCCCCAAATGCTCAGAATGACTCCGCCAAGCAGCATACCAACCGCAAAAGCAATTTCAGCGGCAGAGGCATGGGCCGGTGTTCCTTTGAAGTATGACATACAGATGAGAGGAAAAAGCGTACTGATTGGCATATAAAAGAACATATAAATTACACCAATCCAGAGCAGAGCAAAGAGGCCCCTGTTTTGCTTTAATACCACATACCCCTCTTTCATATCCTGTAAAAACTGTTGTCTTTTCGTTTCTGGACATAGTTCAGGCGTTGGTATGGACGAAATCGCAACAGTCACACAGGCAAGGATTGCACCCACAATATCTAACAATATAATTGCATTAAGAGGCCAAACAGCATATAAAAACGCTGCGGCAGCTGGACTGATAATCGCACTTACTGCTTGCATGGTCTGCGTGTAACCAGCGCATTTTGTAAGTTCCTCTTTTGGCACAATCATAGGTGTTGCTGCGCTGAATGCTGGAGAATGAAAAGCAGTTCCCGCACTTCGGATTAACAGGACAACCATAATAGACCATACGGGCAATTCCATGTAAAACGCCACCAGCGCCAGAATACCGCCAGCGGCGGCAATTATCAAATCCGCACCAATCATTACGCTTTTACGGCTGTGCCGGTCAACAAAAGCACCTGCAAACGGGCCTAAACAGGCTTGCGGCAAAAATCCAATCAGTGTTGCCGCCGTCAATATGATTGCAGAATTAGTTTTCGCAACCAAATAAAAGATAATGGCCATTTGCAAAATACCGCTGCTAATAAAGGATATTGCTTGTCCGGCAAGAAGTGTAAAATAAGTTTTTCTCCATGAATTGTTGTTTTGGGTCATAATGCGAACCTCCTTTTTTATTGCATTGTTCCTTTGTTTCTGCAATAAAAAGCAGGCGTTGTCCCACAGAGAGGGCAGACGCCTGCATAACAACAAAGCACGAAAAAACACCACGATACAGTTCAAAGACTGCTCGTGTCAAACCTACGTGTTCCTTTGCATACGCACGCAAAAAAAGCCCACCATCATGTGGAAAGGTACTTCTACTTTTTATTGCTTATTAGCGTACACAAATTAACACACGTAAGCCTCCTTCCAATCTCAAACTGTCGCACAGTATAACACACATCCGATAGACTTGTCAACCATTTTTAACCTTGTTTTCCATCTTGTTTTTCCATCTCTTACGGGCAGTAGCAAAGCCAGGCGAGCCAGTCAACGGTCAAGATGAACGGCGCTTTCAGCGCCGCCGTTGACAGTCTCGCCCGTCTTTGCTAATGGGTAATCAAGGCGGGAAAGCCATTTTAGGGCTTTCCCGCCCATTTCAATTTTGGGAGAAGAAAGGCCCCAAAATGAACGAGTGCGGCCAAACACTTTTAGGGATTGGCCACCTTGTCCACCCATCCAGCGGGGCGGCGGGGAACGGTCAAGGCCGGGCGTCAGCCCATTCATTTCAGCCTTGACGGTTTCCTGCCGTCCTGCTACTTTTCCCGGAGTGTGGCCACACATCTGGTCACGGTGTCCAGAGCTTTGGGACTTTTTGTCCCATAGGCCGGGGGCGGAGGACGAGGGACGGGGGCTTTCATAATACGCCCTGTCTGCTGCTGAAATCAGCCCTTTGTTTCCGGCTTACCAGCCCCAAACAAAGCCCTGCTTTCCTGCCGCGTCAAATGCCCTTGCCCTCCCCGGCGGCAACGGTATTTTCAGGGCAACGCCGACAGAGCGTATAACACACTACACTTTGCTCCGCAAAGTCGTGTGCCAAATGGGGCGCTGCCCCCTTTGGAAACCCCCGCAACAAACAGGTGCTATGCACCCAGCCGGGAGCATAGCGCCGTTTGTTGTCAGCAGCCCGTTTCACGGTCTGCGTGTAGTTCCTTGTAAACTGACCTAAATCACAGCTCAAGACTGTTGTCATTTAGGAGAAAATCATAGATCGACATGATCGTAATCCCCTGCTCATTTCTCCAAAGAGGGGAATTTGTGCTGGTGATGATGATTTTCTTAAACGAATCAGGTACGTGAACAAGCGATTCCTGTTCCTGATTCATCTTTTCCTGATCAGGAATTGCAAAAGCCGATTGCAGATAATAGCGCTTGCTGCCTTTATTTGCAACGAAATCAATCTCGAGTTTTCTATTAATTCTTGATCCATTTTCCGTCGTTCGAACCGGAACCACACCGACATCAACAGAATACCCGCGATAAAGCAGCTCATTGTAAATCACATTCTCCATCAGATGAGTTTCTTCAAACTGACGGAATCCGAGCAGAGCATTTCTCAGCCCGGTATCTGCGTAATAGTATTTCACTGGCGTTGAGATGTATTTTCTTCCCTTGACATCGTACCGTTCTGCCTTTGATATCAGGCCCGCATCCTGAAGATACATAAGATAATCTGCAATGGTAGGCGCCGAAACTTCTTTTCTTCCTGAACTCTTAAAAGTATCGGAAATTCTCTGGGGATTTGTTAATGATCCGACAGACGACGCTATCACTTTCATCAGCTCTTCCATACCCAACGGGTTTTTCACGCCGTATCTTTCCTCAATATCCCGAAGGTAAATTTCTTGGTTCAGAGAATCCAGGTAATGCACCTTCTGCTCGTCCGTTTTCAGTGAGAGAATATTCGGCATCCCACCATATAGCAAATAATTCCTCCAGGTATCTTCCCTTGATTTGCCAAACACCGGAAAATATTCGGAGAATGACAATGGCAGTACTCTTACTTCATCTCCTCTTCCCCGGAACTCTGTTAATACGTCCGTTGCCAGAAGTTTCGAGTTGCTGCCTGTGACATATACATCCACATTTTTCCTTCGCAACAGTCCATTCAGAATTCCATATAGTTCAACATTCGTGTCTTTCTGCTTCAGTTCTTCCTTTGAGATCGCAAGCTGGATTTCATCCAGAAACACAAAATAATGCTCCGTGGAACTTTGGATCCTTTCCTTCAGATATGCGTTCAGATTTTCCGGCTTTCTGTACTCCTTATTGTCTATATCATCAAGTGACAGCGTAATGATATGGTCTTCAGGAACTCCGTTTTCAATCAAATAATGATAAAACAGGTTGAACAGCAGAAATGTTTTTCCGCTCCGCCTGACACCGGTGATAACCTTAATCATTTGGTTATCGATCCTCGAAATCAATCTTTCAAGATAATGCTTCCGTTCGATAATCATGAGCTTCTCCTATTTAGTAATTTGAGCCAATGGCTTTGTTTTCTAAAGTGATATTATCCAAGTATAAACTTCATGTCAATATCAATTAATTTCTTTAAGCCAGTGGCTCTATTTTCTAAAATAGTTTCCGCAGTGCTTCTCCGATATCCACGTCCATACACACCGCCTGATCCGCAATCTCCTCCGGGCAGTACGCCTCGTCCTTGTTGATGCAGGCATAGAAGGCATTTGGATTCTCTTTTGTATACTGCCAGAAGCTGAATTTTATGATTCCGGGTGTGTTGGCTCCCACGCCAAGTTCCAGATACAGTACATGAAGTTTCTCATGCCTGCGAAGGAAATCGGAATATGCCGCCGATGCTCTGTGCCAGCCTTCATCCTCCACAAAAGAATCATCCGCACGAAGATTCATTGTGACGCCCCTTCCGTCATCCGGGCATTTCGGGATCAGATCTGATGGAATCCGCATCGCAATTCGCCCATCCTCCGGCACCTGATATACGCCGTCAGCATCTTTCACAAAACCCTGTGCCTCCATTGCCTTCATGACCCACTCCTCATTATCATATGTTTTTTGAAGTGATGGATTCACACTTTGGAACAGTCCGTAGTCTCCCTGCGTATAGAAAAGACGCTTTTTATCAAATCCTGCTCTCTGGAATTGGTGATCCACGTTGGTAGTAATCGCAAAATAGTCCCTGTCCTTTATGAGATTGAGAAGTTTTCCATAAACAGGCTTTGGAGCATCGATATAGCGGTTGTAGTAGATATGCCTTGCCCACCATGCCCAGCGCGTCTCTTCGTCCGGGAAGGGATAGAAACCGCCGGAATAAATATCTCGGATACCATATCTGTTTGCAAAATCGAAAAAGTAGCGTTCAAAACGCTCTCCACTGTATGTAAGTCCTGCCGCTGTAGACAAGCCCGCTCCGGCTCCGATTACAATGGCATCGGCACTTTCAATTTCTTTTTTTAGCCTTCCGATCCGTTCTTCCTCAGTCCCCGCGCCGAATGACATATTTCTGCTGAAATATCTCATCGCGCGGAGTCCTTTCTGAATGCTCTCCTGATAGCCGTTGGGCAGTTCACTGTATAAGTTCTTCATAGTATTCTTTGTCCTCATCCTTAAAAACATTGAAGATCACTCTTTCCATCACTCCAGGATTATCAGCCATCCATTTTTCTACCGTATCGACAGCAATCTCCGCAGCCCGTTTATTTGGAAAGTGGAATACACCTGTAGAAATGCAGCAGAACGCCACACTTTTCAGTCCATTCTCCCTGCACATATCAAGTGTGTTTCTATAACAATCAGCAAGGTCTTTTTCAAGTGCAGATGTCAGCCGTTTCTGCACGATAGGCCCCACAATATGTATGACCTTCTTTGCAGGAAGATTATAGGCATCCGTCAGCATGGGAACTGCGGTTGCCTGTTCATAGTTCCTGCCGAATCTCTCGCGCAAATGATTCATCTGCCGATTACACTCAGCCCGTAATTGAACTCCGGCAAAAGTATGGATGCAGTTATCAATGCAGGTGTGCATCGGTATAAAGCATCCAAGCATCTGCGAGTTGGCCGCATTGACAATGGCATCCACCGCAAGCCTTGTAATGTCTCCCTGCCAAATGGAAAATCCGTCCCGGATAATCGGGATGTCGGAAAGATACACTATGCCTTTCTCTTTGGCTCTTCCGGTCAGATATTCATCCTGAACCGCAAGCACATCATCTGACAACGTCTTCGGCATACGGATGTTCATTAAAGAACGCAAAATCCGCTGCTTTCCCTCCGTATCTCCCGGCACCTGTACATCTTTATATTCATCGGAATCAGCCTTGAACTCTTTCACAAGATAGTCAAGCCGCTGTTCCTGCGTTATTTTCTCACTCATAGGATTACTTTCTTTCCACAGCTCCTGCGGGACACGTCGTCAAACAATTTCCACAGTGGAGACAATGAGCCTGCTCAATCACATATGGAATGCCAGCGGTAAGGATGCAATTTTGCGGGCATACTGCTGTGCAGTTTCCGCATCCAATACAGGCATCGGTAATAAAATATCCTTCCTGCTTTTTTTCTGTTCCGCCAAAGGTAAAACTGTCCCGTTCTATCGGCTTTTTCGAAAGATCAAACCATTCGCCGCTGCCTTTGTAAATCTGAAAAACGGTCAGTGCCTTCATCGCTTCTTCTGTTGGGTAAATCTCATGCATATACGGATTCTTGTCGAACAGTTCCGGGATTTTATCATGCCCAAGCTCTCTGACCTTGCGGCGAACAGACACGGCAACGCTTGACATGGTATCTTCGCCTTTCATAGCCGTAAATGCAAGAAACTGCTGCTTGATAAGCCTGTCATAAAAGCCCTTTCCTTTTGCGGTCAAAAAGTACAGGCTGTCCCCATCGGTATCCATCATATCAATGGCGGCAGTAACGGGAAGCCCCTCATCGTCTACCGTAGCAACAACAGTCGTGTGTATTTTCTTTACCACATAGTTCAGATAATCTTTTGCTGTCATGATCAGCATCTCCTTTGAAAAGGGCTCCGAAACGTATCTGTTCCGGAGTCCCATTTGCGTCAGGCTTCTTTTTCGAGAATTTCCTGCATCCCCGTCCGCAGATCCTCTATCGTGTATTTCTTCATTTCATCTTCCATCGCATTCTGGATTGCTTTCAGCTTTTCATCCAGCAGCGCGTGGATATTTCTTCCGACAGGACACTCAGGACTGGGATTTTCATGGAACCGGAATAAATCGCCGCCCTCCAAAGGCTCAATAGCCTGATATACATCATAGAAGGATATTTCCGACAGATTTCTTGTTGGTTCGATTCCACCGGTTCCTCTGGCTACCGTGATAAGCCCTGCATTTTGTAGCTGTGTGAGTATTTTGCGAATGATAACCGGATTAGTTCCTATACTTCTTGCGAGAAAATCACTCGTAACCTTATATTCATCCTTAAATGTATCCACACAGGTGAAGATATGCAAAGCCACAGTAAACCTGCTCGATATCTGCATAATGACCACCTCCTGCTATCATTCTACATTAAATATGATGTAATTTCAATGGTTACATCTATTTTTTCAAAAAAATTTCCGGACGCTTTTTATGCATCCGGAATTTATTATTAGTTCTGACATCTATCTCGCAGCCACAACTCCCCAACATCTAACTTGGCAACTCAACATAGTGACATCTATCGTGGCAACTCAACTCTCACACTTTTTGAACCGGATTGCCCTTGGATAAGTTACCGAGAAGCGTTCATACTGCCCGATGGCAAATTTGCTCGATTGCCCGAAAACCGCTTTATTACTGGGCTTTCGCGCCTATTTTCCTTCGACCCTTGACATCAAACAGACCGTCTCGACGTGCCCCGAGACAGTGGAAAATATAATCACGCTGCCCGGCTGTCTGTAGGAACATATCGAAAATATGCCTCTGTTTGCGGAAACACATCGTAAATCCACGTTTCAAATGAGGAAAAAAATATCTAAAGAAATCAAAGCGACAAACTGAAATTTGCCTGCTTAAATAATGTTAACAACTCGCTCCCGGATTCCGGCATCCCGCGCTTTATCCACTCGATCATCCATCCGTAAATCCCATATGCCCAAAATGATTTCAAATAAGCTTCCAAATTTTCCATCTCATCCGTGATCTGTATAGTGTTCAAAATCGTTTCAAGCATGACAGAGGCCATCCCGGCTTGATAAAGGATGGTGTAATATTCTTTATTTTCCCTGTAGAAATCAAAGAGGGATGGAAAGAGCGTTTCCGGGGAGGATTCAGGATTCGTTTCATAACGGCGTCCCCACTCTTTAATCAGACGGTCAGCCTCCTCTCTAAGAATGTCTTCCTTTGTTTGGTAGTTTCGGTAAAACGAAACTCTGCCGACCTGCGCCTTCTGCGTCAATTCTTTGACAGAGATATCGGCGATGGATTTCTCCTTTAAAAGGCCTACCAATGCAGCTGTAATCTGCTTTTTCACATAAGAGTTTTTCTGCTCGTTGTTCATATTCATCTGATGAAACAAACCTCAATCTATTGTATCATTTTCGATGAAACACTTGTATCATCGATATTTTATTGATACACTTATTTCAACAGTTTGTCAAGGAGGCCTTTATGAAGAAGGTGATGAAAATCGTATTGGTCCTGTCAGCAATTATTCTCGCGCTGGGCATCGCAGTATTCTTTTATATTAAGTCCATGCTGCCTGGTGGTGACGGGAACAACGACATTGTCGAGGGCTATTACAAGAACTTCAGATCGGATGCTCCGTTGGAGATGAAGTATTCTCAGCCCGGTTCTTATGAGACAGCCTACACAGAGTTTGCTTCTGATAATGAATCTATCCGTAAGATCCGGGTTTGGTACCCCAAAGACCTGGAAACGGGTGACAAGGTATGGCCGATGATCACGGTGGTCAACGCCAGTGGCACGCCCGCTTCCTCATTCGAACCATTTTTTCCGCGTTTAGCCTCTTGGGGCTTTATAGTGGTCGGAAACGAGGACGGGCAAACCGGAAATGGCGAGACGGCCTCCCTTACTCTGGACTTCATACTGAATGTCCCTGCCGACAGCGTACTATCAGGCAAGATCGACTATGAGAACATGGGCATTATCGGTTATTCCCAGGGCGGAGCCGGAGCAATCTGCGCACTGACAAATTATGAAAACGGCAGGCACTATAAGACCATTTTCACTGGAAGCGCAGCTTATCCCACGCTTGCAAAGAATATGGGCTGGGAATATGACACCTCCAAAATTACAGTGCCTTATTTCATGGCTGCCGGTACCGGAAAATCGGACGACTCCGGCAAAGACCCAGAGAAGGGTTTTGGCGGCGTTTCACCCTTATCCGCTCTTATGGAAAATTACGACAAAGTTACCGACAGCGTCATGAAGGTCCGCGGCAGAGCTAACGGTGCAGAGCACGAGCAGATGCTGATGCGCTCAGACGGCTACATGACTGCATGGATGCTTTACCAGCTCACAGGTAATGAAGAAGCGGGCTCGGTATTCATTGGAAAAAATGCGGAGATCCTCCATAACATCAACTGGCAGGATGTTGAAAAGAACAAATGACTGAAAAAAAGAAAAATAAGCTGCATGCCCTGTTAATGACAATCTTAGTCATACTGGCTGTCTTCATTGCAGGAGCGGTCGTTCTCCTTACACATACGCAAATCATGGTAGGCGCCATACAAAATCTGTCGCAGGGAACTGTTAATACAAAAAATCTTTTTGAGCCCCTCCACGAGCCTTTGATGGCAAAGAAAAATAACGGTCAGTATATCCGCAAAATTCCGTTTTGTCTTTCCGACATCCATCCCCTACACCCAGCACCCCGATATCCAATCCCAAGTCTCAACCCCTGACATCCAGATGCGAGTTTCGATCCTGTCACAAGTTGTTTACATTTTATTTTCAGGCCATCCTGGATATTTTTGCGCAGAGCGTTTACGATTCTCTCCGGAAGAAAATCCCGGATGACCGAAAAAGGCTTAAAATCAGACTTTGGAGACGATTTAGTCCTTTACCCTTGACATCATCAATACTACCGTCTCCACATGAGATACGGGGCTATCTGTGAATTTGTCGTTCATGTGCACAAATGCCGCATATATACAGCATTTTTCAGCGGTTCTGTTGTCTCGCGCATTTCATTCTCAACGGGGTCTATATTTTAGAATTTCAACCACTTCATTCTCCGTTCCGGCGTTCTTGCGGACAGCAGTAAAAAACAGCGTCTTATAGACCAGCTGATCCGGATTGCTCGAATCCCATCCTGTCTCATATCTGAATCTCGGCACCTGATTAAAATGTTTAACGGCCACATAGTCGGTGACACTGAATATCCCGAATAAAATGACAGCACAGGCAGCTATGCAAATAATACGCTGCACCTTCTTCGCCAGGATTCTTCTCGTTAGGAAATAGATGCCCGCAATCAGTATAATGCTCCCGATCACAGAGTAGATACTTCCCCAGCTGCTTTCACTCGGAAATATCGATAATGCCGATACAATAACAAAGATGCCGAAGCCCGACAGCAATGCACCGATGATTCTCTGCTTTCCTGTTTTTAATTCATTACGGCTGTACTCCGCCATAGCCACAGCGGTTTCTTTTGTTTCCTGATTCATGTTCTCGCTTTTCCTTTCTCCATTGATGATTTCCGGTATGCTCACGTCATAGAACTCTGCGATCTCGACCAGCATACCGATATCAGGCATATTGCTTCCTGTCTCCCATCGGGATATCGTTCTGTTGGAGACATTCAGCTTTTCAGCCAGACTTTCCTGTGTCAGATTTCTTTCCTTCCTCAGTTCTTTCAGGAAAGAGCCTATCTTGACCTGATCCATATGGGTGACCTCCTTTCCATGCCATGATACGATCCGGAATCATCCTTTAACACGACACAAAGCGAGAAATGCCGTGTTTTGCTGCCGGACAATGTTGTCTGCCTGCTTAAATTCCTATTATTTCTTCCGTTTGGAGCTGTACTTCGTACTTCTGCGTTTCAAGCCATCTTCCGTGATTTCCATATTGCTGCGCATCGCCCGCTCGATCTGCACCGCCTCAAATTTCTCCTTGGAGATGATTCCGGTGTGGTGATCAATAAGCTTATACTGGTTCTCGGAGCCACCGGAATCCGCGATCGCTACATCCCCGGTTTATTTCATGTTGATCAGGATGGATTCTATCGTATGCTTGCTCCATGTATCTTTCCCTCTGGGACTTTTGATCTGTTTGCTCTCCAGCTGCTTCTTGATGCCGACCGCGCTTGCCTCTTCCAGATACCAGTCAAAGATGTTCCGGACGACCTCCGCCTTTTTCTCATCGATGGCAAGCATGCCGTTTTTGTCTTTGTAATATCCGTAGCACGGTCTGTCATATAAACCGGACGTGCCGTTAGCCGTTCTCTGCTTCAGACCGATTCTGATATTCTCGCGCTCTCTGATCATGCGGTTGAATTGTTCTCGTATGGATCCTGTCTTTGCCGTACCTACATCAATAAAGATGTCCGCAACGAACCATGTCCGGTGTGCTGCCGCAAGACGAGTAAGCCCCGATATCTGATTGGCAAGGCTGTCGAGCTGCTCCTTACTGTTTGTGCTGACCCGGGCATAGATACCGACACTGTAGTCTTTGATGACACGGTTTTTCTCTATGCGTACGACATTCTTAATGTCATCCATATGACATTCTCCTTTTTGCCCCATTAAGTTTCTTATTTATTGCAATGATGTCTGGGCATTTTTACAATATGTGTCCTGACAACAGTTCCCTTATTACACACCCTCCGAAAACCTCAAAAACAGTAGTTGCCTTGTTACGCCAAGCTTAAAAAGCAGTTGCCTTGTTGTTATCCCGCATTTTATCTGGTCCTAAACCATACCACATTCAATCAAATTAAAAAGAGGCACAGCATAAATTATTCTGATGGATTTTACATCGGATTGCTTTATGCC
>NZ_JBQKGW010000031.1:0-11858 GCF_052118625.1 Porcincola sp. LCP21S3_C12 | reverse complement strand
AAGCGGATCAGATTCCATCCATTTCATCGAATTCGAAGCAGCGTAACCTCTCTCCGCGGGTATCCAAAGTTGTTCGTGATTTTGGGAGAGGCTTTGTTGAGCAGACACTAAATATAAAAGCAGATACAATTAATAATTTTAAAAAGATGTCATTAATATTCAGAAAAAGTATTATGATTGTATCAGATGTCTACCTGTTAAGGTAATGGAATACACTTGTTGGAAGTCTTGTCGAGGAAGGGAAGCTTCGAATGAATCTAGCACATCTGTATATTAATGAGGAGACACATGAAGAACGAAGTCAGAGTCTGCGGGATCATAACAGAAGGGTGGGAGAATACACTGCCGAGGCGCTCGAAAGTGTGGGATTCCCATCGCTTGGCATGCTTGCAGGCATCCTTCATGACGGAAAAGGAACACAGAAATTCCAGAATTATATCCGAAATGCTGCGGAAGGGAAGAAGGTTCAAAGAGGAAGTGTAAACCACACATTCGCAGGCTGTATTTATATTCTGGAAAGATATCATGGCGGTGTCGCTTTGGAAAATGGAAACACTGTTCATAAAGAAAGCCTGTGCGGCGGAGCAGACAGAAGAAAAATGGAGATGTCGAAACTTACTTCTGAAATGATCGCTTATGCAGTCGGGGCACACCATGGACTTTTTGACTGCGTGAGTTATGACGGAAGAAATGGGTTTCTTCACAGGCTTGAGGCAAATCGTGATCAGATCGAATATGCGCAGGCAAAATATTCGTTTGAGTATGAAATTTCAGATCCGGAGGAAATTGATTTTTTATTCAGAAGTGCCGTTGACGAAGTTGATGCATATTTCAATAAGCTTCAGCGACATCTGAGAGATCTGTCTGCGGGAATCCATGATAACCGGATCTTGAATAATTTATCGGGAGGGTACCAGATGGCGATAACTTCAGTGCTCGTACGCATGGTGTCTTCCGCGATTATGTACGCAGACCGAAGGGATACAGCGGAATTTATATCACAAAAGACATTTGGGGATATCACGGGTTTGTGGGATGTAGATCTCAGGTTTTTGGAAAATAAGATCGCAGGGTTTGATCATGAATCGTCGATCAACCATGTGCGGCAGCTTATCTCGGATCAATGCAGGGTATTTGCAGAGAAGGAGCCGGGCATATACAGGCTGAATGTCCCAACCGGTGGTGGAAAGACCCTCGCAGTTCTTCGATATGCGCTGGCGCATGCATTGAAATATCATAAAAAGAAGATTATTTTCGTGGCGCCTCTTCTCACGATTATCGATCAGAATGCGAAAGTGATTCGGGATTCTCTTCCAAGGAAGGAAACCATTCTTGAACATCATTCCGATGTGGTGATGGAGGGGAAGTCCCGCGATGAGGCGGATCAGTACGATGTAATGCGGGACCGCTGGTCGGCACCTGTCATTATTACAACGATGGTCCAACTGCTCGAGATCCTTTTTTCCGATAAGACGCAATCCGTTGCAAGAATGAGAGCGCTTTGTGATTCAGTCATTGTGTTCGATGAAGTGCAGTCTCTGCCACGTAAGACCCTTCAGATCTTCAATATTGCCATGAATTTTCTCGCTGGTTTCTGCGGGTCAACCATCATCCTTTCGTCCGCAACACAGCCGGCATTGGAGGGATTGAACTTTCCGATCAATGTAAGCAGTGAGGAGATGGTCAGATTGACAGAATCTGAACTGGGTGTTTTCAAACGGTGTAGAATCGAGAATAGAATCTCAAAATATGGGTCGACAATCGAAGACATAGCCGGTTTTTGCCTGAATCGGGCATCACAGGATCAGTCCGTTCTGGTTATTTGCAATACAAAACGGGAGGCAAAACAGTTATTTGAAAAGATCCGTGAAGATGCTGACAGTGAAACAGATGTTGTTCATCTTTCTGCATCTATGTGCAAGGCACATAGGAAAAAGGTGCTCGAGACAGTATTCAGTCTCCTGAGAAGAATACAGAAACGGTTCAGCGGAGCTACAACCGAGGATAATGGCAGAAGACTGATCCTGATTTCCACACAGCTTGTTGAGGCAGGCGTAGATTTCTCTTTTCACACAGTATTACGTGTACTGGCTGGAGATGACAACATCGTCCAATCAGCAGGAAGATGCAATCGAAGCAATGAATACGGTAACGGAAATTTCTTTATCGTGAAACTTAGGGGTGAAAATTTGAAGGGATTGCCGGATATTCAGAGCGCACAGGAGGCAATGACAGAAACGCTGTACCGTGATTCAGGAATGGCAGTTGATTCTCCAGAATTCGTAAGAGATTTTTATCTGAATATGTATGAAGCCTCCCGCAGCAGCCGTATTACGGAATATCCGCTTGAAGGAGATCTTCACACCTATGCGAGACTGCTAGCGGGGGATCTCAAACCAATCTATATCAGTCAGAAATCGAGACAATATGTTTTGCGGCAGCCGTTCGAAACGATGGGGCGGGAATTCCGGGTCTTTGAGGATGCTACAGAGGATGTGTTAGTACCGTATGGAAAGGGAAAAGATATCATTTATTTCCTTCGGAACTGTATGCCATATGAATTTGATGAAATTCATAAATCCATCAAGGAGGCCTCAGAATATTCCGTTAAAATATATGAGTGGCAGAAGAAAAAATTGGAGGAGAAAGGACTGCTGGAACATCTGATGGATGACCATGTGCTGGCTGTCGGAGAGAGGGCTTACAGCGATCTTTTTGGCTTGGATGATCAGACGGAATATAAAGCAGAGGACATGATGTTGTAATAGGGAAGAAGGTGAGTGAGGATGGGAATAAAAGCAGAAGAAATACAACTGGGGAAACAGTATGCTGAGAAAAACAGTGTGGAATTTGAAGTTTCCGCCCGGATGGCACTTTTTGCGGATCCTATCGTGTCTGCAGGCGGAGAGAAATCTACCTACGAAATTCCAACCTATGAGGCGATCAAAGGTGTGCTGAAAAGCATCTACTGGAAACCCACGTTTGAGTGGATCGTTGATAAGGTAAGGGTGATGAATGCAATCAAGATGGAGACAAGGGGTGTAAAGCTGCCGAAACTGAACGGCGGAAATGATCTTGCCTACTACACCTATCTTATGGATGTCAGGTATCAGGTGAAGGCGCATTTCGAATGGAATATGAATCGACCTGAGTACGAATGGGATAGAGATCAGAAAAAACATTATGGAATCTTCGCAAAATCGTTGATTCGAGGAGGACGAAGGGATGTTTTTCTGGGTAAACACGAGTGCATTGCGGATGTGAAGTCCTGTAAGTTTGGAGAAGGGAAAGGTGCCTTTGACGAGACTGGCACAATCCGATATGGCTATATGTATCATGGGATCAGCTATCCGGATGAAGGCTACTCTGATGAATCAAGAACCAATCTGCTACTCGATATCAGCGATGTGACAATGGAAAACGGGATTATCACTTTCAAACGTCCGGAGGAATGTCTACACAAGCTGATTCGCAAGGGAATAGCTAAGAAATTCCAAAAAGAGAAGGAGGATGCGAATGCCTCTGTTTAATGATTTGCTAAATACATATGAGGAAGAAAAAGACAGCGATGCTTTTAAAGAGAAAATAGTACCGGTTGCCCATGAGTACGGGAAAGCCGGGATCCAGATAACAATAACGGAGGAAGGCAAATTCGCCAGTGCGGTTAAGGTAAACAAGGGTGACGAGAAGACACTGCTTGCGATCACGGAAGAGTCACAGTCCAGGACAAGTGGAGCCGCAAAAACAAGACCGCAGGCTGTCAATGACAAGCTGATGTTTATTACCAAGGATATAGCGAAGCATTGTCCTTCCGTGGTCGATAAGAGTGGAGAGAATGTCTCTTATACGGCATATAAAAAGCAACTGGAAGACTGGTGCCAATCGGAATACTCGCATCCTAAAGCAAGGGCTATTTTGAAATATATTGAGGAAAATGATGTTATTGAGGATCTGATCGAGGCAGATGTCCTGAAGGCAAACCAGAATGGTGTATTAGGAGGAACCGAAAGCACAGACAAGGATCAAAAATATCAGAAAACCAGTATGGCCATACCGATTCGTTTTTGTGTCCTGACAGCAGATGGGGGAAGCCGCAATACATGGGAAGACGTGACTCTGCTCGATTCCTGGACTGCCTATTATACAAACCTCAGGGACAGGTACGGACATAAGGAATTGGATGGCATAACCGGCAGAGTTGAAGATGTTCCGACTTTTCATCCTAAGAAAGTACTTCCCGGAGCGGCAAACGCAAAACTGATTTCGGTATCGACATCTGAAAATGCATTGATGAACTTCACCGGTGAGAGATTTACAGATGAATCTCAGCGGCTTCAGATTGGGTACGATACATCTCAGAAAGTTCATAACACTCTTCGGTGGCTCATCGGAACGCAGTCGATTAAAATATCTGCCGGTGATTTTTCGCCCGGTGGCAACGATGATTGCCCCCGATACATGATCTGCTGGGATCCTTCGTTTAAAACTTCCGAAGTCTATGATGCAGGGATGGAACTTTTTAAAGGAAGTCAGTCTGGCAATGAATTTGTAAGCGGAAGAGATCATCTAAAAAAAGCAATCTACTACGGGACAAAGTCATCACAGATGGAAACAGGGCTCACTGTGGCTGCATTTGATGCAGCAACTTCTGGTCGGTTTACTATGGTGTATTATCAGAAAATGCTTGTCAGAGAATTTTTTGAACGCCTTGATGACTGGTATGAAACATGTTCCTGGTATTTTGGAAGCAGACAGAATTGTACTGTATTATCGCCATCAATTTTTATGCTTGCAAGATGCGCACTTGGAACAGAAAGAGAAAAAAACAGGCAAAGTTATCTTGATGTTGACAGGAAACTATTTAAAGAAACCGTTCAGGATATTGCAGCGCATATATTAAATGGCCAGCCACTTCCAGAACATATTGTCCGGGCGCTTGTGACACAGGCGTCGGAGCCAATGAGATTTGATATATACCATGAATCCATTCTGCGAGCGGCCTGTGCAGCAGTCAGACAAAGGTTATTGATCCACAATCAGGGAGGGGAGGCAAAAATGGAACTAAACATGGAATCTACGGATCGGAGTTATCTGTTCGGGAGAATTTTGGCAGTGGAAGATGCGATTGAGCAGACTGTGCTGGATCGAAAGAAAAATGGCTCTGACAGTAACAGGGAAACGAATGCCAGACGGTTGTGGAACGCATATGTCAATCATCCTATGACAACGTGGCAGGAGTTAAAGAATCTTCTTCTGCCGTACGAGGCACAACTGCCTGCAGGATCTCGAGTGTTTTACCAGAAGACCCTGGAGGAAATCGTATCAAGATTCGAGGATGCGGACATGAGCAGCCTTGCAAGATCCAACAGGGCACTAGATCCACAGTACCTTCTGGGGTTTTATCTTCAGAGAAGAGAATTGAAGCTGGGGAGGAAGAAAGAAAAAACTGCCGGATCGGAGCATGAGAACAAAACAACTACGGATAACTAATCGGACCAGATAAAAGATATTTATTTTGGAAAGGAGCGTTCTATGGCAGTTAACAGAAGTTATTTTATGGCACTGGTAGCGGTATCTGACGCAAATCCAAACGGTGATCCTCTGAATGGAAATCGCCCGAGGCAGCATGCGGATGGAAAAGGCTATATCACGGACGTGTGCATAAAAAGAAAAATGAGAAACAGAATGCAGGATATGGGGCGGAATATCCTGATTGTTTCTGATGACAGAATTAGAGATGGTTTCAAAAGCATTCATGACAGGCTTGATAGCAGCAAGGAATTTGTTGAAGCAGAGAAAGCGAAAGACAACGATAAGATGACAAGCATTATCTGTAGTAATTATGAAGATGTCAGGGCGTTTGGTGCAACGATCGCCCTGAAGAAGGGAGGCAGAGCAGACTCGGACGAACAGCAGAACGGGAACGGGGTCTCCATCGGTATTCGCGCAGCGGTGACCATTCAGGAGGCAGAGAGCGTGGATCCGGTTGACATAGTGAGCACACAGATTACAAAAAGTACGAACAGTGAAACCGGAGACAAGCGTGGATCTGATACCATGGGGTTAAAGCACAGTGTCCGGTTCGGACTGTATGTAATCAAGGGATCTGTTAATCCGCTGTTTGCAGAAAAAAATGGATTCACAGAACAGGATAAGGAAGATATTCAGCAAGCCTTGGATACCTTGTTCCTTAATGATGAATCTGCAGCTAGACCGGCAGGAAGTGTCGATGTAGTGAAGACAGTCTGGTGGGAAGGCGGAGACGTTATCTATCCGGCTTCGAAGATTTTCAATACAGTACAGGTCAAACGCAAAGAGGGTGTTGAGCTGCCCGAATCTTATTCAGATTACGAGGTTTCCATCAACAAGCTTTCTGAGATGAAGGAGCCTATCGTGCATGACATATTCTGAAGATGAGTATTTGATGCTTTCAGGAATCCAACATTTTCTTTTCTGCAGAAGGCAATGGGCACTCATTCATGTTGAACAGCAGTGGAAAGAAAATGAGCTTACATCTTCCGGTAAATTGTTCCATAAGAGGGCTCATAATGCGGCGGAATTAGAAAAGCGGGGCGATACAGTTATAGTTCGCGGGCTCAAAATCCATTCATCCAGTCTGGGTGTCAGCGGAAACTGTGATGTAGTAGAGTTTCACAGGACGTCAGACGGAATTGTGGTCAATGGATTGGAGGGCAGGTGGAACGTTCTGCCCATCGAGTACAAAAGTGGGAGATACGATTTTAACGAGGCGGATGCCGCCCAGCTATGTGCGGAAGCAATGTGTCTCGAGGAAATGCTTTGTTGTCAGATCGATGCCGGCGATCTTTTCTGGGGAGAAACACACAGACGGAAAGAGGTTAATTTTGACGAAACGCTCAGAAAAAAAGTGATGGATTCATTTCAGGAAATGCACGAGTACTTTAGCAGAGGGTATACTCCAAAAAGCAAACCCAGAAAAGGTTGCGCGAAGTGTTCGCTGAAGGACATTTGCCTTCCGGAAATGACGAAAATACTTTCCGTCAAAACATATATCTCGGAAAGTGTGGACGACCATTGAAAAAACTGTTGAATACGCTGTTTATCCTAACCGATGATTATTATCTCAGCCTGGAAGGAGAATCGGTTGTCATTACTGAAGGAAGAGAGAAAATAGGGCAATTTCCTCTGCATATTTTTGAAGGAATCATTTCCTTCAGCTATTCTGGTGCATCACCGGAACTGATGGGGGCATGCGCGGCAAATGGTATCGGGTTTGCTATGTTTACTCCATATGGTAAATTTCTGTGCCGAGTTGAGGGTAGGAGCAGAGGGAATATCCTTCTCAGAAAAGAACAATATCGGATTAGTGATGATGAAAGGCGCTCACTGCCGTACGCCAGAAACATGATTTTGGGTAAGGTATTCAATGAGCGCTGGACGGTTGACCGCACACTTCGAGATTACCCTATGAGAGTGAACGGCGACAGACTTCGGGAGAGTATTGAAAAGCTTAAGAGGCAGGTTGAAAAAATCCGTATAGCGGACTCAGTATCAAACCTGAGGGGAGTTGAAGGAGATAGTGCAGTTGACTATTTCAGAGTTTTTAATGATCTGATTCTGAACCAGAAGGATGACTTTTGTTTTAGCGGAAGAAACCGTAGACCTCCGCTCGATAAAGTTAATGCCATGTTGTCGTTTGCTTACACATTATTGGCAAATGATTGTATGAATGCACTGGAGTCGGTTGGTCTTGATTCCTATGCTGGATTTATGCACACCGATAAACCGGGGCGGGCATCGTTGGCTCTGGATCTTGAAGAAGAATTAAGAGCGCCTATGGCGGATCGATTTGTTTTGACGATGATCAACAAAAAGATGCTGACGAATAAAAGTTTCTCAGTGACCAGTGATGGGGCGGTTCTGATGACGGATGATTCGAGAAAGATATTTTTGGCGAAGTGGCAGGAAAGAAAAAAGGAAGAGATTGTGCATCCCTATTTGCAGGAGAAAGTGCAGTGGGGGCTTGTGCCATATATTCAGGCACTGCTACTGTCAAGGACTATCCGTGGCGACCTCGATGAATATCCGCCATTTATGTGGAAATAAAGGAATATTGCCTCAGCAGAAGCCTTTCGTGAGAATCTAAGGGGATGGTAGAAAGCAGGCGATACAGTATGATGATAATATTGACATATGATGTAAATACGGAGTCTGTGAGCGGAAAGAAAAGACTTCGAAAAGTTGCCAAAATCTGTCTGAATTACGGAATTCGCGTTCAGAACTCCGTGTTTGAATGCAACCTCGATGCTTCGCAGCTTGTGACTTTCAGGGCGGCAATACTGGATGTAATCGATGAATCGAAGGATAGTGTACGAATATATAACCTTGGAAACGAATATAAGAAAAAGGTCGAGCATTATGGGACGAAGGTAACACCGGATCAGGAAGGAAGCCTCATATTATAGTGGTGCGAGATATGATCACTCATATATTACTGGAACTTTCGCACCTGGAATTGCACTTCTCATAGTTTGATAGACCGACAAAAAACGTTATATCAGATATCTTTAAACATTTCTGCTAATATCAGAAGAATTTTTCTTTAGAGTTTTGTATGTTTTTGCTGTCCCCGCCCACACGGGCGGGGTGGATTTAAGGCTCCATTAGCAGATAAGCAGGATCGATGCTGTTTGTCCCCGCCCACACGGGCGGGGTGGATTTAAGGACTAATTACGACAAAATACACGATGAGCTGACTAGTCCCCGCCCACACGGGCGGGGTGGATTTAAGGGATCAATCGAGCAAAATGGCGGAATATGTTTCCGTCCCCGCCCACACGGGCGGGGTGGATTTAAGGTTCACTTGCCAGCGGTAATGGCATGCGGGTGGATGTCCCCGCCCACACGGGCGGGGTGGATTTAAGGCAGATGTTCCAGCGCCGACACATAAAACCGATATGTCCCCGCCCACACGGGCGGGGTGGATTTAAGGGCCGAATTGATGCAATCGCATGGCAGCATTTCAGTCCCCGCCCACACGGGCGGGGTGGATTTAAGGTTGAGAGCCGGGTGATCTGCCCACCATCCGGACAGTCCCCGCCCACACGGGCGGGGTGGATTTAAGGTTTTTGTCATGCCGCTGCAACAGATACGTGATCGTCCCCGCCCACACGGGCGGGGTGGATTTAAGGTCTTGCTTTTCGTTGCCCAGCAACTCCAATGCAGTCCCCGCCCACACGGGCGGGGTGGATTTAAGGGGCACGATGATGCTCAGGTCGCCTCAGAGGTCAGTCCCCGCCCACACGGGCGGGGTGGATTTAAGGATGAGGAGGAGAAACATGAAAACATTGAAGCTCACGTCCCCGCCCACACGGGCGGGGTGGATTTAAGGCGCATTCCGAACATGTGTGACTATATGCTTTTCGTCCCCGCCCACACGGGCGGGGTGGATTTAAGGGTTACATGCATATAGATTTGTCTGGTAATCTGGGTCCCCGCCCACACGGGCGGGGTGGATTTAAGGATAAAAAGCTGGAAGCCATTGAAGCACAGTACGGTCCCCGCCCACACGGGCGGGGTGGATTTAAGGCCAACATCTGAGAAGAAGGATACGATCGGTTCCTGTCCCCGCCCACACGGGCGGGGTGGATTTAAGGATCAAATCAGGGAATAACCTGTCTGATGCTTTCCGTCCCCGCCCACACGGGCGGGGTGGATTTAAGGGATACGCTCAACTGGATCTTCGTCACCGGCACAAGTCCCCGCCCACACGGGCGGGGTGGATTTAAGGTTTCTGTTTTTGATCATCCATAATATCCACCATTGTCCCCGCCCACACGGGCGGGGTGGATTTAAGGTTTGCCATGTCTTCCCTGATCGCCGCGGCCTCGAAGTCCCCGCCCACACGGGCGGGGTGGATTTAAGGACCAGCTCCGCGAATGTCTCATCATTTGCATCGATGTCCCCGCCCACACGGGCGGGGTGGATTTAAGGAAAACCGTGCAGCGCATGAGTCTGAATCAGTTCAGTCCCCGCCCACACGGGCGGGGTGGATTTAAGGATACATCTACTGCTATCTATATCTGTGCCGGCTTGTCCCCGCCCACACGGGCGGGGTGGATTTAAGGATGCCCTCTCTTGCGGAATTCCATACATACCCGGTCCCCGCCCACACGGGCGGGGTGGATTTAAGGTCTTCTGTAGCATCGAGCCTCACCATATAGCAGAGCGTCCCCGCCCACACGGGCGGGGTGGATTTAAGGGCCGAATTGATGCAATCGCATGGCAGCATTTCAGTCCCCGCCCACACGGGCGGGGTGGATTTAAGGTTGAGAGCCGGGTGATCTGCCCACCATCCGGACAGTCCCCGCCCACACGGGCGGGGTAGATTTAAGGGAGGATTGAGAGGATAGATAAATGAAAGAGACAACGTCCCCGCCCACACGGGCGGGGTGGATTTAAGGTCAATTGCCTGGATCACTTTGTTGTCTTTCCCCTTGTCCCCGCCCACACGGGCGGGGTGGATTTAAGGATAAGATCGGAAGATCTGATGCATGGCTATCTAGTCCCCGCCCACACGGGCGGGGTGGATTTAAGGAGGAATATACTGAGACAGTTCCTGCACGATCGTCGTCCCCGCCCACACGGGCGGGGTGGATTTAAGGGGAAGATGTAATTAACGATATCAAGAATCATGGAGTCCCCGCCCACACGGGCGGGGTGGATTTAAGGCTTCGCAGCTCGACCGCATACATCTTTACCAGCTGTCCCCGCCCACACGGGCGGGGTGGATTTAAGGATAACAATCGTGATCCAGCCCTGGTCATTTGTGAGTCCCCGCCCACACGGGCGGGGTGGATTTAAGGTGGACAACGCCCACACGCACACGGGTACGGAGCAGTCCCCGCCCACACGGGCGGGGTGGATTTAAGGTCCACAATCCCTATGTGATCTGCATACCCATCAGTCCCCGCCCACACGGGCGGGGTGGATTTAAGGACATCACTTTACTCGCTGGAAGGCAATCTTGACGGTCCCCGCCCACACGGGCGGGGTGGATTTAAGGTGAATTACCTTGAACAGATGGGGCCGGAAGGCGCGTCCCCGCCCACACGGGCGGGGTGGATTTAAGGCCCATTTAATGCCAGTGGGAGATATAGTAACAATGTCCCCGCCCACACGGGCGGGGTGGATTTAAGGTTTACTACCGCCGGATAGTACACATCGCGGCAGCGTCCCCGCCCACACGGGCGGGGTGGATTTAAGGTCGTACTCCGCCGCTCAATTCAACGTAGTTCATTGTCCCCGCCCACACGGGCGGGGTGGATTTAAGGCGATATCCTGAGCGAATGTAGAGAAAAGTTCAGCGTCCCCGCCCACACGGGCGGGGTGGATTTAAGGCATGTCATCGTGTGTCATCTTCTGGACAAAGCCCAGTCCCCGCCCACACGGGCGGGGTGGATTTAAGGTACTCGGTGCACAGGGACCTCAGCGGGTCCTTTGTCCCCGTCCACACGAGCGGTGTGGATTTAAGGCCGGATGTTGGCCGGTGAACCGATTGTCCGCTGCAGTCCCCACCCGTGTGGGCAGGGTAGATTTAAAGCTGTTATGAAATATAACGCCCTTGTAGTCTTCGGGCCCCGACCGTATGAGCGGGGAAAAATTTAAGGATATCAGGCACGATGGCATTCAGCTCTTTGACACAGTGCCTACCCATGTGGACAGAGTGGATTTAAGATTCTATACACCGGCAAGCGGCCGGAATCATGAAGTGTTGTCCGGCAAATTAAATGATGTCCCATCCGGCAGATTATTTCGCGCCGATTTTGGATTTCTACAGATGTGTCAGTCACTTTAAAAGTAACTGTTTCTGCGAATTG
>NZ_JBQKGW010000030.1:0-15155 GCF_052118625.1 Porcincola sp. LCP21S3_C12 | reverse complement strand
GAACAGTATCGTTGAGAACCGGGATCAGGAGATGGAGCGATGGGAGAAAATGAAACACTCCGAGAATCCGCTGGACCGGCTTCGCGGAAAACAGATGATCGAGCTCACCGCGGAAGGAAAGCTCGACTTCGAGATCCCGGAACTCACGCGGATGGTCCTTCAGGAGATCACGGTTCATAGCCCTACGAGCTTCACCATCACCTTCCTGGATGGAACCGTGAAGAACGTAAAGATATGAGAGAAGAGTAGCCCTTGCCGAAGATGGCAGGGGCGTTTTTTTATTTTCGGGAACGAGCCCCAATTTTGCGCTGAGGTTGTAAGCTATGGGAAAGATTGAAATTTTGCGCTGAGGTTGTAGAGAGGCATCGATTCTGGTACGGCAGAAGCAGCTTAATATGAACGAGACATCCGAGAATGGAGAACCCTCTATATCTGCGCGAGAGTTGTGTGGATGAGGAAAGGATTGTATTTTGCGCATAGATTGCTATAATGATATTGCAATTAAAAAACAGAAGAACATACTAAAGTAAGCCATGATGGTTGTGGGGTGTTCTGGTGGCGATCTCGATTCCGATCTTTACAGCACAGCTCGAGAAGAGCCGTGATGCAGTCACCGAATCTAACGTAAGAGCCGCGTATGCAGAGGCCCAGGCTGCATGGCTGACGGGTGATAGTGATACAGCTAACGGTGTTACGGTAAGCAAAACGAATGATGCTGGCACTGTTGTAGTTACTGGTGTAAAGATCATGGGCCAACGGGCAAACGGGGCTTTCCAAACTTGGCCATTTAGCTTTAAAGCAGGAAATGGTGCCGCTGCTGCACTTGATAACCAGACTGATCATAATGGAACGACCCTTACATTTACTTATACTGCTGATAACGCACAGCCTACGTTAACGGTTGGAGCATCCAGTCCTTCTGACGACAAGAAACCAGGTGATTAAATTTTATAGTATTTAGACTTGCATCTTTGAGTGCCCTCCGGAGCAATCCGGAGGGTTTTATCATATGGAAAATCCCTCATCACGAGGATGAGGGATTCCTTGACTCTTGGTATAGTAGCAATTATTTATTTGTAAGACTTGTCAAAGTACAAGCACCATCATCGTAAAACGTGAATACCAATTCATAAGTTCCTGCCGTCCCACCAATTGTATCTGTCATAGATGTGTGTGTGAAAGGAAGTTGAGAATCAAGATTGCTCCACACAGACTGCGTTCCCTTTAATACGACTTCTGAAACAGTAGCAGTCTTTGCAGTAAGATCAACTTTTGCATTTCCGCCATCAGACTCTGACAGATATGTCGATGAAGCTTCGGCATATGCTGCTCTGATGTTAGCGATTGAAACCGCATCACGGCTCTTCTCGAGCTGCGATGTAAAGATCAGAATCGAGATGGATACCAGAACACCCCTGAGGCATGTATTCGTGACCTGCTCTGCACTATTACGCGCGCCTGTCCATCGCTTGTAGTGACCCTAGACTATTGCGCAGAATAAGGCCATTTTCCGCAGATTTCAGAACCTGCGGGCGTAATATAAGAATGTGGTTCATCGGCCCATAGGGAGACGACCGGGATGGACCACCTGACCAGCAATTTTCAACGTGCACATTTGCGCATAATGAGGTCGTTTTCCGCAATTTTAAGAACCTGTGGGCGTAATTTAATTTACGGAAAGTATTATCTGATTCTTTTGAGATTATGATGGGGGAGTAATGTGGGTATCCAAGAACGGGACTGGTATCAAAGAGACCAGCGCGCAAAAGAATATAAGGCGGCAGGCGTAAAATATAAAAACTCACAGGACTGGTACTACAGATTGAATGGATATGATTTCGGTCCGTGTGATAAAGACAATATCTGCCGGTTGATGCGAGAGCACAGACTTGATGACAGCAGCCTGGTGAAACATGGGTCAGGCGAGTGGATGCAAATTTCAAAGCTTCGGAAGGAGTTTCCGAAGGGTGGGTATGTTTATTCACAGAATAGAACTGCCGTAGTGAGCGGAAATGCAAAGGGCAGATTTTCCTTAAGCATAGCTGGCATCATTCTTGGCGCGGCTTCACTTTTGCTTGGCGCAAAATGTCAATGGAATATCGTTAACATGATCATCATTATCGCACTGAGTGTTCTGACACCATCTATCCTAAAGACGGAGTGGAAAAGGAAAAGATCATTTTCTGCGATAGGAATGATAGCTGCGATTGTGCTCGTACTTTTGGCTATTTATCTGATCTTCCAGTTATATGGGGCGTTATTATAATTATGAGAGGGGGTGATGCTCTATGAAAAAGAATAAGAAGGGCTTTACATTAGCGAGGCTCCTGATCGTGGTTGCCATCAATTGAGCGCTTGTTGTCACCAGCATTTAAATCATCAGTTTAGGAAAGCAAGAAAAAAATAGGGGGAGCAAGATTATAGCAGCAAGATTATAGAACCGAGCTTAATAGCGACAGGAGGTGAACACAACATGAGGAGAGAAGACAACAAAGGATTCACTCTTGCGGAACTTTTAATCGTAGTAGCCATAATCGGAGTGCTCGTTGCAATATCCATCCCGATCTTCAGTAAGCAGCTGGAGAAAAGCAGAGATGCAGTTACTATTGCCAACATTAGATCGGCATACACTGAGGCGATGACAGAGTACATTAGCCCTGATCCAATTGACAAGAATAAGGAAGGTAATGCTTATCCTTCTGGATGGGTCGGATCAGGCTATCACTTGTGGCTGAATTACAAGGGCGGAAAAATCAACTTCATTGATGTGGTGATTCGGATTGAAAACACAAAGGCATCACATGAACTAAAGAAAATGCTTCAAGATTCTAAACTTCCATTTAAAGTGAATACTAGTGGTTCACAGTTTCCTTCCGGATTGTATATTTTAACCTTCGGCTTCTCTGACGACGGTTTCAGCGGTACGGCTACACTGATGACGATCCCAGATAATAACTGGAAAAATCTTGATCTTTCTGCTCAATGAAATCGTTACAGAACATACAGTACAACAGAATTGATACCTTTGAAGATATGACTAAAAGGAGCACATCATGAACTTAGAAGAATTCACAGATAAAGAACAGAAACAAATCAACGCCGGCCTTTCCACCGCTGAGATCAGTGATAAAGAGACCGCTGACAAGATCCTTGCTCTCGTCCCACAGGAGTGGATCAAGAAGATCCCCTTCTTCGTGAGAAAGCACGCAACGACAAAAACCATCGAGCGGATCGCCAATCAGTATCCTGAGCTGTATGCAGTCGCAAAGAACCCGGGAGAACTGCCGGAAAAAGAGCGTGAAGAGCTTCGAACGATCATCACGGATATCTTCAAAGAGAAGATGAACAAGCACAATATCAAGTAATAATCCTGATTTCAACCCGGACTGCATACACATATGGAGGGAACTTACGATTTCTGCTCAAATTAATGGCTTCCATGTTCGTTCATTCGATGCATTAACGA
Organism: Porcincola sp. LCP21S3_C12; assembly: GCF_052118625.1. Taxonomy (NCBI): domain Bacteria; kingdom Bacillati; phylum Bacillota; class Clostridia; order Lachnospirales; family Lachnospiraceae; genus Porcincola; species Porcincola sp. LCP21S3_C12. The sequence goes on along the minus strand of NZ_JBQKGW010000030.1, from coordinate 11,689 downwards.
CGCATGAGCTTTATGAAATACTAAGAGCAAGGGCTGATGTGTTTGTGGGAGAGGAGAAGATCCTTTATCCGGATGCGGATGGACTTGACTACAAAAGCCTTCATGTGTTTTGTACCGATCCCACGGGCAAGGTCACAGCATACCTGCGCATGTTTCCGAAGGAAGATGAGCCAGGAACGGTTCAGATGGGACGAGTGCTGACAAGGGTCCATGGAACAGGAGCCGGAAGAAAACTTCTGAATGCCGGGATTCAGGCGGCAAGGGAATGCCTGGATGCACGAGAAATATACGTCGAGTCGCAGAAACATGCAGAAGGGTTTTATGCGAAGGCAGGCTTTGAGGTAACTTCTGAAGATTTCATCGAGGCAGGAATCCCACATGTTCAGATGCGCCTGATGATTTGAATGCTTGCCCTCCCATTAAGAAGATGAGCAGGACAACGTAAAGCACGACATAAACGCCAACATCAGTATCAATATAAAGCGCAACATAAGGACCAACGTCAGCTATAATATAAAACACAACATTAACCAACACATCAAATAACGGATGTCGTATCACGATACTGAATGAGCGGTGTAGAGACTCTGCCTGTATCAATGACACCGATGAGACCCGGAATAAACGGACAATCCAGCCCGCTTGTTTCGGCTTTTCAGTAATCATAGGAGGTGTGATCTCATGTGGACAAAGAACAAAAAAGGCTTCACACTAGCGGAACTTTTGATCGTTGTTGCCATCATTGCTGTGCTCGTTGCGATATCCATCCCAATCTTTACCAGTCAGCTGGAGAAATCACGATTTGCAGTAGACCAGTCTAATGTCAGAAATGCGAAAGCCGCTGCGGCAGCGGAATATTTGAGCACGGGAGCCAGTGGAAAAGTAGAGTATTATTATGACGCATCCAGCGGCAAGGTTACGTCGGATTTTGCAGCAGCAAAGCAGATACCTGTCTACGGCAAATCTACGATGAAGGAAGAAGGTGTAGAAGGCACCGGTAAAAGCAATGGGATGGCAGGCATTGTTATGGTTACCATTGGTACCACGGGGATAGGAGAGGTGCGCTGGACAAAGAATGATATTGAATACGTTAAAGACAATGCTAGATCCTATCTGTCCGAAGATGGAAAGAGCCTGATCTTTAAACCAACGGGCCTGAAAATATTGTCTTTTAAGGATTCGGTTACACCGCTGCAGCAGTTATCAGAAGATGAAAAAAGTAAGGTGACCACCATTTCTTTTGAAGCAAACAATGAATATCCTGATGACCTCAGTCGGAACGGAGAGGGGAGGGGTATGAATTTTGAGGGGCAGTTCAATGGATATTCCAATGTGACGAGACTTGATTTATCCGGCATCAGTATTTCACAAATCAAATTGGAAGACTGGAACGCTTTACCCAGCCTGAACACCATTGTTCTTCCTACAGCGACAATTAAAGATCCCTTCAATATCCCTGGAAAATGGTACTATATGGATGGTGGAAAGAAGGTATACCTTCCGAAGAATAAAGACGGTTCAAGAGTGAATAAGGAAACGAGTGGATTGGAAGGAAAGACGATATATAAAGGAACATAAGGTTGAGAGCTTTTTGAATTTTTATAGACGGCGGTGCGGGGATCATTCCTGCATCGCTTTTTCGTCCTCATCAGTTTTGATTACACATGTTCATTTTTCAGAGCTCAATGACCGGCGTTCATGGTATACTGATTTTATCCAATCATTTTTTACACGCGGGGGACTGCTGCTATGATTCTTGATAAAAAGCAGATGACCGAGGAGGATATCAAGCTCAATTACATCACGCCTGCCATCAACCGGAGCGGGTGGGTGAATGGCGACAACATCACCATGGAGACTAAGATCACGGATGGACGGATCAATCTCCGCGGCAACATGGAATTGTAAGTACCATGTTGTCTTCGCACCGAAATATAGAAGAAAGATATTCTATGAGGAAAAGAGAGTGGAAATTGGATCAATAATAAGGCCGCTATGTAAGCGGAAGGGAGTGAATATATTGGAAGCCGAAGTGTGCCCAGACCATGTGCATATGTTGATAGAAATTCCACCAAAATAAAGCGTTTCTCAATTCATGGGATACCTGAAAGGGAAAAGCAGTCTCATGATATATGAGAAGTGGGGGAACATGAAGTACAAGTATCGGAATCGAGAATTCTGGTGCCGCGGCTATTATGTTGATACAGTTGGAAAAAACACAAAGAAGATACAGGAAAATATTGCGCATCAGCTGGATGAAGACAGAGCTGCGGACCAACTGACGTTAGATCTGGGAGATCCGTTAGACGGGAAGAAGTGATGGTTTGCAAGTGGCGTATCGCACATGCGCTTCTGAGTGCTGCCAGTATTATGAGGGCTTAAGAGCCCGTGTTGTGAAAAACCATCAGCTCAGCTGGTAGATGTTTATTTTTGAACACAGTTATACAATATCAGTGGTATATTGATTTTGATCGTTAGGGTGTCAGTGGGGGGCCTATGGTTGGAAAGTGTATACGTCGATTCAATTGCTATGGATTTGAGTCAGATCAGTATGACTCCTGCAAAGAACAGATTGCGGCGGAGAACTGGAAATCGGCGCGGATTCTTAATCATATTCTGATGGTCATGATGTTTGTTTATGCCATTCTGTCTTTGTCTGGCGTGATCAATCGTTCTTTTGCGCCTTGCTATGAGCTCTACCTGGTCTATACAATCCTTGTGGAGGTACAGTTCGCGATGCCGCATCACAGGAAGGCTGGCAATGTCCGGGCAGCGCGTATCGATATTGGTTCTGCCTGTGCCGGCCTGATGTTTTTCGGGATTGTTGCGTCCATTGTGGATCCTCATCAGATAGCAACATCCTTCCTGGTAATGCAGGCCCTGGTAGCTCTGTTTCTGAATTATTCACTCGGTTATCTGATGCTCTTTGAGCTTGGCTGCATGCTGATTTTTGATATCAGCTCTTATCTTGTCAAGGCTCCTGCCATTGCTTCCGGGGATGTGCTCAATGCCTTTTCCTTCTTCCTGGTTTGCGGTTTTATTGCCTATTTCTTTCACAGGGAGAGGATTCATCACTATCTCATCAGTAATCACTATCACTTCATGGCAAATATTGACAGCCTGACCGGTCTGCTAAATCATCAGTATTTCTTTGCCGAAGCGGATCGGATTCTTTCCGGCATGCCTGATGCGGAGTATGTCTTTGCGGTGATCGACATTGATCACTTCAAGGAAATCAATGACCGGTTCGGGCATCAGGTTGGCGATTATTGTATTCGTGCGGTTGCTACAAATATGCTGTGGTCTTTGCTGCAGAGTGCTCCGGAATCGTGCACGGATGTTGTCAATGATTTATTCCCGGCAGGAAAACAGGCATTTATTGATAATCCCGGTGCTTCCTATGAGTGCGATTATAAATGGACAAATAAGGGTTTTGATAAAGCTAAGGTTGCGACAGGACGGATTGGCGGCGATGAGTTTGCCATTCTTCTGTCAGGCCGTGATCCGATGGCGAGAGTGAGGCTTGCCGCCGAAGCGATTCGTACGGTCAGGCTTCCTGACGGCAGAGGGATTACCTGTTCGATTGGATGTGTGCAGATCAGGGAAAGCGAAAGCGCGGGGGCAATCTATAAATGTGCGGATGATGCGTTGTATGCGGCAAAGAAAAACGGAAGAAATCAGATCTTTGCCGTGGATGGCCAGATCAGTCAGAGTGCGGAAGAACATTGTGATGAAAAGGATCAGACAAGGGTGTAAATGATGTGCGCAAGGAGGCGTTTTACAGTGACTGGTACGGTGTTGAAAATTTGCGGGGGGGGGGTAGAGTCCCTGTATTCCTTATGATGTTGTATTCTGAAAAAGAAGTGTGTCAGTTATCAGTCTGCCGGAAAGCAGGAAATGAGAAGGGAGGAAGAGGTTATGAAAGCCTATGCGTTTTCTGATGATACACGTGCATTTATTGAGAATGTACCGATTCCGATTGCGGTGTATCAGTACATTGATGAACAGATCAGGCCTCTTCTTGTTTCCAGGGCATATCTAGATCTTTTTGGATACAGCAGCAGTGAGGAAGCGGTGTATGGTCTTGGCAGAGATCTCTACCGGGATGTGCATCCGGATGATATTGCACGGATGGAGAAGTGTGCTTACGACTTTGCCATGCATAAGCATGACTATGATGTTGTGTTCAGAAACCGCCGCCAGGATCAGGAGGACTATCATCTGATTCATGCGACAGGCAGACATATTACGGTAGATGGTGCTGATATTGCTTTTATCACGTATGCAGATGAGACGGCAGATACGGGCAGTGATCAGTTGCTTACGGCAGTGCTGACATCTCTGTCTGACAAGTATACGCCTTTTGAAAGTACAGAATTTGCAAAGCATTATGACAGTCTGACCGGACTGCAGAATATGACGCATTTTTTCGATGATGCCGTATCCGGCATTGCGAAGATCCGGGCAAAGAATCAGGTACCTGTCATCATGTATTTTGATCTGAGTGGATTGAAGGAATATAACAGCAGGTATGGCCTTGAGGTTGGGGACCGGCAGATCAGGGCTCTTGGTGAACTGATCAAAACGTATTTTGGCAGGGAGAGGGCTTCTCGGTTTGAAAGTGACCACTTTGCCGTCTATGCAGAAAATGACCGGATTGAAGAAAAGCTGCATGACTTGTTTGCCAGGATGAATGAGCTTGGTGATGGCAATAATCTGACGGTGAAGACCGGCATCTTTAAGTATGATAATCCTGATACCAGACTGACAGATGCCTGTGACAAAGCCAGACTGGCCTGTGAATCCCTTTCCCGGACAACGGTCTCTGCATATGCATGGTTTGATGCCGATATTCAGAAAAACAATGCGATGAAATTCCATATTATGCGGAATTTTGACAAGGCATTGGAAAATGGCTGGATTCATATCTATTATCAGCCGATCATTCGCACCATGACCAGAACAGTATGCAATTGTGAGGCACTGACACGGTGGATTGATCCTGTTTATGGCATGATTTCTCCGGCTCAGTTTATTCCGATTCTGGAGGAAAGCGGTCAGATCTGTCAGCTGGATCTTTATGTGTTTGAACAGGTTTGCAAAGACTATGCAGAGGCTATGAAAGAAGGAATCATTCCGATTCCGGCATCTGTGAATCTGTCCAGAAATGACTTTCTGCATGATGACCTTCCGGATGTGATTGACCGGATTTCAAAGAAGTATGGGGTGCCCAGAGAGTTCACCAATCTGGAAGTTACAGAAAGCTTTTTTATCAAAAATGTTGATAAAGTGGACCGGTTCATTCAGCGCTTTCATCAGATGGGCTACAAGGTGTGGATGGATGATTTTGGATCCGGATACTCATCGCTGGGGGTATTGAAAAACTATTCTTTTGACAAGCTGAAGCTTGATATGTCTTTCCTGCGGGATTTTGATGAGAAGTCCCGGAAGATTATTACGGCTATTGTGCGCATGGCAAAGAAGCTGGATATTTCTACTCTGGCCGAAGGAGTTGAAACAGAAGAGCAGTTTCTCTTTTTGCGGGAAATCGGATGCGAAAACATACAGGGGTATTTCTTTGCGCCTCCGATGCCGGCAGAAAATCTGAAATCGTATTTTCAGCAGCGCGGTCTGGAGCCTGAAGAGGCGCTCTGGAGATCATATCTGACCAGACTGAGCCGCATTGACTATCTTACGGATGCGTCTTTGTGTGTTGTGGACGATGATGGTGAAACACTGAAGATTCTCTTTGCAAATAAGGCTTACAAAGAGATCCTGGCAAAGGATAATGTTCTTAATCTGCAGGAATGGGAGCACAGGATCAATGCGCCCGGTGATCCGGTTCATATCTTTCACCGGCAGTATGCGGATCAGCAGCTCAGAAGAAAAGAAGGACTGCAGACAGCAGCCTATCCTTCCGGTGATCACTATATGCAATTGACAGCATCTGTGGTGGCCAGACAGGGTAGTCATTATCTGTATACCGTTCATATACAGTATGTGAAGGTAAATGTTGCGGATCTCCAGCAGGCATCGCTTGGCGCGATGAGTGATCTGTACTATTTGTGCAATGATATTGCAGTCTATGATCTTAAAAATGATACGGTTCTGGGCATTAAATCTTCTCTGTCGGATCAGCCGATGGGGGTTGGCACAGAGCTGCATCATATTGATGCGGTGATTCATGCCTGGAGGATGAATTACTGCTATCTGCCTGATCAGGAGCGGCTGGCAGATTTTCTGGATGTCACTACTATGAAAGCACGTCTGGAGAAAAGCAGAAATTATGTACTGATGGATTTTTTCCGGAGTATGACGGCATCGGGAGAATATCAATGGTTTCTGCATATCCTGATTCCCGTGCAGAGATCAGATTTCAATAAAGTATTGCACGTGACGGTAAATGCCGTCCTGCCAGAGGCAGATATTCAGGAGATTGCGGCTTTGTATCACCAGGAATACAAGGATCATACGCATGTGGAGATGAGCGGGGATATTCTCTGGAAGAATATGATCATGAATGCAAAACGCATGTATTTCTGGAAGGATGACAGGCGCAGGTTCGTTGGGGCAAGCAAGAGCTTTCTTCAATATTTTGGCCTTCAGTCTGAAAAAGAGATCATTGGCAAAACCGATGAGGATATGGGATGGAATATTCATCCGGGGCCATTCAGAAGGGATGAGGAAGAAGTTCTCAGGAAGGGCAGGAAGTTTTATCTGTGCACTGGGGACTATATTATCAATGGCTCTAATCAGCATGTTGTTGTCAGTAAGATTCCGGTCTATCGTGATGGCAGAATCATAGGAATTGTGGGAACGGTGATTGATTCTGCGGAAGAGCAGCAGGCCATTGCAGAAGGCAGGAGGCTTTCATCTGTTGATCCAGTGACCGGACTTGCCAATGCCCGTGGTGTTTCGGATGGTGTCTATTCCTTCCTTATTGAGTGCTGGCGGACAGGCATGAATTTTGCGATGATCGAGGTATATGTGCCGGAATACCGGGAGGTAATAAGGCTTTATGGAGACAGCTCTGGCGATCGTCTTCTGCAGAAAGTTGGCTGTATTCTGAAAGACTGCGCTGGCAGGAATTGTATCATTGGCAGAACCCAGGAAAGCTATTTTAACCTGATCATGAGATTTACCAGCAAGGAAGAAGTCAGAAACGTTGCCAGAAAGATCCGGACAGCCATAGAGTCTGTGCGGCAGGCAGGTCAGTGGAGCGGCAATTGCAGCGTTGTCATCAGGGCTTCCTATACGGATCCGTCCAGCCGTGAGCCAAATGCCTATCTGAGACGTTTGTCCGGCCTCATTCTCAATAATGAAGATACGGAAGAACTGTGACAGAGCAAAGCTGATGATCCGGTACATCCGGTGATTACATGCAGAAATGCATGGGAAAAGGAATATTGGTGTATGAATAAATAGGATATGGATCAGTATATTGTTTCACATTAAGAATGCACGGGAGATAGGGAATATGACGGACGCTGAGCAGAGAGAGGCTGCACATCAGTTTGTAAATAAGTGGAGAAAAGGCGGAGATGAGAAGCAAGACTGCCATACGTACTGGCTGGGGCTGCTTCAGAACGTCCTCGGGGTTAGCAATGCAATTGATTATATTCAGTTTGAGAAGCCGGTGAAACTACCGGAAAGTGATGGCAAGATTCATACAAGATACATTGATGGATACATATCTGATAAGAAGGTCCTTATTGAGCAGAAAGGAAGCACGCACCCTCTTGATGAAAAAGAGGTCCAGTCCGGTGGAAAGGTGCTTACACCTTATGAGCAGGCAAAAAGGTATAACGACAATCTGCCGTTATCGGAGAAGGCTCGATGGATTGTAACTTGTAATTTTGCTGAGATCTGGATATATGACATGGATATGGTGGTTCCTAAGCCTGACAAGATTTCATTGCCGGATCTGCAGACAAAATTTTCTCTTCTGGATTTTCTTGTTAAGAAGGACGTAAAGCGGTTGTCCCATGAGATGGAGATTTCCATCAAGGCCGGAGATATTGTTGGAAAGTTATATGACGCCTTTATTAAGCAATATAAGGATCCGACCAATGAGCACTCATTAAAGAGTCTGAATGCGCTTTGCGTACGACTTGTCTTCTGCCTATACGCTGAGGATGCTGGAATCTTCGGAGAGCGAGCTATGTTCCATGACTATCTCCAGAGCTTCCGGACGGAGCGCATGAGAAACGCACTTATCGATCTGTTCCGCGTGCTTGACCAGAAGCCGGAAGAAAGAGATCCGTATCTTGAGCCTGAATTAGCAGCTTTTCCTTATGTAAACGGCGGGCTGTTTTCGGATGAGAATATCGAAATTCCGATGTTCACGGATGAGATCAGGGAGCTACTTCTGGTGGAGGCGAGTGAAAACTTCAACTGGTCAGATATCAGCCCGACCATTTTTGGCGCGGTTTTCGAGTCTACACTCAACCCGGAGACAAGACGTTCCGGAGGCATGCACTATACTTCGATCGATAACATTCACAAGGTCATTGACCCGCTGTTCTGGATGATCTGAAAGCAGAATTTAAGGAAATCTGTGCCATCGCGCAGCCGCGGACGAAGAGAAATAAACTGGACGCATTCCAGAAGAAGCTAGCTTCGATTTACTGCCTGGATCCCGCAGCAGGAAGTGGAAACTTCTGCACGGAATCCTATCTGAGTCTTCGCAGACTCGAGAACCAGGTGTTGCAGGAAAAGCAGAACGGACAGATTACGTTTGTTTCCAATAGCCTGAATCCAATCCGGGTGTCGATTCAGCAGTTTTATGGCATTGAGATTAATGATTTTGCGGTAACGGTTGCGAAGACCGCACTTTGGATCGCAGAGTCTCAGATGCTGGAGGAGACAAAGAGCATTCTCTATGGCTTCAATCAGGACTTCCTGCCGCTTAAGACCTATGTGAATATCACAGAGGGGAATGCGCTGCGGCTTGATTGGAATAAGGTCGTGCCGAAAGATAAGCTGATGTATATCATGCAGTAATCCGCCGTTTGTGGGACATCAGTATCGTTCTAAATCGCAAAATACTGATATGGAAATTGCTTTCCATGATTTGAAAAAACACGGAAAATTGGACTATGTGTCTGCTTGGTATAACAAGGCATGCGATTTTATTCAAGGGACAAATATCAAAGTTGCATTTGTTTCTACTAATTCAATTACTCAAGGGGAATCTGTTGGCTTATTATGGAAATTCTTATTTGAAAAAGGCCTTGAGATACAGTTTGCATATCGAACATTTGTATGGGATAGTGAAGCCAATGATAAGGCGCATGTTCATTGTGTGATTATAGGTTTTACGGGATATCATGTGGATGGAAAAAAACTCCTTTTTGTTGAAGATCAGCCACATGAGGCATCCCACATTAATGGATATCTTTTGGATGCGCCAGACGTTTTTATTGAGTCACGAGGACGTCAATTATCCGGCCTGCCAGCAATGAGCAAGGGAAGCCAACCAACAGATGGCGGATTTCTGCTGCTTTCAAAGGAAGAAAGAAAACAGTTGATTCGGAAATATCCTGCATCGGAAGAATTCATAAAGAGATTTGTTGGATCCAGGGATTTGATCAATAACGAGGTGAGGTATTGTCTGTGGCTTAAAGGCGTTGCGCCATCAGCATATCGGAACATTCCACCAATTATGGATAGGATAAAAAAAGTTGAGGAGGTGCGGCTGCAAAGTCCTACCAAATCTGTGAACAAAGATGCTCAGACTCCAATGTTATTTACGCAAATCAGACAGCCAACAACAAATTATCTTGCTGTTCCGGAGGTCTCTTCTCAGAATAGAAGGTATATACCTATAAGTTTTATGTCTCCGGATATCATAGCGAGTAATAAGCTATATTTAGTTCCAGAAGCTACTATGCTCATGTTTGGCATAATGATGTCCAATGCCCATATGGCATGGACACGCGTGGTTTGTGGAAGATTAAAGAGCGATTATAGCTATTCGCCTGCGGTTTACAACAATTTCCCTTGGCCATCTCCTACAAACGAGCAGAAGGCACGCATCGAGCAGACCGCTCAGGGTATCCTCGACGCCCGAGCTCTTTACCCGGACAGTTCTCTCGCTGATCTGTATGATCCTTTAACCATGCCGCCTGAGCTCAGAGAGGCCCACACGGCAAATGATATCGCGGTGATGAAGGCATATGGCTTTTCCACGAAAATGTCAGAAGCAGACTGCGTAGCGGAACTGATGAAGATGTATCAGAAGTTGACGGCAGATGAGAAGACTTCAGAATGAATCAGCGTATCGTCACCAGACTGGATGAATTGCTTCCACAGATTGATGGACTGAAGTAGGTAATGAGTTTGAGTGGATCAATATTCACTGTGAGGCAGTGTTGAACATGAAGCAAGAGGTGTACATATGTCAGATCCCAAACACGGAAACCTAATGAAAATTATCAGAATTACAATCAAGGGAAGTTCCGGATATTGCCCGGTGGATATAGCATTTCAGGATCGTATTTCACTGACACCGCACTCCATCGAATATACCTATAAGCCGTATTATCAAAGTGAGATGAACCGTCCTCGGAAGTGGTTCTATAAGACGGACAGCCCTATATTTGCTGCTCTTTACCATCAGGTTGAGACGCTTCTTCCCCGCTACCTCGATTCGGATGAAAAGCTGATGTACAAGGACCTTGGTATCACAGAGATTATAGTCACATACGAAGACAAAAGCCGTCGAACTGAGAGCTGGTGCTGCCCATCAGTGTGGTTTTCAGAGCTATTTGCCGTGATCAAAAAGATGGTTCCTGCATGTGAGGACGTGCCGGAAGTGTTGGTTACGAACGAGAACGAAGAAGAGTAACATCATTTCAAAATTCCCCATTGACACCCCGGCTTGTCCGGGGTATTATTTTACTTGCAAGTGTAATAAATATTACAGATAGGAAAAATGTCATGCGCCATAAGAACGAGGAGTACTTTGATGTACTGGCGAAATTTATCGAGGACTACTGGGATGAGTATGGTGTATCCCCTACCAACCAGATGGTCGCAGACGGAACGCACCTCTCGACGGCAACCGTCAGTCGATATCTCCAGTACATGAGAAAAAACAATCTGATCGATTATCACGGCCATCAGGGCTATCGGACGAAACGCCAGATGGACAGCCAGACCGGGAAGATCTCTGTTCCTCTCCTTGGGGCTGTGGCCTGTGGTGTTCCGAAACTTGCGGAGGAGAACATCGAGGAGTATGTAGACCTTCCGGTCGTGCTCTTCGGCAGAGGCACGTTTTACCTGCTGCGTGCGGATGGGGATTCGATGGTGAATGCCGGGATTAACACCGGAGACCTGGTCCTCATTCGAAAGCAGGACAGCGCTGAGCCGGGGCAGATCGTGGTGGCGCTCATGGAGACGGAGGCAACGCTCAAGCGCTACTTCCCAGAACCGGAGTTTAACCGGATCCGGCTTCATCCGGAGAACGACCACATGGAGGATATCTACGTTCCGACGTGTGAGATACAGGGGGTGGCCATTAAAGTCATTAAGGATCTGGAGTAGGAGAGATGAAGCAGAGGTGTAACAACAAAAAAGTGTTGTCCGGCAAATTAAATGATGTCCCATCCGGCAGATTATTTCGCGCCGATTTTGGATTTCTACAGATGTGTCAGTCACTTTAAAAGTAACTGTTTCTGCGAATTGT
>NZ_JBQKGW010000029.1:0-16186 GCF_052118625.1 Porcincola sp. LCP21S3_C12 | reverse complement strand
AAGCGGATCAGATTCCATCCATTTCATCGAATTCGAAGCAGCGTAACCTCTCTCCGCGGGTATCCAAAGTTGTTCGTGATTTTGGGAGAGGCTTTGTTGAGCAGACACTAACTAAAGCGAATTGTGCGCGCCCTTTTCAGACGCGAACGCATCGCACCCCCTTTTGGAGAGTTTTTGTCAAGACAAAAATTGTAAGGTCTTGTCAATTGGCAATTGGAACAGCTTCTCATGAATGACAGCCCGGCAGATCTGTGCTAGAGTAGCAGTATCAACACAGTCTCAGATGAGGTGATGAATTGAGAATTTATCTTGACAATTGCTGCTACAATCGTCCGTACGATGATCAGACGCAGATTCGGATCTCATTGGAAGCTCAGTCGAAACTTTATATTCAAGATCTCATCCGAGAGGGCAAGATTGAGCTGGCAAGTTCCTATATGAGCAACTATGAGTGCTCTAAGAATCCTTTCATCATGCGCCGGGAGACCATCCTGTCATTCATGGAAACCTATACAAGGATATACATCTCAGAGAAAAGCCAGGAGACAGTCGAAACGGCAGCAAAGGAGATAATGAAAACCGGTGTCAAATTTAAAGACGCCTGTCATGTGGCGGCAGCCATATACGGCGCCTGCAATTATTTTATTACAACGGATGACAGGCTGCTGAAATATCAGAGCGATCAAATCATCCTTCTGTCACCCATTGATTTCGTTTCCCTGAAGGAGGTGAGCGACTTATGAGCAAAAGCGCACAGGAAGTTCTTACAAGAGGAATGCAGTGTCTTCAGGACCAGCTCGGAGCCGTTGATGCCGAATACTTTATCTCTCTGATCATAAGAGAACAGTTTGATTATACTCAGTGGCAGCGCGAATATTTCGATCAAATGACTCCGGAAGAAATCAGCCGGGAGGCTGCAGATTATAACAAAAAGCACCCATTCAGCGGAAAGGCGGCTACCATAATCTGATCAAACTGTATATTTCGGGAGTCTGTACTACTCCACGAAGAACTTATATACAGTACAGGCGCATGAAGCTCCTGGCATCCGCACGGACACCAGGAGCTTCATACAAATACGTCAGGAATCTTTCCTTTCTGTTTCGGAAGTCATCCGTTCACCATTGAAATCGGCTGTACCCGTGATTTCCTTTGTACGCGCCCTGATATATTGCAAAACATCCTGTTTTTCAGATTCGAGTAGATCAGTTCGCGGAAGGTGACCGAGGTCTTCATCCTGCTCACAGAGATAATCAAATATATCCTTCATTCTCCTCCCTTCTCTCATGGCATGTACTGCAAAGCGTCAGAAGTTTCAGTACCTACAGGGCTGTTATACGACGTTTCCCGTTCGTGTTACTCCAAAGCGAATTGTCCGTGAAAATGCTTTTCCTGTTTTTCTATAGATTGCGCTGCATCCTCCTACGGCATACATCCCATAAGAGTAATGGGATTTTTCCGTTACACGAAAAATATCCGGTGCACTGTTATCACAGTTCATAGCCGTCTCTTTGCAGCGGCTTGTGTTACCATCGTATATAAATATTCCCCTTAACACCCACTGCACCATAGTAGCGTTATCAGTATTTCTGTATATTCTCCACTTTCTGGCGTGTTCCACGGTGCTTACTGTTGACGACGCTTTTCTTTCCGCCGGAATTGACTCATAGTCATCAATCTCAGCAGAATATTCCGAATCCAGGTCATAATATCTGGATGAAACCAGATTCATTCCGTCGATCCCTGTCTCCGATAATTTTATGCTGTCATCATTCAGAGCGGATTCAAACTCTGCAGACAATGCCCCTGACTCATTATCAGCATTGGCCGTCTCGTTATCATCAGGAGTGCCGGAAACATCAGGAAAATCATCTCCATACAGACTGATATCGTTATTCAGTGCCGCCTCAAAATTACGCCGTTCCTGTTCATCACTGATATTTTCCTGAGGCAGATCCGACAGATCCTTATCACATGCTGCTCCGTCTTCCCAAGAGCCATCATCAACAGGGCTCTCTTCCCAGGAGTACAGATCTGTTATTTCTTCCCCATACAGATCTTCCGCACATGCCGGAATCCCGGATGCTGCAATCAGCGAAACTGTTAATAAAGACACAAGTATCCTTTTCATAATATCTGAACACCTCCTGAAACGGACTGACAATACCGTATCCCAAACGAGCTTCTCTTCATCGAAGTCTCTTCATCTCCCCGTCTTCCATCTGATAAACCTCATCGCACAGGATATCGATATCTTCGCGGTTATGGCTGGCCAGGAGCATCAGTTTCCCTTCCTCTTTCTTCGCGGAGAACAGGTCCCGCATCTGCTCCACGCCCTCCCTGTCCAGGCCGTTCATCGGTTCATCCAGGATCAGGATCGGCGGGTCTTCCATGATTGCCTGCGCGATCGCCAGACGCTGCTTCATCCCGAGGGAATATTTTCCGACGGGCTTTTTAAGATGCGGGTCAAGCCCCACCTGCTCCAGGACCCGGTACAGATAGTCCCGGTCATTCCTGTTCCGTATCGTATAGAGAAACTGGAGATTGCGGTACGCGCTCCACCTCCTCAGATAGCCCGGGTCCTCGATGATAATGCCCGCATTGCTTAAGACGTCGATGTCCTTCCCCATCGTCTTTCCGTCAATGCGCACCGAACCTTTCGTGCACCCGTAAAAGCCACAGATGCACTTGAACAGCACGCTCTTACCGGAGCCGTTATGCCCCACGATGCCGTAGATATGCCCGCTCTCGCACGTAAGGGTGATATCCTTCAGTACCTCCACATTACGAAACGACTTGTATACATGGTCTACTTCTATTGTTGTGTGATTTTCCATTTGCTCCTCCGAATATCTTCCGTACTGAAGCAGGCTGTGTGAAGACCCAAACTTTGTTCTCTGTAAGCCACGAGAACGAGCTTACCCTATGTCACATGATCCGCCTACGCCATTTGTCAAAAGTTGGCAGATTATCATAGAAGATACGTTTTCATGCATCCTCATTATCCCAGTTGAGATCCACACGGCGAATCACAAGACAAATTTCTGCCGCCAGTGCCGCGATCGCAATAATCAAAAACGTAAACATATATGTCGGGGAAGGAAGTCTGTAGAACCCTCCGAATGATTTGCTGACACTTCCAACTTCCGCCCATATCGTAGGCAGAAACCACCCAAGAAGCCATTTTCTGTCGTAGGTCATATTCTCCACAATATATATTGCCATTACGTATGCATAAGAGAACGATACAGACCATATCCTGCCTATGGTCAAACCAAGCAGAAACATGGCAAGGCCGATCATGAAAAAGATCAGGGTACAAATAGCGACAGTCAGAAGCATCAATTGAACCGGGGTAAAACTTGAAATCGATTCCTGGTATGGCTTAAACATTATTGTTTTATCTGCGGTTGACGCATATTGCATGTAAAAATCTGAATCCAATGGTCTTTCAAGTGCCAGTGTCGTCATCACTTTTCCCCAGTTAAGACTCCACGTGATTCTTCCTGTAAATGGGATAAGTGAACAAATTACTGCTATAATGACAGCCGCAAGCGAACGAATTGCAATTCCGCCGATTTGATTGATTGCCCATCGCTTTCTTCCTGCACGAATCAGAGAATACATATTAATATGCTGCATAAAGGGAATGTCTGCATTCATATAGATTACGCAGAAATATACCGTTATCACAATCGGACTGGATGTCATAATAAAGGGAAATATACACCATGTAATCGGGTATCCAACCTGCTTCACATAGTTGATATAGGGCTCTTCATATTTCCAGAAGATTACAAGCACAATGATAAAATACAGAAGTATTCTGTCAGAAACAATTTTCATACGGGCTGATTTGCCGATCTGCCGAAGCTGTTTCATGTAAGTCCGTACCCCTCTTAAGTCAGGAAGATTTCTTTGCCCGTCAGAGCATCATACATGAGGATTTGGATGTTCCCTTTGTCATCTGTCACCGTAAGATGCCATACCACTTCCGCAGAAAGTTTCTGATTCTCATCGTTGTAGGTTCGAAGCACCATTTTGGCTTTTTTCACCGTGTAATGCTGATCAGTGATCATCGACTCGAACCGGTTCTCCACAGCATCCGCAATTTTTTCAAATGGCAGAACCTGTACGGCCTCACCTGTCTTATCTGTATTCTCCAGCATAATCGGAGCAGACATCTGGAAAGTCTGTAATCCATCTTCGTCAAATACTGCAGTCAGAGGAGCTGTAGAAAAGTCCATCTCTGCCGCCCTCATGTTCACTGTCATATACCATGGAAGAACATCCAGTCCATTATAGTTCTGCCATGCGTAAATAGTGTATGTATCATCTCCTTGCTCCCATTGATCCGGGATATTTTCTGACGTCACGCGCCCTTCCTCCACGGCCTGCTGTTCCATTTTGTTGCGCTCTTCACTGCTCAAGGAGTACCAGGAGAACGCATACTGGTCGGATGAATATCCTATGTCATTTACAAGTTTTTTTATTTCATTTATCTTATCGTCAGGTGTTCCAAAGGTGAATATGTTATGAGACAGGATTCCTTCATCATGCGGAAGCACACGTCCATACTTGATTCCCTTGGGTGTGTAGAAATTCACTCCATTCCCTGTCGTATAATGGTCTCCGTTCGCCAGATCATAGAACATATCATCCGGTTTCCCATCCTCCAAAGATTCATTCTTATCCGTTTCTGCGATTTCGCTCTCATGTGGCTTGACAAGAACATCATACTGTTTCTGGGGATCTCCATAATTTATTCCCCTGACAGACGGCATGGAAAAATTGCCATTTAAAAACTCATTCGGCACTTCCAGCGCGCAGTCGAATGTCACCAT
Source organism: Porcincola sp. LCP21S3_C12 (assembly GCF_052118625.1). Classification (NCBI taxonomy): domain Bacteria; kingdom Bacillati; phylum Bacillota; class Clostridia; order Lachnospirales; family Lachnospiraceae; genus Porcincola; species Porcincola sp. LCP21S3_C12. The sequence goes on along the minus strand of NZ_JBQKGW010000029.1, from coordinate 11,342 downwards.
TTTTTTCTTGCTTTTGTAAGCGGAAGGAAATGCAGATTGACTTTCATTGCTCTCAGTCTCGATTTTCTCAGATTCCAGTGCACCCTCTTCCACATTCACAGCGTATTCAGAGGTTGCAGTCAACTCCATTTTCTGAGCACTTTCCGACGATACACCCTCTTCCGTTTTCCTCTGCCTTCGGCATCCCGCTGTACCAAACAGCAGAATTGCAGCCATGATGTTTCCGATTATAATTAAATTGCTCCGTCGCATAATCATTTTCCTCTCAATTTATCACATAGACTACCATCATTTTTAAATGATTCTTTTCAGTCTCGTATTAATAATGAAAATTGCTATTCCTGACAGCATTATATTAACTGCCGAAATTTTCAAGAATTCTTCCCATTCGTCTCCGGCAGCTACAAATATTCCCTGCATATCTTTAAAAGACCATTGCAGCCCGCCAATCTGTATTAATCCAATTTCGATAATCAAGTTGAGCAATGCCACCGGCAGAAGCAGGACCAGTGCTCTATTTTTTACAAAGAGTGAAGCCGATGCAGACATCAAAGACAATGTTCCTGCAAAAAGTCCCATATAAAAAGCTTCCGTCATACAATAAAGCATGTAATGCCCATTGTCCCAAAGGAAGCGATAACCTGATGAACCCTCTCTGAGCATATTCAATGTACTTGCCTGATCATTGACCCATGGTACTCGACTACGGCAGAGCAGAAGGAAGATGACTGTTCCAAGTATCATTGCAAGAAAGGCTCCCAGAAAAATTATCATTGCATGAGACAGGACATACAGTCGTCGGTTGCCTCTTATAATTTCGTACCGACAATATCCATCCTCCAAGTCCTCGCTGAAGGACATTCCGAATGAATAGGCACAGAAAACATATAGAAGCATCGATCCGGTTCCCTCGCATGCCGCCATATATATGAATAGAATATCCTCGTCTATCATTCCAGAGAAAGATCCAAACATAGAATAATATGAGAAAAAAAGAGTTGCTGCCACGCCAAAAGATGCCATAATCCAGTTCGTACTTCGTACAAAACGGTACAAATCCGCATGTAGATATCCTCTGAAAGTCTTATGCCAACTTTTTATCTGCATTAGTCATTAATTCCCCCATAATCAATAATCAGTCTTTGCTATTAACTATTATTAATATTTAACTATATAGTCTGTCCGGGAATGTGGATACAGTTATTCCGGGCAGACTATTCCAGAAGGCGATTATGGGGTATATCTTCCCTTTACATTCATTCCGATTCGTGAGGATGAAGTAACCAGCTGATAATATTTATTTCCATCAGCATGACGTGCGTACGTTCCTACACTTCTCCTGCTGACTGTATCTGCTTTCGTATAAAAATGCTGACCAATCTGATTGGAAATAATTGACCCATCGTCGATTTGCTGCGACTGGGCAAAAAAGAAGCCACTAAGATAGTGTGACGTCGTAGTTACATAAAAATTCTGTTCGCTGTCCGCCTTCTTTACCTCATAAGAGTATGGATCTCCCGGCCATGTCACATTAAAATTAATCGTATCAGCCCTTGCCGTTACGGTAGTTCCAATGACACAAATTATTGCTGCGATAATACAGCTGATTTTTCTTATTCTGTGTTTCATCTCTTAACTCCTTCTCAATATAAACAGATTTATAAAATCTTTTCTACCCCTGTTTTTCTGTTTTTCTCTTTTTCAATTTCTCCTTTCTCCAAAAAGTTTTTCAATCCTGCTGGTTCCTCTGGCTGATAAAACCGTCCTCTGCAGCTCAATACACCAAATCTGGTAACGACCACCGCAATGGTGCACAGAACGGTACCGCACCTGATCAGCAGATGTTTCATTATGGCATCCTCCTTTCTCCTGGACTGGCTTCTCATATGGTGGCTAAAGAGTAGCACCGATTTCTTCCTGAAAACCCGAAAACCGTACAAGAGGTAAAAAATGGGGTACAAGATGCAGAAGCCTTCATTAAAATGTATGCTATAATCTTTGACAGAATGAAGGAGGTGGCCTGCCATGCTGATTTCTCACTTTTTCAGTACCAGGCTGTCAGAAGCACTCAAAGAAAGCAGAGTGATCGACGGTTCTGACATGCTGCAGTATGAGTACTGCCTGGAGTACCTTTTTGACATTATCCTCTATAATTCCAGCCTTATCCTTATTGGCGGCATGCTTCATGATCTGCCTGGCGCAATCCTGTATATTCTCTGTGTTTCGCTTATGAAATCTTCAGCCGGAGGATATCATGCTGCCTCCAGAGTGAAATGCAGTGTCCTCTCCTATTCTCTGTTTTTGACAGCAATTCTGACATACCGCAATCCTGCCATCTGCGCTTTCATTGACAGAACAGGGACATTCAGCCTGAGGGATCTTATCTATGCAGCAGAAGTCTTCATAATTGTATTATTGTCTCCTGTTGAAAACCCCAATAAAAGATTGTCCCCCCGTGAGAGAGTCAAATTGAAATCCTGCTCAATAATACTGGTCAGCATTGTGTCAGTCATCTATATTTTTTTCCGTCTGACCTCGTATAAAGTATATTGCAACATGATTATTGTATGCTTCTGTATTAATGCGTTCAGCCAGATTGTCGGCTCTATTAAATATAAAAGGCAATCAGTCTGAGATATTATCCCTTAGGAGCCATTTACACGATGGATATTAATATTGCCATATGTGACGATGATACTGATTTCTTAAAAAGTATGAAATCGATACTGGTTCCATATATCTGGGGCAGCAGGCATGAGATACATCTGGATTTATATTCCGCAGCCGGTGACCTGATCTCTGCCATGCGATCCGGCAAAGAATACCGTATCTTTTTTCTGGATGTGGAGATTGCAGACCACAATGGAATTGACCTTGCCAGAGACGCAATTGACCGGCTCTCTTTCGATCCCTATGTGATCTTCATCAGCAATTATCCGGAATATATGAAAGACAGTTTCTCCGTTCATCCTTATCAGTACCTGCAGAAGCCGGTGGATAAAGATGCCGTATACGGGCTGCTGGATGAAATAATCGGGAAAGAGGAAGAGAAATACATCTCGCTTACCGTCCTCAACAGCGAAGACAATGAGCAGATTCCTGTCAGCATCATGGACATTCTGTATATTGAAACGTCTGACGCCAGACAGCAGAAACTCACATTCCATCTTTACGACAGAAAGATTGTTGCCAGAGGGATTCTCACAGCATGGCAGGAAAAACTTACCGGTTATCCATTTTCCCTGTGTTATAAGGGGATACTGGTCAACGTCTACCACATTCACTATATCAATTCAGGCATGGCAGTATTAAGAAATGGGGAAGAGGTTCCTGTCAGCAGAAGGTACCTCGCCAAATTAAAAAACGAGATGGTAAATTCCATCAATACATATCTGATCAGAGACAGCAGCGGGAGAGATTAAGTTGGAGACGATTATTCAGATCATCAGTTCACTGCTTGATATGTTTATCCTGGAAACATATCTGACAAAAACCACAGGAAGAATAAAAGAAGGCATCCGCAAAGCATGGTTCTGGCTGGCAATTCTTGCAGTCGAAATCATTCTGCAGGTCAATACGGCAGTACTTGTTGATTCGTCTTCCCGTCTGTCGATACTTGTAACGAATCTGATCAGCCTGTTGACGACCTTTTTCCTCTGCTTCTTTCTGGATACAGGCATTCTTCAGAAAGTGATATTCTCTGCAATCTTCCAGACTGCCGCGCTCATTTCTGAAAATATCTGTGTTACCATCTCGTCTCTGCTGTACAGCGGAACACTGACCGGATATGAATATGATATCAGCATGAATCTGATGTCCAAGATCATTCTGCTAATCTTCACAATTCTTCTGTCATTCATGAAAAAAGACAGACCGAAGCATCCGAAGGAATATTCTGTCCTCATGCTTTTTACCCCGATTCTCACCGTCTGTCTCCTTGCCCTGATGCCGCTGAATCGTGATTACATCAATTCCCATATCTCTTTTTTCTCAATCATATGGATCTACATTGCGGTCATCAATATCGTTCATACGACTCTGGTTGAGAGACTGGCTGACAGCTATGCTTCAAGAGTGTATGCCTCTGCACTGGAAAAGCAGCTGGTATATCAAAAAGAAAAATACACACAGCTCGGCGAATCCTATAAAAAGGGACGCAGGATCATACATGACATCAAGCACCACAATGAGGTATTAAAGAGCTATATCTCGAAAGGAAAATATGCGGAGATGTATGACTACCTGACGAGCTACTCCGATGCGCTTGAAAAAACCTATATCAAAATCAATACAGGCAATCTTGTGATCGACTCTCTGATCACAAATTACAACGATATGGCAGCATACTCAGATATCAGATTCATCTATAATCTTGAGGTAGATAATGCCAGAATCCCTCTTCCGGATTATGACCTGTGCATCGTCCTTGGAAACCTTCTGGACAACAGCCTTCATGCCTGTGAACATCTTCCCGCCGGCAATTCATTTATCAAAGTCAATATCGTATCCGACAGGACAGACCGGTTTGTTATCATCATTGAAAACACATACTCTCAAATAGGCAGTCATTCCGGACATCATTCCTTCGATCACGGGTACGGCCTCGACAACGTCAGGCAGGTGACGGAAGCGCATCACGGCCTGATGAAGACGGATGCCGCGGATACTTACAAAGCAACCGTCATTATTCCGATCACCGACAGAAAACAGAGGTATACACCGCCTGTTTTCTGAATCGGCGCAATTCCGGAAAATATCAGTTATCCCTTAATATGATCTCTCTGATCTTCTGCTCCAGGGTCTTTCCTTTGTCCTTTCTGAAGTAGAAGCTGACCCTGTATTCATTCTTCATCGGCGCGGAGCGAACCTCTCCTCCCTTCTCATAGTCTTCTTTTCTGATCTCGTTCTGTTCCATCTGAATTCCTCCAAAAAGGCGAGGAAGGGTTCGGCTTCTCCCTGCGCCGTTAATCTTTTGTCTGCGGCGGCTGGAAGGCGGTTCAGGAGGGGAAGCGCCCTGTCGTGAAACACCCGTATTTACTGCATTTTCCGCCACCGCAAGGCAGTAGGCATTACATTCTCATTCTTATATGGAAAAAATATGTATACCCAGCAGGGATAAAAACGATATATATAAGGAGTTGAAAAAGTGCCGCCTTACTGCCTTTACGCCGCCTTACTGTCCTATAACAGCCACTCACGGCCAACCGTCCGTGTTGATCATGACGTTGATCCCCTGGTAGCCACGAACCTTCTTTCCCCCGCCAATATCAATGTTTTTGTCGTATCTGATGTGCAGCCGCTCCTGTTCCCCGCTCAGCCATCTCATGAATGTGCGGTCTGAAAGCGGCTTCTCAGCGTTGTCAACGCACCATTTCAGGTAGGCGCTATAAATCTGTTTTGACGCTGCGTGAGTGCCTTCTTCGAGGCGGATGTACCCGGTCGACTCCATGAACTCGATGATGTTGTTCGCCTCCCGCTTCACCGTGTCGAGATTCTGCTTCATACGATTGCTGACAGAAAACCTGTATCCCTTCCGGATCAGCCGTTTCAGGCCTTCCAGACACCAGAGGAAGATTCCCTCTTTCTCCGCAATCAGCTTGTCCGTGAGGTATCTGTCGTCCACCCTGTCGTCCGGTTTCTCCCTGACCTGGATGATCATCTGGCGGCGGTAGAAGCCGTCAGAGCGGTCGTACAAAGCGGAAAGGGACCCGTTCCCGAATCCCATGATCCGGAAGGTCAGGCTGACCTGCTGGCTCTGCCCGAACTTCCACTCGACATCTGTCTTGTCCTCCATCGTCACAAGGCTCTTCAGCGTCCCTGTGTCCGGCAGCGCATCAAGGTTCATGTCATCATCCACCATCAGCAGTTTGCCGATCTGATCGGCCTTTGCGAAGCGGTTGGTGACCAGTTTCTGAATGCTGCTCACCGTCATGTTTGTTCCCTGAAGCGCCCTCAGGACATGCCCGATCTGGCTCTTCCCTTCGCCGCCTTTTCCAATCAGCATCATCATGACCTGCGCCCGGTTGGTTGGGATAAAGGTATATCCCATGAACTCCTGAAAAGCGGGGATGTCTTCCGGATAAAGCAGTTCATCAACGAATTTCAGCCACACTTCCGGTTTTGCTGCGCCGGGATTGTAATCAACCGGAAACCTGTTCATGCAGATGCTCTTCTCAGAAGAAAACCTTCCGTCAAGGTAAAGTGTCCCGTTCTTCACGTTCAAAAGATCCAGCCGCCGCCGCGGCTCTTCTGAGTCTGCGACAACCTTCATAAGCTGGGAAAGCTGGGTGATTCGCTTTATCATGTTTGTGCAGTAATCAGGGCTGAGTGCATCGTAGATTTCTTTCCGCAGCGCGTCCTCGGCTACTTCTCCTTCCGTATCATAGAGTTTGCCATTGATGCACTTCATCGGATGATTCTTCAGGAAGCATTCACAGAATACTGTCTCAATGAGTTTCCCTTTCTCGCCGATCCAGGGCGGACAGGACATGTCACCTGCTTCGTCCGGGAATCCCAGGTCCGTCATTGCCTCGTCCAGCTTCTTCCTGTCTTCGTCCTTCATTGTTTCCAAAACGTCTGTCAAGGCTGGCCGCCTCCTTTCCGTACTGAGCAATCAGCTCCGCTTCTTCCTTCGGACTGCCGCAAATAAAAGAGTCCAGGATGTAATCAATCCTGGACTTGTTCTGCAATGCCTCTTCAAACCGGGGATCTATATGATCCCAATCGTCCGGGTTCGCCGGCGCATAACGCTCTTCCCACTCTCCAAGCATCTGTCTGTAATCACAGAAGATCTGGAAAAACTTCCTCCCGGCATTGCTGAAACGGTTCTGCTGAGCCTGCTTTCTCTGCCTTGTCTGCCTTGCCGTGTATTGCTCCACCGGAGATGCACGGCTCCGGGTGTAAAGCACTCCGAAGTCTTCCGCGATCTTCTTTACCGCCTCTCCGTTTTTCAGCCCGAACAGTCTGGCCACAAGATTGATCACATCTCCGTCCGCTCCGCAGCCGAAGCAGTGAAACCTCCTGTCGAGCTTCAGGCTCGGATTCTTATCCTGATGAAACGGACAGACCGCCATTCCGTAGCGGCTCACCTGAATTCCGTAGCGCTCCGCTGCCTCCCTCGCGGTGACCTGTTCCTTGACTGCTTCAAATATATCCATGCAGTTCACTCCTTCATCGGCGCAGCGTCTCGTGAGGTTCCGGGATCTCCGGCTCTTCGTCTTCAAGATCTTCCATCCACGCGCCTTCGATGTGCTCCCTCGCGTCAAGTTTGGAAATGTCACCGTGCCTTACATAAAGACCGAACCTCTCAACAATCTCCCAGATCAGGGTTGCGGCAGGATAATAGCTGCTGCCTTCCTGAAGTTTCCTGACCAGTTCCTGATTCGTCAGTTCTCTCACGTTCTTCATTCGTCTGTTCCTCCTTATCTGAAAAAGCCAAACTTCTTCTTCGCCTTCAGGTCAGAGACTTCTTCCTCGCGGTCTCTTAACTGAATTCTCAGGCTCCTCGCCTCTGCCTCGCATGCCCGGAGTTTCCGGGCTTTCTGCTCCAGTGCCAGGGAAGTCTTCCATGCGTCTGTTTCGGCCTTCTGCTTCTGTTCCTGGAGAGAGCGGATTTCCACATCCTTCATTTCGCACTGCCTCTGAAGCGTCTGAATGGTCCGGTCCTTTTCCTCTGTCTCGCTCTGAAGCTGCTCGAGCAGACTCATAAGCTGCCCTGTGCTGAACCCATCTGCTGAACCTTTCACTGAGCGACTCTCCCTTCTTCAGTGTTTCCTGAATTTCCCTGTTCTGTGATTCCGACTGCGATTTCATCTCTTTCAGCCGTCTTAGGATTTCCTCCGGTATCTCTGAAGCCGGGATCTGAGTTCCCTGTTCTCCGCTTCCAGATCCGCGATCCTCGTCAGACACTGGCTGTATTCTTCCGTCATGTCCTTCAGCCTGTCTTCCGCTCTCTTCAGCAGTTCCTGCTGTTCTGTCATGACTTTCTCCATCGCGTCGACCAGTTGATAAAATGTCATTCCCTGCTCTGAGTTCATCGATGTTCTCAAACTCCTTTCTGACTGATTCCTTTAACTGCTCAAACTGCCGGATCAGCTGCACGCCCATCTTCTTCGCTTTTTCAAGCATCCTGTTCAGAAGCCGGATCTGCCTGTTCTGCTCCGCGACAGAAGAGACACCGCCCCTCGCTTCAATCTGCCTGGCAGCATAGCCCTCGTGTTTTGTCGCCACTTTGTCGATGCCCTGTTCTTCATAGGACCGGTCATCGATCCGCTCCGGCTGTCTTTCCATAGCGAGATAACGGTTGCAGATCTCAGCCCATTCGGCGCGCCATTCCTTCGCCCGGCTTCTGTCGTTCCAGTTGTTTGCCTCGACGGTTTCCCGCTTCCAGATCTTTCGTCCCCTGGCACCGATCTTCTGCTGTCCGGTCTTCGGATCGATGACCGGGATTCTCTCGCCTTTCTGGTCAAGCGCATAAACCTGCTTTGTTTTCTGCGTCCACCCTCCATCTTTCTTCACGCCCCTGGTCGGTGCGATTCCATGAACATGAGGGTTGCCGTCCTTGTCATGGAATGACCAGTCCACGATCATTCCCTCATCCGCCCTTCTTCTGAAAAACTCATGCGCTGCCTGAATCTGATGATCTCCTGACAGTTCCCTCGGGAGAGCAATCTCGAACTCCCGGAAGAGCTGGGCGTTGTCCTGTTTCTCGGTCTGCTCGACGCTGTTCCACAATTTCTCACGGTCACGAAAAAAGGAAGGCGCGTTCTCCGGAAGAATGATTTCCGAATACGTGACTTCCTTCTTGTGAGTGTAGTCATATATCTTGCCGGACCGCTCGTCCTTCAGCCTTACGCCCGCCCGGTAGGCTGCCGCGGCCACGGAGGACTTCGAACCATGACGCTTGCCAATCTTGATGCTGAGATGATAGATAGCCATAGGCCTCCTTTCCTGCGTGAAGATCGAGCAGGACGACTCCGTCTTCCCTGTTCGATCCGGCTGCGCCGCTTCCATCTCACGCTGCGCGTTCGATGTCTGCGGTCGCCACAGAGCCGTCTCTGCGTGCGAGCACGCTCGGCGGCTTCGTGGCTCGTCGCGCAAAGCAGGCACCGGACTGATGCCGCCTGTCCTTCTGTATGGACAGAGGCAATCGTCCGATGCCTGCCAGAGTGCAGAGGTGGAACCTTTGCCGGGCGTCTGGCGGCGCCCGCCGGAGTGCAGAGGCAGAGCCTCGCCCAGGTGCAGGGTGGAACCCGCCGGGTGCAGGGCAGTGCCCGCCGGAGTGCAGAGGCAGAACCTCGCCCAGGTGCAGGGTGGAACCCGCCGGGTGCAGGGCAGGGCCCGCCGCGCTTAAATGCATACGGAGTGTGCATATAAGTGCGCCTTATTTTTTTCAAAAATAAGGAATTACAAACCATCATTGACTCCGTTCCGCTGTTCTGCGCTGTTTTCTGTTTCCACACTTTTGTTCATTGCTTTTGAGAAATATCCTCCGTTGTATTCTTGTCTAAGCAAAAATGACTGGAGCTTCTCCAGATCCGAATCTTCAAGATGCCGCTTCAGGACACTCTCCACAATTGCTCCCGCCTGGATCAGTCTTCGGGTTCTCTGCTTTCGCATCTCCGCATTGATGTCCCGCATTACTTGACTCTTCTTTCTCTGAAGTTCTGCGATCTTCTCGTCTGTCTTCTTGATGCGTTCCTCGGTTTCTTCAACTGTCACAATCAATCACCCCGCTTTCGCAGCCGCTTTCTCTGCCTTAAGCCTTTCTCTCCTTCTTCTGGTCTTTTCTCTGTTCTTTGCTCTCAGTTCCGATAATTCCTTGGCAGCTCCAGGATCTGTTTCCGCTCGTTCAATAAGGTCCCGCAGTTTCTCAGAACGCTTTGCTGAATGTCTCCGGTTGTATTCCTGATTGCGCTGGCGTATGTACTCCGCATAGTCGGGATCCACCGCCACCCTGGCCTCAATCTTGGCTTTCATTCTTTCGTTAGTTGCTTTCTGTGAAGCCCGAAATTTTGCAAGCTCCTCTGCAGCTCTGGGATCCGTCGGCGCTTTTTCCTTTAATTCATTAATACGGTCCTTCTTCCTCTGCGCCTGCTGTTTCATCTGAACCTGATACTTGTCAATAAGCTCCTGATCCCCCTCCTTCATTTTCTGGCGCTGAATTTTATAGCGGATCTTTTGTTGAGCGTTTTCCTTCTCTCTCTGCTCGGGAGTCCTGACTCTGGGTTTTCTCTTCTGATGACGGCCTCTGTTTCGCTGTCTGATTTTCTCAATTTCTTTTGCGGCTTCAGAGTCTGTTTCCGCACGCGCGACAAGTTCCTTCCATTTTTCTTTTTTCTTTTGATATCCCCGCCTGTTCCGCTCTTTCTTCTTCCTGTTCATTTCTTCCGCAAAGACCTCGTCTTCCTCCATTCGCTTCTTTATGCGCTCTTGATATTCATGGTCATGTTCAAGTCTCCTCCGCTTTACTTCTTCCACCATAGCGTCAGCCTCTTCTTCCGAACCGACCGCAGCAATCAGATCCTCGCGTCTCTTCTGACGGAGACGTTTGTCGATCTCCGCATCATGCTTACGTTTATCTTCGTCTGTTTCTTCCGACGTGCTGCCGCCTGTTATGGATGCCGGGGTTTCTGGAAGAAAACTGAAGTAAACATCGATTCTCTGGGATCTCTGTCCATTGTCTCCGTTTTCCGCTGCGTGTACCTCAATCCTGTCGATCAGCGCATAGAGCATCTGATTTGTCACATAGCTGCATTCCCGATATTTCTTCAGAAGGTCAATAAACCTTTGGGGATCCGACGTTTCTGCTTCAGCCTGTCTGATAGATGATTCGAGTTCTGCCTTCCGGCCTTCCTTCTGCCTCATCTCAGCGTCATATTCTTTCATCATGTTCTCAAACATCATGTCAGAAAGGACTCCACTCATGTTTTTTTCGTATAGTCCCCGGGAAAGCCTTCCAAGCTCCAGCAGCCTGTTCTCAATGTCTTTTAGCTCTTTTCTCTCTTCGATGTGCTTGTCCCCAGTGCGTTCCGCAAACTTTTTCTGAAGGTCCGCTATAAACTGTCCCTCATCTGAGAACGCATGTCTCATGACTGTGCGCATTGCCTGTGCAACAGCCTTTTCAATCGTGCTCTCCCTGATATAGTGATTGGCACATCTTCTCGGGTGTGCAGCGAATCCGGCGCATTGGAAAGAATAACTGGAATCTGCCTCAGGGGCTTCCTTCGCCCGGTGTTATCCCGCATTTTATCTGGTCCTAAACCATACCACATTCAATCAAATTAAAAAGAGGCACAGCATAAATTATTCTGATGGATTTTACATCGGATTGCTTTATGCCG
>NZ_JBQKGW010000028.1:0-16639 GCF_052118625.1 Porcincola sp. LCP21S3_C12 | reverse complement strand
ATCGCAATCGTCCTTTTTGCACTGATACCGGACCTTCTCGTAAGAAACCCCGGTGTATTCCGCAATCTTCCGATTGCTCATCCCGCTTTTTCGAAGCAGGAGCACCTGCTCCATTTTTTCTTCTGTTTGATCGTTCTTCTTCATGGGTATTCTCCTTTTGCCCTAAGGTCGTAAATACATGGCTTCCTTCACTCCTCACAGGACATTTTCCGCAAGGTTGAGCAAAGGAATCTTTGCTTTCACCTATCAGCGGACACTTCCCGGGCGTTTTTGTGACGGGACGTGAAATTTTCCTGCAGGTATATGCGGATCATTCGCACGCGATTTTGAACGGTCCTGGAAAATTCTCTCCTAAACAGATAAACGGAACTTTCGGAGAGAAATCGGAAATGAAAAAGACAAAAAAAATAGGGCTTGCAAACACCCATAAGCAGGTGCCTGCAAGCCTGTTTGTCATTTCACCCGGATCTTCCATCCCACCCGGATCAGGTTCACATTCCGGATCAGGGAGGCGTTCAGCTTCTGGATAGCAGATACGCTGGTTCCATACCTTCTGGCAATTCCGGAGAGCGTGTCTCCTCGCTGCACGGTATAGTAAACTGCCTGCGGCTGAGCCTTTGCGCGAATCAGCTCGTTCACCTTTGCCTGCACAGCGGAAGCATCATAGCCGGAAGAAGCAAGGCGTCTTCTCCTCTCGGAGCCATTTCCCCACTTCCCGGCCAGCACTTCACGTGCAAGCTCATCTACGGACTTCGTCGCGGTATTCTCCTTGTAGCGAAGCACATGGTTCCAAGGGAAGTTCCGATACGAACGGATCAGAAACTCACGTCCGGTCTGGTCACCGGGAGCGCCGCCTACCGCTGTTCCCCTCTCATTGATGGATGCCTCGACCTCTCTTCCATTCCCACAGTACATCGCGGTGTGGTGCGTGGTGTTTAAAAGGACATCGCCGCGTCTAAGGCCTGCTCCGGTTGCGAGGTTTACCGTGCCGGTTACGTCCTCAAAGCCGCAGGACAAAAAGACCGAAAACATGTTGCCAGTATAGGTGGCACCCTTTGTCTTTACCGGCACTCCGGCTGCCTGCCATGCCGAGATCACTGCCGAGGAGCAGTCAAAGTCTCCCTTCTCACCCCAGCGATACCTCTGGTCATAGCCGTATGTGTTATTGTTTGCATGATTTTCCATCCACTGGATGGCGGATTCTGTTTTACTCATGGTTTTCTCCTCCTCAAACTTCTATTTCCTGCAAATCAAAAAGCCCTCCGGGTTTTGAAGCCCAAAGAGCCTATACCGCCCCTTTAACGGAAGGAGCCGCCGAGATACGAGGATCACCTCCTCTCACTGATTCGTCTTTGTAAGCTGCTTGTAGATCTGGTTCACACCAGTCGCTGCAAGACCGGACACAATGCCGACAGCAAGGGCATTGATGACATCCTTTGCCGGGAAGTCCGGCATAAGATACAGCCCTGCGATGCCGAGTACCGCACCGACGCATCCGCAGATCACCGGGATCAGCTCATCCTTTACCGAGCCAGCTGCTTTGCAGCCGATGCCGACAAGATACGCAATCACTGTGATTGCCGCCACACTTGCAATTCCAAAGTCCATAAAAGTCATTCCTCCTTCTTTTTATTTCTGTCTGCCGAAAGCGGCAGTTCCAGACACTTCTTGTACAGGGACTCTCCGGTGCCATTCCCGCCGAGTGCCTTGTACGGCTTGTACAGGTACTCAAGGTTGCTCCGATCCTCAGGAGAGCACCATCCCCGAGCAATAAAAAAGCTGCAGGCCTGATAAATACGGTCATGCAGCAATGCCAACATTCCATCTTTGATTTCGTCGTTCTCCTGTTTTCGCCGGAGCAGTGTCCGCCACAGCCAGGTGAGGACGGCAAGGATCAGGGCAAAGAGCTCCTGAATCCAGTATTTCAAGATAAAGTCGATCAATGGAATCACCTCCTTTCACACCGCATCCGTCAGTGTGTACGTTACCTTCATCGACTGGGCACTGGTCTTTACCACTGGAGAGCTCAGGTTGCAGATGGTGCCAAGATAGTTGCAGGCAAACGAGTAATATAAAGTATTGCTCCACAGCCGAAAACGCTGGAGGCAGTCCGTCTCATGTGAAATGTAGTATTGCGGATATCCGACACTGTTTGTCGATTCTGCGTTCAGCCTGTACTTTCCGTCCGGATAAATCACACCCGGACTTCCATAGGTTGTCGTCGATCCGGATGATGTGGTGCCGGTCCACTCAAAGGTCGCAAAGACACCACCTCCGCGCATTGGATATATTTTCCTGCACCTAATGTTTCCAAAGTTTACTTCTGTCACGTCGACGGTATTTGACAGGTTTACTTTGTACAGCGTGTTTTCATCATTGCTAATGAAATACAGATATCCGCTGGATACCACAGCATTTAACTGCTCATAAAAATCCGTATCGCCGGTAGACTTGGCCGTCACATTTGACACAGCAATGGTCTGTTCTGCTTCTTCCTGAAAAGAGAAATCAGAAATTTTTACCTTCCGAAGCTTGATGCTTACCGTCCCTTGCGAGGTGACCGTGGGAACATATACAGCGTACAGGTACCCGTCATAACCATCCATAACCGACCAATAGTAACTGGCGGGATTGTCAAACGTAAAGTCAAACACCTGTGTTTCTTCTCCAAGGTATGGCGTGTATGCCTTGACAATGTTGGTGTAATACGGCTTCTTGTAGATTTTGCCGCCGCTATAAAGATAGAGAACCCCTGAGTTCTCATCAAAGGTGAGGGGACAATAGGATCGATCGGTAGTGAAACCGCCATCATCGTATTGTGCCCCACTGAAGGGATTCTCCCCTGCTCTTGTGTGCGTCAGTGCGAGAGATGCAATCGTACCGTTTGCCTGTGATGTTGAGAAATCCCAGACGTTCACATAACCGGTATCCGTCCTCCCGGATTCTGCTTTGTTAATCGAGCCTCCCAGCTTGGATGCCGTATTTGCGGTCTGCCCGGCATGACCAATCAGATGAACACCCATCGGAAAGTGGACGTTATTCACATCCTCGGTCAGTGCCCCGTCAAACAAAAACAAGCCCCCCAGTGCCTTTGTGGCAGCCGGGAGCAGATCATCAAAGTGATTGTTTCCTTTCGCGCCGACATTTGCCGCCAAACCAAGTACATATCCGAGGGCATTCGTAACCAGGTTGTCCTGCTCGACCCTCTTGATCTCCCCTGTGATTTCATTGTGCAGATCAATCTGCAGATGTCCTTTGAGCATTTCTTTCTCCTCCCTCTCTTAATCGTTCTTATAGGTGATGACAAAGTTCGTGAGGGAGGAAGTCTTTCCCTCGATCATGAACGCAAACCAGATCTTCTTCTTTGCCTGCGCACCAGAATAAAGAGCATCACAGTCCGCCTCCAGGAACGAAGCCATATCGACAGGATCGGTATAGGTGCTTCCATCAAAACTGTATGAAACGGTTACCGTCCCTGTGTAAACCGCTGTCATCTGGGTGATGCCGTGAATGGTCGCATGGCCAAGATCTGCAATGCAGCGAATCGTCTGCTTCTTTGGCACCGCCTTCACAGAAGCGGTCATAGCTTTTGGCTTTCCATCCGACCAGCGGTAAAGGACCGGTTTGGTAAGGCTTGTGAGCTGCTCGGACGTCGGCAGCGTATCAAAGCCCTTCTTCTGAAAATATGAGGCTTCTCCCAAATCTGCAGCAACCGCATCCGTGATCTCGGTCACTACACCATCTACCAGTGTGTAGATCTTTCCATTGAAGTCCGTCATCAGGTACTTCTTTGCGTAGGGCGGCTCTACCCCGGTGAACAGAAGATACCCGATCCCGCAGGCATCATTTCCTCTGCTCTGGGATCCGTCCTTCGTATATCGGAGCACAATCGTATGAGCCCCAGCAGCGAGAGCATAAGAAAACTCTGTGAAGGTACTGACCCCTGTACCAGACTTCTTCAGCACCTCTGTTCCGTCCACCAGCACATGGAGCCAGTCATAGTTCTGCTCACTGGATACGATATAGCTTAAGGTCATGCTGCCTTCTTCCGAGAGCGTCACGGTAAGCGTTGTCTCACTGGTTCCGCTGTCCGTGATCTGCCCGCTCCGGAGCGTATTCTTGCCATCTTCCTTCCAGGTATCTGCAGAGTAAAAAGGCGTGGCGCCATCCGTCACGGAAAGAATGCCCTCCTCTCCCTGCTTCCACGTATCCTCTTCGAAAGTGATCCGCATCGTGTTGTCTTCCCGGATAATGCTCATAGCTTCACCTCCTCCAGGGTCTCGATTTCCGGATAGGCGCTGTAGAGATCCAGGACATCCAGCTGTCCGGTGTCCACAGTGCCGGAAGTGCTCTGGACCTTGTACAGCGTCTGCAAAGCAAAAGCATCATCGGCATTCGTGGTGAGATACGTCCCGTTGTAGTCCGGTTTTCCTTCCGTATCGGAAAGAATAAAATACCGGACCACGATTCCGACGCTTGTGCTGTCTGTAAAGCTTCCAAGGACAAAAGCCATATCAAAGGAAACGGCATCGCTTGCCCCGGTCGGCACAGGTGTAAGGAGCGCTGTCTTTGTCGCATCCGTAAGCTTTCCAACCACAGAGCCCATCGAGAAGCCGGTGAATTCTTCCTCGGCATTAATCGTGCCATCCCACTTCCCGGTCCCTGCAAGACCCATGCCTTCGATCAGTGCATTGATGCAGTTGGTATCCAGATAAAGGGATCCGCCTTCCACCGTAAGAAAGATCACGAAGAGATATACCGTATTGGCCTTGACGTCTCCGATATAGTAGTGAAGCGAAAGGATGTGCTTCCCGGCGGTGTCATAAGTTTCAATCGGATGGTAATCGATCTCATCCCCGGCAAGGGTATAGGACACCGTGACCGTCATCGTATTTGGCTTTGAAAGCTCTGTCTCCGCACTGGTCATCCGCTCATCAAGGGAGCTGACACCGGTCTGCAGCTCTTTGATCTCGTTTTGAAGCTCTTCCGTTGTCGGAGAAGTCGCATCCTTAATCGTCACATCTTTCAGTTTTGTACTGCCAATCGCGTGTGTTGTGCCAAGCTTTGCATCGAGAAGAAGCTCCGCCCAGAGGGAAACCTCGGATGCTTTTGTCGCCGTAGCAAACCGGATCGAAGCAACCGGGACCCGTTTTCCGTCTCCGACTTCGACCACCTGGGTATTCGTGAACCGGTAATGAACCAGCTGATTTTCATCGGTATTGGAGACAAGACCGACAAGGTTCTTGTCCGTTTTGCTTCTGGCGCTGGCAAGGGCCGGATTCTTCCCCACTCCGGTCATCTCAAAATACTGGTTATACTGAAACGTAAACTTCGTAATACAATAGAGCGCATCTCCGTCGGCAAGACCGTTCTGAAAGACCAGCACGTCTCCAAGGTCGTAGGCAGGATTTCCGATGGCTCGGCAAGTGAATGGCACATACCGAATCTGCTGAATTGCTGTGAGAATTGCTTTTGCCATATCCTCCCTAGTCGCCGCGATACCATACTGCAGGAAGGGATTGCTCCCAAGATTCATCGTGAGACCATCGTCCTCATCCTCCGCATAGTAGGAAGTCGTATTGTCTGCCATGTTGACCACAGAGAGACCGGTATAGCGCGTGACATAATCGGAAAAGGAAGCGCCTGTAAACCTGTGCGCATCATCAATCGTATCAACAACCGTCTGGTTGAAGGACTTAAATACAATGTTTCCCTTCCGGTCAGCTGTCGCAAAGCAGCCGATGGTCTGCGCAAGCCACGAGACCAGATCCCGCCATGTCTCGACATCATTCGTCGTGGTCTCGGAAATCATCGTAGATCCATTGGCAAAAGACTCGAATTCCTTTTCTGTATTTGCAAAGATTAGTCCTGTTGCTTCTCCGATCGCCTGCGCACACTGATACGGAGTCACCTCTGTTATGACCTTGTTACAGTTCTTATCTAGAAGCGCCATATGGTCGTAGGCTTTCACCACAACGCCACTTTCCGTCCACTCCGCCGTTTCTACCGTAAAGACGCCCAGAGGAACCTCCTCATAGGTTCCATCGGATAGTCTCATCCCGAACACAGGCTTGATCTCCAGCCCCTTCCATCCGTATCGGCTGATCGGCATGTTTAAGAATGTGGCATTCAGTTCTCCAATGTAGACCTGCCCGATGGTGATCTCCTCATTTCCTGTGCACTGATTCGTGATGGAAAAGGATCCGGAAAGGATGTTGTCATCCGTGAAGGAGTGTTCGCCAATCGTCCCCCTCATCCGGAATCTCTGCACCGGCTGCTTCATGGCAGCTTTATATTTGTCGCTTACGGCGTACATGAAGCGCCTCCTTTCCCTTCTCCATAGGTTGTGATTAATCAAAATTCTTCAAGATCAAAACTTACGGTATAAAGCCCGTTTGTTCCTCTCGTCTTCTCTGAATGCTTCTCCGGCCCGGTTTTGAAGTTCCGCATCCGCATGGTCCTTGTCTTGTAGCCCTGCGATTTCAGGTCATAGAGCTTTACCTGTATCGAATCCTTGTCCCGGAACGTGGCAAAGATTGCCGCCCACCGACTCGAACACGGAAAAGAGGCAGAGACGGACAGCTTGTCATACCTGGTGACAATGACCTGATCCGTTCCTGCCTCGGTTTGATTGGTACTCTCAACGACACTGTAGCTCTCCTCCCAGCTTTCCGGCGTGAAGAGCTTTACGTCATCAAAGTAGATGGGGTAATCACTTAACATGCATCATCGACCTCCTGACCGATAGTTGCTCCGCTGGGTCGCCCGGACGACGATCTCATCAATCCGCTCCTGTCCGATGTAGACAGGGATAATGATGTCACCGCCACCTACTCCTGCGAGGGCTCCCTGCACAATCTCTGCCAGCTTGTCAGTTCCAACCACAGCTTCCTGCCCGGCTTCACCGCCTCCAAGGAGTCTTCCACCTGCGGCGCCGAAGATCGTCGGGCTGTTTAAGAGGTAGGCATCATCCATAGCCTTCCGGTACCAGCTGACCGACAGGTGCGGAACAGACGGCGGATCAATGGAGAGTCTTCCGCTGATCGAAAAGTGCGGGAGCTTGATATGCGGAAGCTCCAGATGGCAGCCGGAGAAGAATCCGCTGATTCTGCTCAGGCCACCGCTTACAATGCTCTTGGCATTTTCGATCATGGAGGAGAAAGCATTCCGTATTGCTCCAAGTTTCCCCTGCGCGGCAGAAAGCGCATCGCCAAGCTTGCCGCCTGTGAGATTGTTGATGGTAGTAAAGCCCGCCTCCCAGATCGACTTGTAAGCATCCACAGCAGTTCCGATGATGCCCTTGATCCCGCCGCCGTGCTGATCGATGGACGACTGAATCGCATCCCATGCATTCCCGGTGTTCGTCTTTACGGTATCCCACGCAGTACCGATTGTGGTCTTGACGTTGTCAAAGGTCGTACCTGCTGTCGTCTTGATCCCGTCCCACACACCGGAGAGCGTCGTCGTGATGCCGTTCCATGCAGTCGATGCAGCCGAGCTGATGGTCGACCAGGTATTTCCGAGGAAATCCGAAATGCCAGTAAAGACTGTGGTAGCTGTCGTGCTGATCCCTTCCCAGAGTCCTGTGAAGAAGCTGCTGATGCCGTTCCACACAGTCTCCGTCACAGACTGAATACCGTTCCATAATTCGGAGAAGAAGTCGCCAAGTGTCGTGCCTACAGCCTTCACGCCTTCACAGACGGTAGTCCAGACACCGCCAAACCACTCGGAGATTTCTCCCCAGTGCTTCACGATCTCAATCACCGCGACTACAGCAGCCACCACCGCCGCAATGATGGCGATGATCGGGAGGATCGGAACCGATACGGCTCCAATGGCGGGAATCGCCGTTGTGGAAAGGAAACTGACCAGTTTACCTACGATGCTTGTGACGGAACCCACAGCGGTGACAACCTTGCCGACGCCAACGACAACTGGGCCGACAGCAGCAGCGATGAGAGCTGCCTTGACGATTGCCTCCTGCATTCCCGGGGACAGACCATCCCACGCACTTTTGAGAGCCGTCACCACATCTTTGATCTGGGTCATCGCTTCCGTGATCATCGGTGCCGACGCATCTACGATCTCTGCGCCGAGGTCTTTTAAGTTGTTCATCACAACTGTCATCTGGTCCAAAGGATCCAGCGTCTCATTGAACGTACTCTCCACCGATCCCGCATAATCTCCCAGCGTGGTAGAGAGGTCGCTAAGCGAGAGCTTTCCCATCTGCACTGCATTGTAGATCGCGCCACCGGCACGGGAGCCAAAAAGGTCGTAGGCTGCCTGCAGCTTCTCGGTATCAGAGGCATTGCTGTTCATGGTTTTGGAGAAATCCTTCAGTGCATCGCTTAAGGACTGTCCGTTCTTAGTTGCCGTCTTCTGGGCCTTAGTAAGGCCAGTGAGCATCGTCGAAGTATCAAGACCGGACATCTCCACCGCGCCCATGAAGCCAGCCGCCTGTTCCGCAGAAAGCCCCATCGACTGGAACTGTGCGGCATTTTTAGAAAGGTCTTGCGAGAGCGTATCCATCGACACACCGGTTGCCTGTCCGACCTGATTTAAGGCATCGAGAAGGTTTCCGGCATCATCAGACGACTGCCCGAAGGCATTGAGGACGGAAGATACGTTATCAACGGAAGTACTGACGTCTGTACTGTTGAGCGATGCAAACTCTACGAACTTCTTAGAGAGATCCTCCAAGGCATCCCCCGTCAAACCAAACCTCGTGTTCACCTCACCGACGGCATCTCCGGCAGTCTGAAAGTCTGTCGGAATCGTCTCTGCGATCGACTTGGCACGCTTCTGCATATCCTCAAGGGCTGCACCGCTTGCTCCCGTCTTTTGCGTCACGGCATCGAGCGCTTCATCCACTTCCTTCCAAGCGGCAACCGAGGCGGCACCAACCGCAGCGACAGGGACCGTGATGCCTTTGGTGAGTCCCTCTCCCACATCACTGATCTTGCCGCCGACTTCTTTCATCTTGTCCCCGGCAACCTGAAGTTCTTGTCCCGCAACAGAGCCAAACTTCTTATACTCGTCCTCGAGGCCTTCGAGGGACTGCTTAGTGGCTTCAATCTCCCGGGTCAGCGCCTCCTGCTGTTTTTGCGTCTCCTCAGTCTGAGGACCAGCCTTTAGCTGGGCAAGGGCTTCCTTCTCCTCGGACAGTTTCTTCTTGGTCGCATCGATCGCTTCGGTCAGGTACTTCTGCTTCTGCGCAAGCAGATCCGCGTTTCCCGGATCCATCTTGAGGAGCTTGTTCACATCCTTCAGGTTACTCTGGGTTTCCCGGATTTCCTTGTTCACGCCTTTCAGGGCATTGGAGAGCTTGGTCGTATCGCCATCCAGCTCAATGGTTATGCCTTTAATTCGATCTGCCATAGCCTACTCCTCCCTTCATGGCATGAAAAAAGCACCGGTTCTTTACCGATGCGAATTAAAACGAATCGAAATCCTCTTGCGTTGCCACCTGCCGATACTCATCGTCGCAGAAGTCATTCCCGGACTCAATGATCATATCCATCACAGTCCCCTCATCCAGCTCTTCCAGCTCAGACAGTGTCAGTCCCATCTGCTTCGCCCTCAGGAGGAACACTGCCGTGTTTACTTCCCGCTCCGTTGGGCGGCTTCTTTTTTTGGCTTGGAGCTTGTCCTCCGCGATCCAAGGTAGAGCGTGACGAACTCCTGCATGTGAAGAAAGAGCTCTGCCCCGTCGAACTGATCCGCCCATTCGAGGAAGGCGTCCTCGTTCAGCTGGTTCATGTCACGCTTTTCTGCCTGCGCGTTCATGATAAAGGCCAGCTTGTCGCCGACGGTCATATCGGTCTGATCATCCTCACTGTTCTCCATCTTGTTCAAGAGGATCATGAGATCCTGGTGAAAGACCTGCTTATAACGGTATGCTGTGGTCCCCGTTGCGAGAAACGGGAACTTCTGCTCCGACCCATCATTGAGCCGGAGGGAAATTTCCTGATACATGTCTACTCCTCCTTATCACTTAGAGCTTGTCGTTGTCGAAGATGTGGTACTACCACCAGACGTAGAAGAACCTCCTGAAGCCTTTGCAGCAGCAGGCGTATAGACCTTACTGTACCAGCTCTGGTAGGTGGCATCGGTGGTATCTGCACTGGAGCGTGCCTTCACGATGTTCTTCCCAAGCGTCGCATCCTTGATCGACGTCGCATTGATCGTAAGGCTCTCGGTCTGTACCTCGATGGAGTCCTCCTTGGTGCTCGATGCCACAGACGGTCTTGTTGCCGTGCAGTTATACATGACATGGCGGATCTCATTCACATCGCCGTCAAACTCAAAGAGAAGCGCAAAGTGAATAGGCTGTGCGTCGGCATCCTCCAGAAGGACCCCGTTTCCATCCTTGATCTCACCGAGCACGTTCTCGCGGAAGTCCTCCGGTACCATTGCCGACTCGAAGTCCCCGTTATAGCCGCTGTTCGCATTCGTGACATAGTACTGCACGCCATCCGCCCAGAAGATCGTCTGGTCTCCCTGCGCATCCAGAGAGAGGGATACGGCGCCCGGCCATGCAACCGGATCTGCAAAGGTGGCGGTCCCATCCTCTGCGATCGTTGCGATGGCATAATGTACGTTTTTCAGGTTGTACTTGACCTTGTTCTTTTTACTTGCCATTTCAGGCCTCCTGTTCAAATGAATACAGGACCTCGTAGAGCTTCTCAGAATCTATCCAGGTCTCTGTCTTTTCAAAGAAGATCCCGCTTTGGATCAGCTGATCTTCCAGTCTCTTTTCCATCTCCGGATCCTTCTTATCCGTGTAGAGCTCGATGTCGATCTCTGTGATCGGGAAATACACGGTTCCATCCGCAGCGAAGTTGTCGCTGTTCGGACAGCGGAAGCAGAGAAAGGGAGGATCCGGCCCTTCCCCTTCCGCAAAGTGATCATAGGCATAAGGGATGCCCTGCTTCTCCAGCCCCTCCAGAATCTTTATGATCTCATCCATTGCTTCCTCCCATCCTCAGCCCTTTAATTCCTTCTCAATCTCATCTGATAGCTTCCCGGTGATCTCTTCTTCGACCGGAGCGATATGTGGAATGCCCGCAACTCTTCCACCACCGCGCTTGGCATGGCCTTTCTCCAAGAGGTGCGTGAGTCTATAGATCTTGTTGTGAACAACCACTTCTGCGCCGACCGCCGTTTCCTTCTGAACGGTAGAGCGCCATCCTTTTGCGTACTTTCCGGTACGCTTTGGCGATTTCTCCTTCAGTTCTTTTGCCGCTTCCTTTCCGGCATCCTTGATCTCCTGCTTTACAATGTCGTTCACATCCTCCGCGTAGTCCGAGAGGGTCTTTTCCACCGTCGCCGCTAGATCATCTACTTTCACCTTCATCGCTTCACCTTCTCACACTTAAACTTCAGGCTTCGCTTCTTGAACCCCATCGGGTCAATGGCGGTGACGTTGTAGATATTGTATCCCAGCCGGATCCGAATCTTTGTGGAGTCGAGTCCTTCGAGGCACTTTGCATACCGGACGGTAAAATCGATGGCATCGATGCTAGTCGTCGTTCCGGCTTCCAGTTTCTCAGATCCACCACTCTGTACCGGTGTCGCCCAGCAGGTGTAGAAGTCTGTCCAGGTGTTGGTGTGATTGCCATACTTGTCTTTGATGACCTCATTCTTCTGGATCGTAAGCCTTACATTCATTGCTGCGATATTCATCCCGCACCTCCATCAGAACCTGGCATCCCGTTCTCCAAAGAGGAGGTTTCGAAGTGTGATGGTCAGGGCGTGATGATCCGCTTCCTCCCGGTGCTCATTGAGATAGGCCAGGGTATAGAGGACTGCCACAACGACAATCGGACTACTTTCGTCCTCGAGACTGTCCTTTCGGAGCACCGATGCCACAAGGCTCTCGGCAGCGTCCAGTTCCTGCTGGATCACATCGTCCTCATCGTTTGCGTCAACCCGGAGATATTTCTTTGCTTCCTCCAGCGTGATCATCCTGTCCTCCCTTCGAATCACAAAGAAAGCCCAGAGCTTTGACACTCTGAGCCCTCATCGTTACGTTGTTCCTGTTGCAGATCAGGCAGATGCTCCTGCCTTCAGGATCTGCACGGCTTCCGGAAGAACCAGAAGACCATCGACACGCTCCTTGGCAACATAGCCGATCATGCCGTTTCCGGCAAAGAGCTCACGAAGCTCCTGCATGGAACGACTGCCACGATCACCGATGTTGTAGTAGCTGTAGTCACCAAAGGCCATCACAGGCTTTCCTGCCGCAAGCTCCGGTGCAAACGCGCTGGTGTGAACCGCATAGCCAAGAAGTCTGTCCGGCTCTCCTGCCTGATAGGACGGCTGCCAGATGTAGGCGCCGTTGTTGTCCTTGAGCTTCCGGAGAGCTGCAAGGGTCTGGTCGTTCATGATGAACGATGCCTTCTTCCGGTACGGACGCTTCAGCGCATAGACCAGATCCAGCACATCGTCGGTGCCAAGCTTCGTGCCGGTGAGCGTCTTTGCGACTGTACCGCCGTTTGTCTCATCAAAGAGACCGGTGGGCTTTCCCTTCCCATCGCCGTTCAGGAAGGCATCCTCCTCGGCATTGGCGATGGCGATTCCGAACTGGGTGGTGATGTAGCTGGCAAGGTCAAACATGGAGTCATACAGAAGCTCCTCGGTTACCTTCACCGCCACATGGAGCTTATGGGCATCCATGATCTTCTGCCCAAACTTCGCGTCTGTGAACTGAAGCGCGCCACCCTCTTCAATCCATGCCGCCGTCGGCTTAGCTCCCGCGATGTTGATCTTGTGCTCGCCGGAAGTTGTGATGTGGGTTGCAAGGCCCCGCATGATGTTCTCTTCATTCAGTACATCAATCAGGCGGCTGTCCCACTCCTCCGGAACGAGGTATCCGCCATCGGCATCCACACCTTCCTGCAGGATGTCGGAAACCTGATGGAAGTTCGTGCGCATGGCGGTCAGCATATCCTTCGCATACTGATCGGAAGCGCGTCCCTTCTTCGACTTCTCACCGGTGCTGGTCGGCATGTTGGAAAGAGGAGAAGAAGTCGGCTGACTCAGCTGTGCCTCAATGGCAGCCTGACGATTCAGACGATCGATCTCCTTCGTAAGATCCGTGATCTCCTTTTCCATGCGGTCATACGTTTCTCCATCTTCGCTAGAAAGAATCCCGTTCTCTCCCCTGTGTGCTTCGAGGAAGGCCTTTGCTGCCTCCCATGCTCTTGCTCTCTTTGCAATCAAATCCTGTACGTTCATTGTGTTCTCCTCCTCACATCATCGTGTGCAGCAGATTCAGGCGATCCATCAGAGCATCCACGCTCCGGCCTTCCTCTACTTTGCTTTCGGCATCAGGACCATCCTGTGCCTTGTTTCTAACCTTGTAGTGTTCCTTCACCTTGTTGGTGAAGGCAGCCGCCATCTGACGACTGGAATAAAGAAAACCCGCAGCAATCAGATCCTCGTTCTTCTCAGGATCATTTGGTGCTTGCTCGGGCTTGTCTTCAGATTCCTCCGGATTCTCCTTGGCTGGATCGTCCTCTTCCGGTTTCTCTTCCTGCTCACTGCGATAGAGATCCGGTCTCTCCATCACACGGTCTGCAAAATGAAGCTCCACTGCCTTGCTCGCATCCATCCAGGTCTCATCGTCCATGAGCTTACTAAGCTTGTTCTTGGAAAGTCCGGTCTTCTTGACGTAGGCATTCAGGATCGAATCCTTCGCGGAATCGAGCATCGAGATGGCCTGCGCAAGATCGTCCTTATCCCCCATTGCCATCGTGGACGGGTTGTGGATCATCAGCATGGAGACCGGGCTTACAAGAACCTCATCTCCTGCCATCGCAATGACCGATGCTGCCGATGCTGCAAGGCCGTCGATCTTCACGGTGACCTTTCCGTCATAGGACAGAAGCATGTTGTAGATCTGTGCCGCCGCCCAGACATCACCGCCCGGAGAGTTGATCCAGACCGTGATCGGTCCTTTCCCGGAATCAAGGTCAGACTTAAAAAGAGCTGGCGTGACGTCATCGTCAAACCAACTCTCCGAAGCAATGGTTCCGTTTAAAAACAGCGTGCGTGCGGCAAGATCCGGATCTTCTCCATCCGGTGCCTTGTTCCGCACCCACTTCCAAAACTTGTTCATGTGTTCCTCCTTCCCCTTCTGTGGGGCTTTTTGTTATCTGTATCTTCCTCAGGTTCTTCATGGGGCTCATCCTGCTCCGGAGGATCACTACCTCCAGAACCGCTCTGATAAGCAGCGCCTGCACTTCGGAGGGGCGTCATCGATCCGTTTACAAGAAACAGGTTTCCTCCCTCCTCCTCGGGCACGAGGTCCATGTTCTCTAAGCGCCGGACATCGTTCACACACAAAAAACCGTTACTGATACCGGTCGCATAGCCCTGCATGCGGGATGCGTAGTTACCGCGAAGAAGCCCGTCCACGTTGAACCGGGCGTAGTAGATCATCTTCTCATCCTTCGAGAGAAGGGACCTGGAGATTGACGACTCGATCCGGGTGAGCCAAGGCTGTAAGCTGTAGGTCACGAATTCCAGACTCTGCTCTTCGATATTGCTGAATGTCGCATGTTCCAGGTCTCCGATCATGTGCGGAGGCACCCGGAAGATCCGCGCAATCTCATCGATCTGAAATTTCCGAGTGTCCAAGAACTGTGCTTCCTGCGGGTTGATGGAGATCGGCGAATATTTCATCCCCTCTTCCAGAACTGCGACCTTCCCGGCGTTCTGGCTGCCACCGAAGGCTGCCTGCCAGCTGTCCCGGACCTTTTCCGGATCCTTCAGAATGCCGGGGTGTTCCAGCACACCGGAAGGTGCTGCGCCGTTTGCAAAGAACTTAGAGCCATACTCCTCGCAGGCCATCGAAAGACCGATCGAGTTCTTCGCCATCGCGATCGGGCTGTATCCGACCAGTCCATCAAAGCCGAGCCCCGGGATCTGCATCACCTCATGGGGTGACAGCTTTACGATCGTCTCCTTCATGGTCGGTGCATCGTCACCCTTGGACCACAGGTACTGGTAGTAGATGTGGCCGTTCTCGTCTCGGTCTACCGTCATGCGATTCGGCATCAATGGATACAGTGCTGTGACTTCACCCTTGCCGTTCCGGATCACTTGGACGTATGCGTTCCCCCACAGTAATAGATGAGTCATGAGCGTCTCCCAGAACGAGTAGGCTGTCATCTCTTCATTCGGTTCACTATGGAGCAAGAAGTACAGTGGGTGGTCTGTCGCCTTCACCTTGCTGCCGTTCTCCTCCCGGTACAAATGCAGCGGCAGGCTTGCCACCGCTTCTGCCAGCACTCGGACGCAGGCATACACAGCGGTCACCTGCATGGAGCTCCGTTCTGTTACGGTCTTTCCGGATGAGGTGTGGCCGTAATAGGCACGGTACACACTGCCGGATGTCGAATCCTGCGGATCTGCTCTTGCCTTCCTTCTGTGAAATAAATCCCGAAATCCCATGTGTCATACTCCTATCTCTGCCGCTGTCCACAGCAGTTCTTCCACGGAAAAAGGCACCCACCGTCTTGGTGAATGCCCTGTTCGTTCCTGTTTGTTTCTGGTTTATTTTACGATCCCGGTTCTCTCGACCTTGCCCTTCCAAAGCTCCTCGAAGGTTGCTCCCGTGAGGTCTGTCTGGAATTGAAGTTCAAGGTTCAGCTGTGCTTCGAACCGGTTGTTTCCCTGTGCTGTGGTGTAGGTGTTTCCGTCTTTAATGAATCTGTAGCTTGCTTTCGTCATGGCCTTGTCCTCCGTTTTGTTTGTGTGCCCTTTTCCTTTGGCATGTACATATATCACTCTGCGCCAGAAATACATCAACTTATTTCGACACATATCTTGCACAAATATCGGGAGGAGAAATGAAGCACATTATCAGAACACCACAAGGCCTCGGCTGTCGTAGACACTCTCTGCTTGTTCCTGCCGGATACAGCGATCCAGTGCCATGATCGCAGCGACGATACCATCGATCTTCTCTGGGGACTTTGCCTTCGTCGGCTTGATGTTATCCGCAGCGTCGCGGTCCACCACCACGTTTAGTGCCATCCATTTCAGAACCGGATTGCCGCCGTGAATGATCTGGCCCTCCATCATGAGCTTATAGAACTCCTTGGTGGGAGGCGACATATCTTTGTACCCTTGCCCGAACGGCACCATCGTCATGCCGTCATCCTGTAGGTTGATGATGAGCTGAGTGGCGTTCCAGCGGTCGACCGCGATCTCCTTGATGTTGTAAATCTTGTAGAGATCGAGTATGAACTTCTCGATGAAGTTGTAGTCAATCACATTTCCTTCGGTCGCTTTCATGTATCCTTGCTTCACCCAAACGTCGTACGGAACCGATGCACGTCTCACGCGTATCGGAATCGTATCTTCCGGCACCCAGAAGAACGGCAGGCAGATGTATTTCTCCGTCTCATCCCGAGGCGGGAACATCAGAACCAGCGCTGTGATATCTCCGGTGCTCGAAAGATCAAGTCCGCCGTAGCACTCCCGGCCACGAAGACTGCCCATATCAATCGGTTCATTTCCCTGATCAAAGACCTGCTCCGGAATGAAGGCGGTCGTACTAGATACCCACATGTTGAGTCTCAGCTGCTTGAACACTGCTTCCTCGGCGGGATTTTCCAGCGCCTCATGG
>NZ_JBQKGW010000027.1:0-19968 GCF_052118625.1 Porcincola sp. LCP21S3_C12 | reverse complement strand
ACGGCATAAAGCAATCCGATGTAAAATCCATCAGAATAATTTATGCTGTGCCTCTTTTTAATTTGATTGAATGTGGTATGGTTTAGGACCAGATAAAATGCGGGATAACACCATGTACAAACTCTTCAACACCAACTTCCACGAACTGGTGAAGATCCGTAAGAGCAGAGTCAAAGGAGAAGTCAAGAACCCAGACTTCCTGTACGGACAGCTGGACAGCTGAAAAGGAAAATCGCAATATGAATCCCGCTCCGAATGTACTAATATAAGAATCAGAATTTCGGAGGTACAGAATGATAATAAGACATACTTCAATGGGTGACCTGGATCAGATGGTTCGTATTGAGGAAGTTTCCTATCCTTCTGCAGAAGGAGCGTCCAGGGAGAGTATATGTAAGCGGATTCAGACGTTTTCGGACTGTTTCTGGGTACTTGAGGATAACGGGAAAATTGTTGCATTTATCAATGGGATGTCAACAAATGAAAGAGATCTGACGGATGAGATGTACGATCATGCTGAAAAACATGATCCGAATGGCCTCTGGCAGATGATTTTCTCTGTTGTTACAGACCCGCAATATCGTGGCAATGGGTATGCTACGAAGGTAATGGAAAAGCTGCTCCAGGATTGTCATGAACGTGGGAAAAAAGGCGTCGTTCTCACCTGCAAGGAGAAACTGCTTCCTTTTTATACACGGTTTGGATTTATGAATGAGGGTGTTTCGCAGTCCACGCATGGCAATGTAACATGGTATCAGATGAGATATACATTCTGACAGATCTGAATTTTAAAGGAGACAAAATGAACGATGAGACTTTTATGCGCGAGGCAATCAGACTGTCTGCAGAAGCAGTAAAACATGGAAACGAACCATTTGGAGCTGTACTTGTTAAGGATGGGAAAATCGTTTTCACAAATGAAAACCAGATTTATACCATGCATGATCCTGGCTTTCACGCTGAGGCTGGCTTGATTCGGCGCTTCTGTGCTGAGACAGGAATTACTGATCTATCTAATTACGCTTTGTATTCCAGCTGCGAACCATGCTTTATGTGCAGTGGCGCTATGGTTTGGGTGAAACTTGGCACATTGGTCTATGCTGCAAGCAATAATGACCTGGAAGAGATACTTGGGAACGAAGGCTGCAATTGTTCGAAAATTGTATTTGATCATTCGTTTCACAAGCCGGTGGTCCGCACAGGGGTCTTACGTGACGAGAGCCTGAAAATTCTGAAGGATTACTTTAGGAATCATAACAAAGGGTGAAAAAAGTCTGGCTTGCAACTAACGGATCTCACCAATGAAAAATGAATAGAATAGTGGAGGTAGAAGATGAAGGAAATACTGATGTTTTATAGAGATGACTGCGGTTACTGTGATATGGCTTTCAAGGCTTTGGAGGAGCTTGAGAGTATTCACCCAGAGTATGCGGAGATTCCCTTCCGGAAGATAGAAGAAACACAGGACCCGGCCTATGCGGACAAGTTTGATTATTATGCAACGCCGACCTTCTATGTTGGTGGTGATAAAATCTTTGAGGCTCACATTGGCCTTAAGTATGAACTGATGAAGGACGAAGTTGAAAAGGTATTGAAGACTGCAGCAGAGGGATGATGAATTGAAAAGAAAGTGAGGAAAGTCATATGAGCGATTTTGAAAACAACGGCTACAAAGTATTTGATTTGTTTCGGAAGCAATGGGCGGTGGTAGCTGCAGGAAATATGGAGAAATTTAATGCCTGCACAGTAAGCTGGGGAAGCCTCGGAACACTGTGGACAAGACCAGGACATTCTGGCTCTATTGTTACAGTATATCTTTATCCAACCAGATATACCCGTGAACTGGTCGCAGAAAATGAGAATTTTACGGTTAGCTTTTTTCCGAAGGATTACAAAAAAGCCCTGGCAATTCTTGGAACGCGGTCTGGAAGAAATGAAGATAAGATTGCCGTATCAGGATTGACTCCGATACCAGTTGCAGGAAGTGTCGCATTTAAAGAAGCAAGTCTGACTTTTGTTTGCAGAAAGATATACCAGCATCAAATGACAAAAAGCGACCTTGCACAGGATATCCAGGATTATTATGCAGCGGACCCGAAAGCCTATCCGCCTGTGTCTGGGAGTGGAGAATGGGAACCACATTGGGTATTCGTAGGAGAAATCACAGAAGTGCTGGAAGGATAACAGTTTGTCGAGAAGAGGCATGAAAGGCATGGATGATATGAACGGAGATGGTTTTCTTTGGACGGCTCGGTTGTTTCAAGATTCTGTGCCGATAGCTGCCAGATACTTTTCATCCAGACAGGAGCGTGATCAATTTGTCAAAGACCATCAGGGATGGAGGAAGAGAGGAAAGATCTGCGCCGGCAATCTGGAGAAGCATACAGACCAGGTTTAGACAGAGTGATCTCATCAAGACCGATTGCTATAGAGACTGAAGACGTAAGAGTCTACAGTCTCTTTTTTATACCCTCATATAGGAGGTGGTGCTCTTGAGAAAGATAAAAACCGCGATGGACGTGCAAATTCGCCAGAGAAAAGGTCCGTCGTTCCAGAATACGGATCAGCAGATCCGGCAGGCTGCATCACTCAGAATCAGAGGTTCATTTGCCCTGAGGGAAGAAGTAATCTCGGAACTTCCTGAACGGTATCGGAAAACATTGATGTCAATGCCTCCGGGACAGCAGGAACAGATCCTTTCGGCAATCGAGAGGAAGATTGATCGGAAGATTTCCAGCGTAGCAATGTCAGCTGAGGCAGCAAAACTGAGCTTTCCAAATCAGGCCAATTCTGACAGAGGGGGTTCTTCGAAACAGATCGAAGCCAGAAGACAAGCCGTCGCACAGAAATATCGGATTCCAAGCCGGAAGGTTTCCGCGAAGATCAAGCCGGAAATGCTACCTTATGGAGATATTTTCGTCGGAGGCAGGTATGATTCCGAAACCTGGAAAACTGATCTTTCCGGTGTTCCGCCGGATGTAAGGAAAAGGCTGATTCAGAAGAGGCTGAGTCAGTACCAGGTGGAACAGACACAGTCCGGACAGGCAACCACTTCAAAAAGTCGATACATGCGAACTGTATTAGGTGCAGAGACTGCCAGAAACCAGGAGATTCTTTCAGAAATTGACAGAGTAGATTCTGAGAACAGTCAGCTGCGGAGAAAGTCTCATATTCAGGAAGAAGCCCCAAAGCAGAATCTTATAGCAAGCCAGAGGATAAAGAAAAAGTCATCTGGTGCGCCTAAGGAATTGTCTACTGGAGAAGCATCATCAGGCAGGAACAATCCGGGTAGGGCAGATCCAAGGGCAGGACCGGCTGTTAATGATATATCGATAATAAGCGATATAAATACGGACAACATATCGCAAAGCAACGATATATTCAAGACTGACGATCTCATTCAAAGTACAGGCATTGAATCCTATGAGCAGTTTCTGATGTCTTCTGCGAAGACCAGGGCTCAGAAAGCGGAGATCCGGAAAGCAATTCAGAAGGCTGTTTCCGGCAAGTCAACCAGGGAAACTCGGCGGGTCCTGCAGGAAGCCACTCTCAGGGCTGCTTATGCTCAGAGGAATGTTTCCGGTGTCTACAAAGAACTGCTTGCCGGAGCTGGCTTTACTGAAGGCAGCGAAAAAGCTGAGGCTCAGCTGGCATACCAGAAGCAGGTCCGAAAGGTCATGAAGAATGAGTACCGGAAACAGCTGACCGGAAAGCTTTCCAGACTGAAGACGACTTCCGTCATGAAAAAAGTCCAGATGCAGAAAGCCCGGCAGGAGCAGTTTAAGGAGGATGAACAGAACAGAGCTCAGTCGGATCAGTTTAGGCAGTCTTTCGGGCTGATGTCCAAAGGGACAAAGATGCTGAAGAAGCTGGCGGAGGATGCCAGAAAAGCAATCAAGGCGCTGCTGACAAAGCAGCTTCCGCTGATGATCATTCCGGTCCTGATGGCAGTGATCATTCCGCTTGCTGCAACGATCATGCCGCTGTTCAGCGCTCTCACGGCAACATCCTATCAGGACAACGAAGTCTACGCATATGCGGATGCCACAGAACTGATCGAGTACGCAAAGTCTTGGATCGGGAAGATCCCTTATGTCTGGGGAGGAGGCCATGGAGGAGGCCCGACCGCCTGGCAGAGCGGGTGTGACTGCTCCGGATTCGTACACGGAGTCTTTAACCATTTCGGATACGAAATCGGCGGAGACACCGGAGCGATGGAAACGCAGGCCGGCACTCACATTGCTTACGATTCTCTTGCCCAGGCCCAGCCAGGGGATGTCCTGATCTACTATCGGACTGCCGCACATGTGAAGGGAGACCCCAACGGAAACGGATCGACACACGTGGCCATTTACATCGGCAATAACCAGATCATCCATCAGTCCGGAGGAGTTCACATTTCCAATGAATACCACCAGTACCTTGAAGTGAGGCGGGTCCTGACTCCGGATGTCGGAGGACGCGGGAACATTTACGGAGGACTTGGCGGTATGGGGTCCTACGGTCATAAGACGGATGCGACCAACTATTCCCAGTCAGATCTGGAACTGATCTGGGCAATCGTAGCCCAGGAGGACAACGGATCTTATAAAGGAGCGCTGGCTGTCATCTCGGCTGCAATGAACCGGGTCGAGTCCCCGAAATGGGGCTACGAAGGCAAGAATGCCCTGGCTCAGCTGACGGCGCCCGGCCAGTTCTGCTACAGCAATGACACCTACTGGCAGGCAAGACTGGGAGGAAATGTTCCTGATTACGTCAAGCAGGCGGTCAATGATTGTCTGAAGAAAGGAAAAAGGAATCACAACCATACGAGCTTCCGCAGCACGAAAGGCAAGGTGACAGGAAATGACGCAGTGCAGATCGGCGGCAACTGGTTCTTCGATTACTAAGAGAAAGGAGCGTCACAGAAAAAGATCATGAGATGGAAAAGGATAACAGCTTTGCTCTCCGGGGCAGCCGTTCTGATGACTACGGTCATGGGCGGCTGCTTTTTTGTACCGGCTGCAGAGACGGAAATGGATCAGCAGATGGTGATCACATCGGAAAGCACATCTGACGGAACGGAGAGAAACTCAGAAAGGGAAATGATGAACAATGGAACAGGAGCCACGGAAGCGCCGGAGACCGTACCTGAGGAGACAGCTCCGGCTGCAGAAAAGGGAACGGAAAAAGCAACAGAACAGATTCCTGAAACAGAGCAAAAGTCGGAGGCCGCTTCGGAAACACAGAAAGGTACCGAAACTATACCGGAGACCGAACAGCAGCCTGGCAGTGAAAAGGGTACGGAAACAGATGGTCTGGTAAAAGAGTCAGAAACGGAGAAGATCAGTGAAAAGACAACCGAGCAGGCGAGTGAAAAAGAAACTGGGAAAGCGACCGAGTCGGCAGAGTCAGAACCCGTAACGGAGAAGTCTTCTGAATCAGAGACCGCATCAGAATCGGAGACAGCAGTGGAACCACCATATGAGGAGGAGACAGAAACAGAGTCTGAGACAGAGATCACTCTGGAGGAGGTGCCGGATGAGGAGGAAACCGAGAGCGAGTCGGAGGAGGATTATTCTTCCGACAGCTATTACTACAACGGCAGCTACTGGGATCCGAGTTGGTATTTCAAGCGCGATTTCCGTTTCTCCCAGGTGAAGAAACAATATGCGATCGCGGAAGGAGAGAGGAGCAACCGAATCTATGAAAAGCCGGACCAGAAGTCCGCGATCGTCGGGGAGCTTCCCTTCTTTGGACTTGCGTGTGTCCTGAAATCAGTCGGCGACTGGTCCTACATCGAGTCCGGAAATGTGAGAGGCTTCATCCCTTCTTCGGTTCTGGAGACTGGGCGGGATACTTCCCGAATGGTTGAGGTGATTGGTGAGAAGGGCTTCGATCAGGCTACTCCGGATGTTGAGATCGCGGACAATTCTGCATTCACTTACACTCAGACAACCACGCAGGATGTTGTAGCAGACAAAGACTCCGCTCTGGTCGTAGCCGATTCGGATGTGCTCGAATACCCGAAGGAAAATGCTCGCGCAGTCGGCAAGGCGGCTTCCGGGAGCGTGGTTTACATTCTGGCAGAACCCCAGCATGAAAATGGCTGGTATTTCGTGGAGTCAGGCGATGTGAGGGGGTTCATCCGATCCGGAGATCTTTTCTGCGGTGACCTGGTTGGAAGCATTCTTCAGGATAAAGGCGATGAGTCATTTGCAAAAGAACTGGTCGATCCGGAGGACAACCGGTCCCTGTACTTCTCACTGAAGTCGGTGAAGCCGGCAGCCTCTTCGATGGGAGAAGAGATCGCCCAGTATGCCACCAGCTTCATCGGAAAGATCCCATACATCTGGGGCGGAACGAGTCTCAGTTATGGGGCCGACTGTTCCGGCTTTGTTCAGAGCATCTACAGGTCCTTCGGAATCAACCTTCCGAGGATTGCACAGGACCAGGGAGCAAACGGTGAAGTGGTTCCGGATGTGTCTGACGCTCAGCCGGGCGATGTGGTCTACTGGGGAAGCAATCCCCATGTAGGCATCTATCTGGGCGACGGCAAGGTCGTTCACTGCAGTGGCCATTCCTACAACACAGCGGAGAATCCGGGGACAGGACCTATGATCAGTAACGTGGACTTCATGCCCATCACATCGATCCGGCGTTACATCATCCTTCAGGATGATAGCCAGGGAATCGCGGAGACCGGCTTCCGGACAGACGGGACCGAGTATTCGCAGAAACAGATGGAACTGATCTGGGCTATCGTCGCACAGGAAGACAACGGCTCCTACCAGGGAGCACTGGCAGTCATTTCCTCGGCGATGAACCGGACCGAGTCAAGGAACTGGAGCTATGAAGGCGGCAATGCCTTAAGCCAGCTGACGGCACCCGGCCAGTACTGCTATTCCATGGACAACTACTGGAAAGCAAGGCTGAACGGCAATGTTCCGGACTACGTAAAGCAGGCGGTTGATGACTGCCTGAGGCACGGCGTCCGCAACCATGAACACACCAGCTTCCGGAGCAGGCAGGGAAAGGTCACCGGGGCAAATGCAGTGCAGATCGGCGGAAACTGGTTCTTCGGCACATAATGGTAGAAATCTGTTATACTGACAGCAGAGTGAGCAGCCTTATGGATAATGACAGATGTTATCGCTGAAAGGAGATCCGAATGAAGAATCCTTATGTTACATTTCCGGATGAGACAGAAATTACCCATTCTGACCTTCTGCCAGATGGGACTGTGAAAGTTTACGTGGAGACACCGGTAGACGACGGCTTTCACAATGCGACTTGCATCCTTCCATCCTATGATTGGATCGATATTGAGGGGTATTCGCAGGAAGAGATGAAAAAATGGGATGAGTTTATTCATCACAATGCGCATATCATTCTGAGCCTTGCAGCGGAAGGAGGATTCGAGCGTGCCACAGCTGTTTAAATTTGGCGGATATTGCATATACTTCTGGTCCAATGAGAACAAGCCTCTGGAACCGGTTCATGTCCATGTCGCATATGGAAGACCTTCCAGGACTGGCACGAAGATTTGGATCACAAGTGAATCCCGTGCACTGCTTGCCAACAATAATTCAGGCATCCCGAAGCCGCAGCTGAACTACATCATCCGTTTTATCGAAGCAAACAGCCAGATGATACTGGAGAGCTGGGCTGAGCATTTTGGACAGATTTCATATTACTGCTGATTAACTGCATACTCGTAATAATTTGGAAGAGCATCGACCTTGAGGCCGGTGCTTTTTTCGTACCTGAAAAGGAGATGACAAAGTGGACAGGAAGAAAATGAGAGCCTATATCCTGATCTTCAGTGTCTCTGTCCTAATCTCCATCTACCTTCCGATGCTGATCGATTCCATATCTCAGCGGATGGTGGACGGGATGGTGAAGGAGACAGAGGAGACGGAAGCAGTGACGGAGAGCGGTCCCGGAATCGCAGGGACGCTGCCGGGAATGAACAGGGAAGAGACAGATGGTGGTCCTGATGAATCAGAGACCGAAGGCCGCAGCATGCAGGCCGGAAAGGAGGAGGCAGAGTTGAGGGACGGACAGAGGACGGAGACGGATTCTCCGACAAGCGTTGCGGAAATCCAGAAGCAGAAGGAGGAGAGGGATGCCGGACTTCAGAAGTTTTGTCAGTCTTTTCATCCGGAGATCACGGAAGCTTATTCCGGAGTTCAGGAAGCCTTCATCGGAGATCATGCGGTCGAGTTCGACCATGCCATCGCAGACCATATCTACCAGGCTTATGGAGATCTCTACAACGTGACCCGAGTAGAGCTTATGGAAATGCTGGATGAGACGAACGATGAGATCCGCTGTATGGTCCGGGTCTACACGAAGTCAGGAGACAGGAATTATTCCCAGGACTATATCGTCGTTTACAGCAAGGCATACGACTTCTACAGCGTCTATGCCTACAACAGGTAAGGAGGAAACGGACATGTATCCAAAGAGGTCTAACAACAAGCCGATTCTGATCACGGTCGGTGTCATGGCTGCAGTTGCCGCAGCTCTAATAGCCGCCAACGTGATCGTAAAGAAGCCGAAGAAGCCGGCAGAGACGGAAGCTCAGAAGCACAGCGTTCTCATCTACAAGAGTTCGGACGGCAGCATCGAGTATGATAAGAAACTCTTCAAGAGCGAGGATGACGAGAAGCTGATGCTTTCCGCTGAGCCGGAAGAAATGATCGCCTTGGTGGTCCATCCGGTCGAGGGCAAGTACTTCGATGATGTATCGATCAACGCGACCGGTGACATTTCCACCAGTTACTCCTATCTGGTCAATGACGCAGACGGTGACAACAAGAGGATCAACTTCGTCATGCCGGACGAGGACATTCTGGTCAACCTGAAGTTCACGGACAAGGAAAAGGAGCCGGATGAGGACAAGCAGGAGGAAGAGCAGACAGAGGCGGAACCGGCTGTTGAGACACCGGAGACCAATCCCTACAACCTGACCATTCACGGACTTACGGCATCGATCCTCCAGTCTTACAGCGGACAGTTCGATGACCAGGCATTCCTTCAGCAGCTGGGCGACCAGCTTCACATCAGCTCCGCAGCATCCGAGTATCAAGGCGTTACGGACGTGACTTTCTCTGAGGAAGAGTACAAGAAAGAAGACGGGGACGAGCAGGTCTACCATTACATCTATTTCAACAATGACCCCAGGTGGGAGGCTCTTGCCGTGTACTATCCGAAGGAGAAGAAGTACCTCTTCACCGAAGTAGAGCGGGAAAGTGAGATTTCCCAGAGTGAGACACAGTCAGAGACTCGGCCGGCTGCCCCGGCAAATACCGGTTCTTATTCAGGAGGATCGGGCGGAGGCTACAGCGGCGGAAGCTATTCCGGCGGATCCTCCGGCCAGCAGGAAGAAGTGACCACTTCGTTTGATATCCTGCAGGTCTCGACAAATCTGCTCAAGTATATCGGAGGCAAGGATCAGTTTTACGACAAGGTATTCGATTACGTGCTGAAGAGCGGAAAGACAGGGGAGCTGGTCGGCACCATGAGCAGCTATGAACTTCAGCCGGACCAGAACAGGGCTCTGTTCTCCATTGAACTGAATACCGGCGAGACGATCGAAGGAACCTATGATAAGGCAGCTGATAAGTTTTCCTTCAGCGGTCTTTGATTCTGAAGAGGGGGAGATGCATGGACAAGGATGAGAGAAATGATTTCCGGCAGGAACCTTCTCAGGAAGAGAAGGGACCGCTCAAAGGATTCAGAAGAAAACAGTTTATTCGAAGACTGGCAGGGAAAAGCGGTCAGGATGACAGCCAGGAAAATCTGTCACCGGATGAAGCAGACAAGAGAAGACGACGGAGAGTGAAGCTGACGGCATTCGGAGCTGTAGCCTGTACGGTCCTGTTCCTTGCCACAGCTGCAGAGGTAGCCAGAATGCCGGATACTGACAGCTCAGGCCCATCCACCGCCCAGGTGATGAGTGAACTGAGTGCTGCGGAAACCGCCAGTTCGACTGGGTGGTCAGATGCGCTGGAGACTGAAGCAGTCACCCCGCAGACAGAGCTTTCAGAAGAGCAAAAGCAGGAACTGATCCGTCAGGGTCAGGAGTCCATGAAGGCCCAGATCTTCGGGGACGGAGATGCGAGCGGGATCAGCCCTTATCTTACGATCACCGGAATGACGGACAAGGAGAAGAGGGATGCCGGATTCAAGGAATCTGACTTCCTCAGACAGGCGGGGCTTTTCCTGAAGGATAGGGGAATCAGCACAAAGCG
This sequence comes from Porcincola sp. LCP21S3_C12, assembly GCF_052118625.1. NCBI lineage: Bacteria > Bacillati > Bacillota > Clostridia > Lachnospirales > Lachnospiraceae > Porcincola > Porcincola sp. LCP21S3_C12. The sequence goes on along the minus strand of NZ_JBQKGW010000027.1, from coordinate 9,730 downwards.
GATCATTGTCGAGAATCAGATCGACAGCTCACTTCCGGACGCAATGGCATTTCAGGGGAGACTGGAGAAGCAGGACGGCAAGAGCTTCCGCTTCATTCTCTTCCCGAAGATGCCGGGGGAGTACATCTTCCTGATCGAGGAGAAGGAGACGGAAGTACAGCCTGAGACGCTGACGACAGAGACATCTTCTGGAGCAGACAGTCAGAACAGCGGACAGCCAGCCCAGAACACGGTACAGCCCCAGACTCAGGCACAGCCTCAATTCCAGCAGGAAACGGACAGCGGTTACGATGCCACTCAGATGAGCATCAGCTCCGTACCGGAAGAACTGCTCAACTACCTGGATAACCGTTACGTCTTCCAATACAGCCTTTATGACTATCTTTTCGGAAAAGGAAAGAAGGACGTGAACAGTGCTGAAGTGACGGATTACTCAATCGACGCAGGTACCAGGCAGGCGACCATCCGGCTGAAACTTGATGACGGTTCGACACTAACCGCAGTTTACAGCAAGGACAGCGGCAAGTATTCCTTCTCCTGAATACAGCCAAAGCAGGAAAGCCGCTGAGAAAGCGGCTGATCAGCTAATGATGAAAAAAGGGAGGAGGCATGGATGCAGATATCATACTGGTCTGTGAAGGAATCGGCAGAAATGTCTCTGACGATCCGGCTGCCGACCTGAGAAGACTGAAAGAGCTTAGGCTCATTTTCAAATCTGGAAAGATTCTTTACGGAGAGAGAGTCTTTCCGCTGAAGATGAAAAACCAGAAATTCAAACAGAAGAGACAGGACAGGGCAAAGAACGATGCTCTGGAAAAATGCTGGATCCTTGGCAGAGATGCCGAATGGATCTTTTTTATTGTCCAGCCGAAAACGCTGATCAGGCTTCTCGCTGTGAAAGGGGTAACCGCTTCGGACATGGCAGAAAGTGAGCTGATCGAACAGCTGGGACAAAAAAGGAGGTGATGGACCGTGAAAGATTTTAATTTTCTGAGGGGCCAGGGGATTTTCCCCTGATGGATGGCTGGTCTGCCAAAGGCGTATCTTGCTCCCTCAACGTACTATTTTTTGAAAAAATACGGAAAAATATCGAGGAAAACATGGAGGAAAAAAGACGATGATGGTATTCGCTTATTATCCGGACAGACAGGAAGGCTGCCGAACAAACAGGATCACACTCAGACTTACGGATTCTGAGATGCAATGGATCAAGGATAGCGCCTGGAGGTCAAGAATGAGTCAGGCAGAATTCATTCGGTCCAGAATATTCAGCTCCAAGGTACCGCAGGTTCCGGAAGAGCTGAAAGCCCTTCTCCATAAGCTGGACTACAGTGTCAGCAAGGTAGGGAACAACATTAATCAGATTGCTCACAATTCCAATGCAGTAGGTTATGCCAGTAATCCAATGATCAGAAAAACACTGGGATTGCAGGAAGAGCTTGAAGAGAGGTGCCAGGAGATTTGCAACAGAATAGTGGAGTTCATACAGAATGGCTGTAACGAAGCTGCTTCGGATTAAGGAAAGAACGCATGGCGATTCATCGGGAGGCCTCAAGTCCGCATTGAAATATATCTGCAATCCTGACAAAGCGGCTCTGATTGGAGGAAATGCAGGGCAGAGTCCGGACAGGGCATATTCTGTGATGAAGAGAAACAAGGAGTACTGGAACAAGCCCGGCGGAAGTGCGGGATTTCATTATGTAATTTCATTTCCGCCGGGCAGCAAAGTTGATGTGAATACGGCTGCAGCCATAGCAGAAGACTTTACCCAGGAGCTGCTTGGCGGAAGATATTACTACACTTATGCTGTCCACACGGATCAGAAGCATATGCATGTCCACATCGTTTTTGATTCTGTAGCCATCGATGATGGAGCCAAGTACCATTCACCGAAGGGTGACTGGGAAAAGAGAATTCAGCCGATCTCGGATCGGGTGTGCCAGAAGCATGGACTACCTCCGCTGGAGTACGGGGAGGACAGAAAGTTTGTTGATTATGGAGAGTGGGTCTCCCGCAAGGAGAAGGAGCGGTTCAACAGGAAACATCCGGAGGATAGTCCAAGGGAGGTGAAGAAAAAATGGGAGAACAGTCATCCCTACATCAATCACTGGTTCGATCTGATCCGGGACGATATTGATGAGGCGATTCTGCGAAGTCCTTCCTACAGCAGTTTCCTGAAATATATGGAATCGCTTGAGTATACGGTCCGGGATGGTAAGTACCTGTCACTGACTCCCAAAGGAAGAGCAAGAGCGGTGAGGAGCCTGCGGCTTGGCAAAGGCTACTCGAAAGAAGAGATCCAGCAGCGAATCGAATATGTGCGTTCTCATCCGATCAGCCCGGATGACTTCAGAACGTACGGAGATATGGAGACGGTCCGCCGTCTCCTTTTTGCTGCCAGGAAGAAAGACAGGAGGTGGCATATGAATGAGTTTCAGCGAAGTTTTTACAGGAGATGGCGAAATACCTGTCTGATCCGGAAGCCTGATTTCAGAGGCAGGAGGGGCAGCAGGACCATTGTCCTGAGTCTGGAGGAGCTGACCGACAATCTTCAGTTTCTGATCCGGGAAGATATCCGGACTGAAGAAGAGTTGGTCAGCAGAAGAGCTGACTTTGGAAATGAGCGGAAAGCCGTCCAGTCGGAGCTCTCCTCTGTAAAGACACAGCTCTACCGGAATGACATATGCAGGAAGGTAAAACGCAGAGAGACCCTCAGGGAAAAGTTCTGGCTCAGCGCGGATGAGCAGGAAGAACTGAACAGGCTGGATGAGGAGATCGGGAAGGTAATGCCGGTCAGTCAGGCGGTCCGCTACCGGAACAGCCTGATCAACCGAAAGGCCGCCTGCCTTGCGCAGCTGCGGGAACTCAGAGAAAGGGAACGCCTGGTCAGGAATATCGAGTGGCAGTTTGAAGATGAGAAAGCTGGAAACCTTGACCGGGGAGACTACAGGGAGATGCAGCGCAGGCATGAGGAAGAACTGAAGAGACAGCAGGCTGAAGAGGAGAGACAGAAGAAGCAGAAGAAACAGGCTGGCGCGGAAGAGACCGGCCGGACTGAGCATGCTGAAGAAAGGAGCAGGAAAGATGGAAGAGAGAGATAAGGAACAGTTGGAGCAGACTGCAGGCAGCGAGGAAGATATCGTGATGCCGCCCAAGAGGGGAAGAGGCCGCCCGAAGAATGAGGAGCCGGATTCGTCTACAACTGCAGAGTCACAGGAAACCGGAAGACGGGAAGACCGGGCAGAGGATGCCGGTGACAGCCGGCCCAGCAAGGTAAAAGCAGCTTCTGCAGAAGAACAGGTGCAGGATTATCTATTTTCAGAGAAAGGCATTCAAATAATCGCAGAGCTTGTGAAATCACAGAATGAAGCACAGGCGAATATGATCCGTGCACAGACTGAATTTTCCAATCAGGTCATGGACCGGATGGATAACTACCGGATGCAGATAGCAACATTGCAGAGTGAGAGTGCAGAAAAGGAGAGGGCAAAGTTACAGTCAGATATCCTGTCAGCTCAGGACAGGCTGGATGAATATCAGGAAAACATCCATCAGCTCAGATTACAAATCGATCTGTTAAACCGGGACAATATGAAACTGACCAACAAGAATGAAACACTGATCGAACAGAATGAATCACTCAGGCAGCAGGTGAAGGCTCTGAAGAATCAGTGCGATACACGGCAGGAAAAGGAAGCTGAGGAATCGCCAACGCAGAAACAGGTGTCGCAGATTTCATTCCCACAGGAGGGATGGATTAAGCGAAGACGGAGGAGGCGTTTCCTGAAGAAAGTCCTTGAGAGTACGGATTTTTCGGATGATCAGAAGGAGGTGATCCGGAAAGCAGACGCCAGAGGCATCCCATTTGAGATGCTGGTTCAAATCTGCAACCCTGCTATCCAGGCGGCAAACATGGAGAGAATGATCACCTACTCCAAGGAGGGATGAGAGTGAAGAATGGAGAAAAAGAGACAGAAATGCAGGCCTCCGCCGCAGTCTTCTGGGAGAGAAAGTTTCCGGATAAGGAGCCAGTCATGAAGATGGAACCGTACATCGTGAAGGAGCTCCTGAGGGCTATGCCGGACGGAGTGGTCATGGAGATCTATTTCGATGAATAAGGAGAATGGGCTTGAACTGGTGCGGATCAGGATGATCCCGGATCGGACCCTGAGATCTTCGGAGCCTGTTAGCGGGGTCAGTGATGCCGTAAAGCTTCTGACCAGAGAGTTCGGGGACTTGGACCGGGAGATTCTGATGGTCGTCAATCTGACAAACCAGCTTCAGGTCATCAATGCAAATATCTGCAGTGTCGGGACACTGAACTATACGGTTGCACATCCAAGGGACATATTCAAATCAGCAATCCTATCCAATGCGTCCTGTTGTCTGATCCTGCACAATCATCCGAGCGGCACTCTACAGCCGTCGGAGCAGGACCTGGACATGACCAGGCGGATGGTCAGCGCCGGAAAGATCCTGGGCATAGAAGTGCTGGACCATGTCATCATCGGGAGAAGCGAGATGGAATACGTAAGTCTCAGGCAGGAGGGGCTTATGGAGACCGATGCTCAGGACTGGAAGGAAATGGAACAGGCTGCGGACAGGCAACCGGAACATAAACTGTGACGAAGATCGCGGCAGAAGGCCGGGGTCTTTTATTTTTGAAAAGAGCAAGGAGGAACACTACATGATGAACTTTAAGGATTTTTGTGACCAGATCGAGAAGAATGTCAGCAGCTACCTGCCGCCCCAGTATCAGGGGGCACAGATCAGGATACAGAAGAACCGCAAGGTAAATCTCGGTGATCTTGCAGGAGTGTCAGTTACTATGCCCGGTCAGGCATGCGGGCCGGTCATCTATCTGAACAACTATTACAAAGATGTGGCAAAAGGCAATATGACTATGAGCCAGGTCTTTGAAGGAATCGCGCGGGAAGGAACCGAATCGCTGGATAAGCTGAAGAACACGGAAATCGGCGGATTTAATCCCAGTATGCTCAGTGTCTGGTCTGCGATGAAGGACAGGATTTATCTCAGTGCAGTCGGACTGACAAGGAATAAGGATCTTCTTTCTACCGTTCCGCACAGAGAAATGGGGGATATCGCCTGCACCTACCGGATCCATCTGAAAGGACCGGACGGATCTGACGGAACGATCCTTGTAAATAATCAGATGATGGATACATTCCACGTCAACGAGGAACAGATTTTTCAGGCAGCGGTTGAAAACACTCTGAAGAATACACCGCCGACCCTCAACAGGATGTCCGTTGTGACCAGCTGCATGATGATGCAGCAGAGCGGACACAGGGAGGAAACAAAAGAGAGGCTTCTTGACAACAATCTGCTTGATGTCGACACCCTGAAAAAAGGAGAGCCTGAGGAACAGAATCAGAGCTCGAGAGATGAGGAGACCCGAAGTGAAGGCCATGACCAGATCAGCCTGGATGATGACCTTCCGCTCTTTGTCCTGACGACTTCCGCTATGACACTGGGAGCAGCTGTTGTCTTTGTTCCCAATGTCCTGGAGCAGATCCAGCAGAAGATGCCGGAAGGCTTTTTTGTCCTGCCTTCTTCCATCCATGAAGTCATGATCGTTCCAAGGAAGCTCGGAAGTGATCCCCGTCAGTTGGACGAAATGATCAGCGACATCAATGAGACCCAGGTCGATCCGGAGGACCAGCTGTCCGATCTCTGCCATGAGTATGACGCTGACAGGAAGATGCTGATCTGCCCGACTGCGCCGGAGCTGAACAAAGTGAAAGATGAAGAGCCGGAACTTGTTCCGGGCGTGAGCCTGTAAGAGGAAGGAGGACGATGGATATGGATACACGTACACCAAAGGAGCGGAGGAAGCTCATGAACCGGCTGATGGCATACAGGAAGGAATATTTCGTCCTGAGTATGCTGAGGCTTCTCTGGGACGACTATGGCTGGGAGGAGGTCTGACATGGATGAGGAACTGAAGCGGATCGAAGATGAGATCCGCAAGTCGAGAGAAAAACGCCAGGCTCTGGAAGCCAGGAAGAACCGGAGACTGAAAGAAATCCGGGGAAAGCAGGAGCGGGACAGGACCGTCTGGCTGAAGAAGATGAGTACTGTCCTGGATAAGCTCCTGACTGAGATGGAAGGGAAGACCTATTTCTATCAGGTCACCCAGGAACAGATTGCGGAGGCAGTGAAGCGGGGCGGCATCGTCCCCGCTCCGCCTTCCGGGGAAAAAGCAAAGCCCAAGGCAGCAGCTAAGGAGGAAAGCAGATGAAGATCAGAGCAGATATGAAGCCGGCAGGCAGTGACAAGATCATCGCATTCGGAGACGTATATCTGGATGAGAAGGTGGTAATCCACAACGTCCGGGTGGTTCAGGCAGAAAAGAACGGAAGCATCTACCACTTTGTGTCATTTCCTCAGAAAAGGACTGACAAGGATAAATGGGATTCCTTCATCTACATCAAAGATAAGGATCTCAGAAAGCAGATCGAGGATGCCGTCAACCAGAGCGTGATGGAACGGATGAAACTGGAGAAGGAGCCGGTCGATATGACGGTCGATGTACGGATCTTCAATAAGGATGAGACCAGAGCCTATGCGACGATCAACTATGCCGGCCTGGTCAAGATCGACGGCGTCCGGATCTGTGAGAAGGAAGGGGAACTCAAGGTGATCTATCCATATGAGAAGGTCGGGGAACAGTATCAGAACATCGCCGGTCCCGTTTCACCGGGAACGCGGAAACGCATGAATGAGGCTGTGATCAAGGCTTATCAGGACAAGAGGCTTGAGGTGGACAGAAACAGAGACAAGGCACCGGGACCGGAACCTGATCCGGCACTTGCGGACGTGACTCTTCCATGGGACAAAAAGTCACTCTGACAGAACGGATCTGAATGAAGAGGGCTGCAGCATGAGAATGGAGGAAATTCTCTGTCTGCAGTCCTTTCCGTATACATGAGGAAAGGAGGATACGGATGAGTGAAGTCGGAGAAGCCTCTCAGATCGTTATTGCGACCGGAAGAGGACTCTATCTACTCGGCAATATCAGTCTCAAGGCAGCACTTCAGGTTGCCAAACTGATCAATACCATCTGGCTTTCCAAATGGAAAGGCAGGACATTTCTGGGACGTCTTCGGTCAATCAAGGGCGAAGACATGATGTACCTGAATGCAGGAAGTGAAGATCAATATGAACTGAAGGCTATCGAGAAGGAAATGAAAGCACACGGGATCCTGTTTGCAAGGATGCCAGATCTCTGTGGCGGGGACGGCCGTACCCAGTATGCTGTTTCTGTCTCGGAGGCCCCGAAGGTCCGAGCGCTGCTTATCGATCATGCAATGGGACCCAATAAGGAAATATATCTGGGTATGCTCAGCGAGAAGGACTACCTGTCTACCGCATTCACGAGAGACGGAGAACCTACGCCGGAGTTTCAAAGCCTTTTGAAGGAGAGAGAAGCTCCATCCTCTTCGGAAAAAGAACCATCTTTCGGTACTGAGTATGGAACACCGGATATGCAGAAGAGGGATATCCAGAATGCCTTTGAGGATGTACGGGTCCGCATGCGCGACCTGGACGTGCAGGGACTCGGAAAGCAGTATCAATGGATCTCCGGGCCGCCGGTGTCCGTGATGAAGAATTTTGCCGAATATCAGCTTAGCGGTGACCAGACGGTATTTGTCCCGCTTAAGGATGCAGTCCTTCCCGGAAATGCTGCGGACGCCAGAAATATGGGCGCTGCTTTGTTCCGTGACCATTCCTACACAGTCACTAATCTTCAGACTGGCATCTTCCAGAGCCTTGCGGGGCCGGTGGTCATGGCAATCATGAAGGAAGCTGCAGCCGGACGGACAGCGCCAAAGCAGACGGTCGCTGCCAGAGAGGTATCGAAAACCCAGACGGAGAACAAGATTGGAAACGGCCTGGAAGGACCGGTTTCGGCTCTGGAAAGCCTTAGCAATGCCCTGGGCAGGGGAAAGACTGATATACCATCTCCTTTTGAGAAGACGCGATAAGAGAAGGGAGGAAGACATAAGTGGAAACTTCCAAAAAGAACGGCAATCTTGCCTTCTTCCTGATCTTTCTTCCTGTGGCAGTTTACCTCGGCTATGCGATAGGCCTTTTGGATGGGAGGAATGTGACACTGGATAATCTGAAGGAACAGATTGTTTGGGCACTGCTTCATCCTCTGCCGTTCCGCATCACAGGCATGACTCTAAAAGGGGTTCTGATCTGTGCAATCATCTGGTTTGTCATATTTCTGAGAGTGACTTCCATGGACCGGGATGTGAAACCGGGAACCGAGTATGGAACAGCCAGATTTGGAACCTGCCAGGAGATCAACAAGAAGCTGGAAGATCAGGATCCCTCAAAAAACAAGATCCTGTCACAGAACCTGAGAATGAGCCTGGATACCCATAAGACAGGACTCAACAATAATGTAATCGTCATCGGCGGGTCCGGAGCAGGAAAATCCTTCTATTTTGTTCAGCCTAACGGATTCCTCGCAAACAGCTCTATGATTTTCACGGATCCGAACGGATAATTTGAATTAAGACAAATGTCTATGTAAGAAATTCGGAGTTACAACACAGGAGGACTTCTAATGAAAAGCTATTCATCATCGGGAGAAAAGATCACAGCCCTGTATGAGCGGCTGTCAAGAGATGATGAGCAGCAGGGAGACTCCAACAGTATCATCAATCAGAAACAGTATCTGATGGACTTCTGCTCCCAACAGGGCTTTCAGAACATCCGGCACTTTACCGACGATGGTTATAGCGGGACCAACTTTGAACGCCCGGGGTTTCAGGAACTGCTTGGAGAAATCAATGCTGGTCATGTAGAAACCGTGATCGTAAAGGATATGAGCCGTTTCGGAAGAAACTATCTTCAGGTCGGCTACTACACAGACATCCTCTTTCCTGAAAGACACATTCGTTTTATCGCAGTCAACAACAACATCGACAGTGACCGACCGGGAAGCAATGACTTCACACCGTTCCTGAATATCATGAACGAGTGGTATGCAAAGGATACGAGCCGGAAGATCCAGACAATCTTTCATGCAAGGATGCAGAAAGGACTCCGATGCAGTGGAGCTGTTCCCTTCGGCTATACCCGGAATCCCGGAGACAAGCAGACTCTTGTAGTTGCTCCGGACGAGGCGGTTATCGTAAAAAAGATATTTCGGATGGCGGCGGATGGACTGTCCCTCACAGAGATTGCCAGAAAGCTGATGGATGAGAGAATTCTTAACGCAACCGCCTTCCGGCAGAAATACCACCCGGAGAACGTTCACAGCATCCGTTACAAAGATCCTTACTATTGGTCTGCAACGGGAGTCAGCCATATTCTGAAGCGCAAGGAATACCTGGGGTATACGGTCCTTGGCAAGACAAAGAGCGTGGATTTCAAAAGAAAGAAGAAAAGAAATATTCCGGGTGAAGAGCAGCTTGTCTTTCCCAATACTCATGAACCGATTATTGACCCTGAGACATGGCAGCAAGCCCAAAGAATCATGAACCGCAGCGCGAAGAAGACGGTTCTGGGAATCACCAGCAGACTATCCGGCCTTGTATACTGTGCTGACTGCGGCGAAAGGATGAGGTATTCGTCCTACCGGGCTGTTGTCCGGCAAATTAAATGATGTCCCATCCGGCAGATTATTTCGCGCCGATTTTGGATTTCTACAGATGTGTCAGTCACTTTAAAAGTAACTGTTTCTGCGAATTGT
>NZ_JBQKGW010000026.1:0-20398 GCF_052118625.1 Porcincola sp. LCP21S3_C12 | reverse complement strand
ACGGCATAAAGCAATCCGATGTAAAATCCATCAGAATAATTTATGCTGTGCCTCTTTTTAATTTGATTGAATGTGGTATGGTTTAGGACCAGATAAAATGCGGGATAACACAAAAAAGAAGCAGCAGATTAGAAGTAACAGAGACGCAACAGCAACCAAAGTTTATCGTTCAGCAAGATTCGCTACCTTAGCAAAAAACGATGTGTGCAGATCTAATCAGAACAGATGCTGCGCATAAGAACCGTGCGGGATTGCAGCATTTTCAGTCTGACTTTCCCTTTTGGCTGAGAATGTCCATCTATGGAGGAAGCAGATGACATTCAAAGTAGGAGAAAAGGCGTACATTGTCGAAAATCATTCCTATGTGACGCCTGTCGTTATTCTTAGAAGTTATGGAGATTTTTATACCGTCGCTGCCGGCGGGGCAGGCATAAACTTAAGAGCCAGCCGGCTGTTCAAGACGAGAGAGGACGCGGAGAGAACATTACCGGGAAGAAAGAAAACTGTTGCCAGCAAGGCATATGGGAGCAGCGAAACCCCATACGACTACATGGACTATCACAGCCCTTACGGCTTATGAAGAAGGACGGTGGAATCGTATGGATGAGGGAGAGAGAACAATCGCAATCAAATGCCCCTGCTGTAGCCACAGGCTTTTTGACATGAGGACCGATACGCATGGAACAATTAAGATCAAGTGTCCTCGTTGCAAGACGGTTATGGCAGTCATGATGAAAAATAGAATAACGGTTGTACCGAGCAAATAGCCGCGCATAGGTGTGGACGAAATGTGTACCACGTGACCTGCAACATGCAGCGAGCAAAGCCGGACATGTAGTTTGATGATGGAAGGGTGAATATTACCCTTTGGTCACCGGACGCATGTCCGGCTTTTTTTTTGTGCTTTAAACGTCTCGGAGCTTGCTCGACATATCGGCTTCTACAGATTTGCATGCTTACATAAAGAATTTTAGGAGAAGATCACAAAATCAGTTCCCTTGTGTCCGTAAAAGGAAGGAGTGACTGTCCATGAAAAAACTTTAAAAAATCCGCACGTACAGAAATTTTCGCCCAAAAATCGACCATATACATATAGGAAATATAAGGAAAGACTGTTGGTCATCTGTCTGAATTCGAAGGCAGAGGGTTAACAATTACCGGCATCATTCGACTGGACATGAGGAGAGGCTCTTTATATCCGACATGACCGGGAGTTTGCCAGAGGCGGTTGATTTCTATGGCTCTTAGTAGAGGAAGTATTTCATCCCTCCGGCAGCTTTTACTGTACAGAGCCGGATTAATCCAGATGACAGCTGCATATCTTCATCAATCGGAAAATTTGATTTTCTATTTCCGATTTTGCTCTGAATGGTCCGTATATATGTGAGCGGTAACAGCACTGGTCAGTACAGCGAAGAACCTGTGCTGGAAAATGATAGTTTCATCAGAATCTATCATACTTACATAGAATGATGGAATCTCACCTGACGAAATCTCACCCGATGGAGATTTAGAACATTTTTTCAAAATATTTTTATTAAGGACCCGATAAAATGCCCTCTCAAATCTGTATAGGTGTGGGAACGAATATCAGCTGTTTCAAGTCCAGGTTGTTCTTTCCGGCTTGTAGTAGGAAAAACAATCCGGTCAAGAGGGTCAGAACTGTCCGCAATACGAGGAGGAAGAAGCAATGAAGAAAACGGCAAGACCACCGCCCATGTGGTTCACCACATTTATCACGGACACACTTTAAACCCTGTTGCAGGCATGCAGCAGACATAACAAAAACAGAATATCGGCCTAACAAGCGCAGTTGGCAGAGGATTCTCACAAACGGTACCAGAACCAAGGAAAGATTCCGGAAACCGTGGGGAGGAACCCTTTCCTTTTTGCGCTCATTTTTAGGCCTGTAGAAATGGATTCCCTTCTCGGATCACCGTCTGTGAAAGATCGAAGCACCACTCCTTTGCCAATGCGTCTGGGCCATCAGGCCAGAACGGCAAAGGAGATTTTTTATGGTTTCAGTATCGATTTCTATCCATCAGGCGGCAGTACAGACAGCAGCACAGAAAGAGAACACAAACAAGAAGATCAACCAGGCATCGGCATCGATCAGCATCGACATTACGTTGGATGACCTCCTTAAGGCGATCGGCAAGGTGACAAAGCTTGAGAAGACACCGACGGTAAAGATGCTGCGCGAGAATGTCCCGGTCATGGTGAACACGGAAGACTGCGTCGCGTACAAGAACGGCTACGCTTCTTACGACAATGGATCCGGCAGAACTGTTGTGTTCCTTCCGGACTGCAGGGAACACACCTATTACTTTACTCCTCTTAGGGAGAACGAGAAGCAATATCAGAAGCAGAACAACACGGAGAATGCCTTCGGAGCACTTCCCTGGTATTTTGCTGTGATCACGCAGGGCGGTTTTCAGATTGAAGAAAATTCCATGAACCGGAAGGGCGACCGCAAGGGAACAAAGGCGGAGGAAGAAAAAGAGGATGTGGCTTCTTCCTATACGTCGTATCGTTTCCCGAATCCGGAGGAGGAATATATCCGGATGGAGAGCATCGAGGAGGAGCTTTCCAAGCTCACAAGCCAGCAGAGGAAGATCTATCTTCTTTATCATCTGTTTGGATACAAGCAGACGGAAATCGCGGATATTCTGGAGATTTCAAGGGATTCCGTCAAGACACACCTTAAGAGAGCCGAATCCAAGATCAACCGAAAAAATATTTTTTAAATTTTTTGAGAGCCTGTCCCCATTTCGGGTCCTCCCACGACTGTAAGTGTAGGGATCAATCCTATAGCACCTTGGAAGGGAGGACTTGGAATGGATACCTCATAGACATGGATATAGAAAACCGCAGTTCAGCATACACAAGAAAGGATAAGGAAATGAAAAAGAAGACCACAAGTATCCCACACATTTACATCTGTTCAAAGATTCATCCGGATGCAGCGGATCCAGATGAGGCAAGAGTAGAACTTGAGAACAATCTTAAACGTGCCAAGGCTGCCTGCAAGGTCGTTACAGCTCTTGGAGGGGTTCCCATCTGCAGCGCGGTATTCTGCACGCAGTTTCTGAATGAAAATGATCCGGCAGATCGAGCAATCGGATTGATGATCGGAAGAGAGCTTTTAAGAGATGCCGATGAGCTTTGGATTTTCTCAAGGGAGATTTCTGACGGCATGATGGCAGAAATCCGGATCGCCTGCAAGATGGGAATTCCGATCCGCTCTATGGGGGAACCGGACGAAACAGAGGGGATGGACGATCTGGAAGTTACAGATGGTTCGGACAATATCGATGATTCAGATGATGGAGATCTTGAGGCACAGATCAACTTTACTGCCTGCGAAGGAAAGAAATGGCTGAAGCTGATGGAGCTTTTGTCGGATATCGTTGCAGATTGACGAGCATGGGAAAGGAGAGGGCCATATGACAAGTTACAGGATTTTTGTTGAAGCGGAGACCTTCAATGAAGGGTTAAAGGAGACGTTCCGAGGGATTGCAAACATCTTTGATGCTCTGGGCGTGGAGAGAGCCTCCGATGCGTTAAGCCAGATGTCAGAGAAAATTGACAGAGAAAAGCCTGCATCCACGGAAGAGACTGCATCCACGAAAGAGACAGAAAAGTCTGCTCCGGTGTCTATCCCAAAAGAGGCAGTAAAACCCGATCCGGTTGACACACCAGACGATACGGAAAAACCTGCTAACGCGCCTGCTCCGAAAGAAGCAGAGCCGGGTAGTGTGCCTTCTAAGAAGAAGGTCACGATTGAGGATATCACGAAGGTGATCGTCACCAAGATCCGTATGGACCGCAGGAACAACCAGAAGATCGAGGGGCTTCTGCAAAAGTACGGAGTGGCAAGGGTAAGCAAGCTCTCAGAGAATCAGATGTCGGACTTTCTTGCAGATGTCTCGGCGATCTGACATACAGGAAAGGAGAAAGAAATGCCAGATGTACATGCGCTTTTGAGCGCGAGTTCCTCACACCGGTGGCTGAACTGTCCGCCATCGGTAAGGCTGGAGCAGAACTTCCCGGATACCACCTCAGTCTTTGCGGAAGAGGGAACCTTCTGCCACAGCTTAGGGGAAATGAAGATCCGCCACTATCTGCACGAGCCGTGCAAGAGGCCTCAGAGTGAGGAGTTTGACACCGAGGAGATCGAGCAGATCTCAGATACCTATGCACAGTTCGTCATTGAAAAGACAGAGGAGTTCCGGAAGAACAGCGCTCCGCTTCTTATGGTAGAGGAACGGGTCGATTACAGTTTTGTAGCGCCCGGAGGTTTTGGTACTTCGGATGCGGTCATCATTGGCAAGGATCCGGACGGAAGCGGCGTACTTCATATCTGCGATCTGAAGACCGGAAAAGGGGTCTTTGTGGAGGTGCACGACAACTCACAGCTTAAGCTCTATGCCCTCGGTGCGCTTCATGCCTACGAGGATCTGTTCGATATCGACAAGGTCCGGATGAGCATTGTTCAGCCGCGCCTTGACAACATCGCAACGGATGAGATGACAGCGGAGGATCTCAAGGCATGGGGCGAATCGATAAAGCCCATCGCCAAGCTTGCCTATGAGGGCAAAGGAAAGCAGAAACCCGGAGACTGGTGCCGGTTCTGCCGGGCGAAAGCCTCCTGCAAAGCCTGTGCAGATGAAGCTATGGGTCTTGTCCGCGATGAGTTCCTGGATCTGGATGCAAAAGATCCTGCCGTTGAGACAGGTGGCGAAGAAGGAAAGAGCGCCACGATCTTAAAGAGCGTGCCGACCATGAATAGCGCTCCGGTCTTAAAGAGTGCTCCCGTCTTTAAGGAACCAGCGCTTCTTTCCAAAAGCCAGATTGAATCGCTTCTTCCTTCTCTGAACCGGATCTCAAACTGGATCGAGAGCGTGTTTGCTTATGTATCCAGCGAGGCAATCAACCACAACGAGCACTGGGAGGGCTACAAGGTCGTCGAAGGACGATCGAGGAGGCAGTTTACCAATGAGAAGGATGTGGTCGATGCTGCTGCCAAAGCCGGATACACCGATCTTTATAAGAAACAGCTGATGACGCTGACGGAGATTGAAAAGCTCATGGGAAAGAAGAAGTTTGCCGACATTCTGGGCGACTTTGTGGTGAAACCGCCGGGAAAGCTCTCCCTTGTTGAGGACTCGGATCCGAGACCGGCAGTGGATCCTTCTGCTGCAGAGGATGACTTTATTCCGTTCTGCTGATGAAGCAAGGACTTTTATTGATAATGAGAAGCTTTATTAACAAATAACTGAAAACTTTTAGAAATTTTATCGATGTGGTTACTATTGTTCCCTGCCCTTTCGGGCGGGGCATTTTTATAAGGAGATTTGACTTATGGCTAAGAAGTTTAGCGCAACTAGGGTTGTTGTACGCTGCAAAATCAGTTTTGCAAATATCTGGGAGCCGAAGAGCATCAATGGTTCTGATCCGAAGTATTCCGTATCCTGTGTGATTCCGAAATCGGATACCGAGAGTATTGAGAAGATCAAAAGGGCCATCGCGGCTGCCAAGGAGGATGGGAAGGTCCGCAAGTGGGCCGGGAAGATTCCTGCCAATCTGAAGGAGCCGCTTCGCGATGGTGATATTGACCGCCCGGATGATGAGGGGTACGCGAACAGCTATTTCATCAATGCCAATTCGAAAGATGCACCGCAGATCGTGGACCGTCAGGTGAATCCGATTATGGATCCGATGGAAGTCTACTCCGGATGTATCTGCAACGTGAGTATCAACTTTTATCCGTTCAATGCAAACGGAAACCGTGGAGTCGCTGCAGGCCTTGGCAACATTCAGAAGGTCGAGGATGGTGAGCGTCTTTCCGGGAGAGCTTCGGCCAGTGCGGATTTTGAGGTAATGGGCGATGGCGAAGACGATGTCGAAGGCGGAGATGATGTCCTTCCGGATTACATCTGATGCGATCCGACGTCCGTGATCCGACAGCGCGTTATCAACCAATGAGTGTGATGGTAGGAGGGGCAAAAAGAGCTCCTCCTTTTTTGAAAGGAACGAGATAGATGGAAGAAACAAAAGAAACACAGGAGACACATCATAAGATCTTAGGAATCGATTTGGAGACCTATTCCTCCGTCGATCTTGGAAAGTGCGGTCTTTACAAATACGTGGAGTCGGATGATTTTGAGATCCTGCTCTTTGCCTATGCCTTTGATGACGACGAGGTGCAGGTGGTGGATATGGCGTCCGGAGAAGAGGTGCCGGAGGAGGTTTTGAACGCCATTGAGGATCCATCCATTATTAAGGCCGCATGGAACGCGGCTTTTGAGAGGAGGTGTCTTGGAAAGCTGCTGGGGCATGTCTTATCCCCGGACTGCTGGAGATGTTCGATGGTGCATGCGGCAGAACTTTCGCTTCCACTATCTCTTAAGAACGCGGCAATGGTGCTGAAGACCGGAGAGCAGAAGGAACGCGCCGGGGAAGCTCTAATCCGGAAGTTCTCGGTTCCGAGAAAGCCGACCAAGACGAATCCATCCACAAGGTGGTATCCAAAGGACGACCCGGAAGCATGGGAGATGTTCAAGTCCTACTGCAAGCAGGACGTCCGGACAGAACGGGATATCCGCAAGTATCTGGAGCGGTTTCCGCTTCCAGACTTTGAGTGGGACTTCTACCACATGGATCAGCGCATCAATGATCTGGGCGTTCGGATCGACCAGGAGTTGGTGGAGAAGGCGATCGAGTGTGATCTGGCCTTGTCCGAGGCCATGACCGATAAAGCTTATCAGCTAACGGGTCTTTCGAATCCGAACTCTGTCTCTCAGCTAAAGTCGTGGCTCATGGAGCGAGGAATCGAGGCTCCCTCTCTTGGAAAGAAAGAGGTACAGAAGCTGATCGGGGATCTGGATAAAAACGGATGCGATGAAGAGGCCCTTGATGTCTTAAAGCTCCGCCTCCGGATGGCAAAATCATCGGTCAAGAAATACCAGGCAGCCGATCGGTGTGTCACCAAGGACGGAAGAGCACACGGGCTTTTTCAATTTTACGGAGCCAACCGAACCGGACGATGGGCAGGGCGCATCCTGCAATTACAAAATCTCAGAAGAAACGACATCAGCACTTTGAACGAAGCCAGAGACCTGATCAAGATGGGTGCCTTTGACATGGTCGAGTCGATCTATGACAACACTCCGGAGATCTTGTCGCAGCTCATCCGGACCATGCTGATTCCGGCAGATGGGTGCGGTTTTGTGGTTGCTGATTTTTCTGCGATTGAGGCGAGAGTTCTTGCCTGGGAAGCCGGTGAGGAGTTTACGCTTAAGGCTTTCCGGGAGGGCAAAGATTTGTACTGTGCCGTTGCCTCTGCCATGTTCCATGTTCCGGTCGTCAAGCATGGCATCAATGGAGAACTCCGGCAGAAAGGAAAGATAGCGACGCTGGCCTGTGGATACCAGGGCGGTGTCGGGGCCTTGAAGGCGATGGGCGCTCTCGATATGGGCCTTAAGGAATCCGAACTTCCGGATATCATCACGAACTGGCGAAATGCCAATCCCCATGTGGTGCAGTACTGGTGGGACGTGGAGCAGGCTGCGATTGATACGGTCACGGACTATATCCCGAGGAGAGTCGGGAAGATCAAGTTCATCTGCCGGGATCATACGCTGTGGATTCGTCTTCCGTCCGGAAGAAAGCTGGCTTATCGGAATCCGAAACTTTTGCGGAATCAGTACGGCAGGCTTTCTCTTTCTTTTGAGGGAATCGGGCTCAATAACCACTGGCAGAGACAGGAAACCTATGGAGGCAAGATAGTCGAGAACTGCACCCAGGCGATCGCCAGGGACATCCTTGCCGAGGCCATGCTCCGGATGCAGAAAGCAGGACTTCGCATTGTCGGTCATGTGCATGATGAGGCGATCGTTGAGGTCCCGAAAGACACCTGGACAGTGGAGGAAGTCAGTGATCTGATGTCGAAGAATCCACCCTGGTGCCCGGACATTCCCTTAAAGGCTGCTGGCTATGCGGCGCCAGACTTCTATTTCAAGGATTAACAGATTTGTATGTGAGATAAAACGGTTCGCATTTAACACAAGACGAGGTTACAGGCTGTGGGTTTCCGCGGCCTTTTTTGTATGCAGGAAATCGAGAGTTAAGAAATCGCGAGTAATGCGTGGGATCGCGAGAAATGGCTATAGGCCACGAGGAACTGCAAGAACTAACAAGAAAGAAATGGAGGAAGAGAGAAAGAGATGATTAGAACGATGCTCGGGACCGTTCCGATGTCGAAGATGCCAGTCTGCACAAGGCATCCGGACTGCCATGCATATCACTATGGGCATTGTACCGCACTGTACGATACGAATTTCGGTAATAAAGACTGTCCGTTCTACAGAAACGCCCTTCTTAATCAAAAGGAACAGGAGGACTGTTTTCAGAAGCTTATAGACTCCGGCAGGACGGATCTCATCAAGCTCTATCTTAAGACGCTGATAGAACTTGGAATCGTCGATGCGGCAGATTGTGGCATGGAAGACGACGAAATGGCACTTCTTGATTTTGAAGAAACCTGCCGCAGGGAGCTTATAACAGAAACACAGATGGAGGATGGAGGGTGGAACGATGAAGAAGAATAAGACGGTGACCGTTTTCTCTACATCGGATTCTGAAAAAGGAAGCCCCACAGGGATCTATGAGAATTACCAGCAGCTGGCGCTTGCCGTTGTCGGGCAGGCCTACAAGGACTATGAGGCGACATTACGGAAACTCTATCGGCATCCTAGAGGAAAAGAGAAGGTTGCGCTGCTCTTGGATAAAAGGGAACTCGATACCTTTTTTCACTCAGCATGGTTTGAGATGCTGACAGACCTGGATGGGGACTACTTACTCCGTGGAGTGAAAGAGAAAGCCATGGGCAAGGAGAAGGAACGGATTCGCAGAGAGATTCGGAAAAAACTTCGAGGGTGGTAATCAAAGAGGGAGGTGATCAGCATGGACGAGAGAACACCGTATTTTGAAAGACGGAATCGGGAGATGGACTTGGAACAGGAAACGGATACCTATGACCAGAGCTGCGATAGCTGCCGCTTTTATCAGTATGACGATGAAAAGAACCACTTCTTCTGCGGCAATGTGGCATCAGAAGCATACAGAAAGATTCCTAGAGGGCATTGGTGCTGGGCGTGGAAGAAGCAGACCAAAGCGCAGAGGAGATGGAATCAGGAGGAGAACCTATGAAAAATATGAACCAGAAAAAGAAAAACAAGCGGGAGGACGAGGGAAATGCTCGGAGATCTGAGCCGATGCGGGAATCCGTTATAGAGCACGCCTTTGTCCGTGCCGTTTTAGATGCAGGCGGGATGGCTTACAAGCTGAACTCGCAGACAGCTAATGGGTTGCCAGACCGGATGGTTTTGTTCTTTCCCGGGAAGTGCGTCTTTGTGGAGCTCAAGGCGCCAAAGAAAATGCTCCGTCCCCTGCAGAAGAAGCGAAGACTCGAGCTGGAGAGTCTTGGTTTTCCGGTTCTTTGTATCAACTCGTTGACGCAGATCCGGCCAGTGATCCGGGCCATTCTGAGCTGGACACCGGGACAGAGGTTTCCGGAGGGCATCGGAGCTTCGATCCCGGAGATGAAGCGCTACTATGTGCCGAAGTTCTCGGATATGAGTTCCGCTGATATCACGCGTATCACGACATTGGATCCAAAAGACTTTGAGGAGACAAACCTGGAGAACCAAGAGAAAGCGGATCCGGAGAACCAAGAGAAAACGGATCCGAGAGGCGTGGAGCAGACAGACCTTGAGGAGATAGACCCGTGGAACGATGAGATGAATTCGAATGACGGTGAGAGGGTAGATCCGATAGACCTTGAGAAGGGAGGTGATGCCGAATGAAGTTCATACCACACAAGTATCAGAGCCATGCTGTCCGGTTTATTGAAGAACACAAGGAAGCTGCACTGTTCTTGGATATGGGCTTGGGCTGAGCAAGACGGTGATCACACTGACCGCGATCCGTGATCTGCTTTTGGATAGTCTGGAAGTGACAAAGGTTCTGGTCATCGCGCCTCTGCGCGTTGCAAGGGACACCTGGCCTGCTGAGATCCGGAAATGGGATCATCTTAAAGATCTCACGTATTCCGTTGTCGTTGGAGATACGAAGACCCGTCTTGCGGCGGTCTCGGTACCTGCCATGATCTACATCATCAACCGGGAAAACGTGCAGTGGCTGGCGGAGTATTACGAGAAGAACGGACGTCATTTCGATTTTGACATGATCGTGATCGACGAGCTCTCCTCATTTAAGAACCATAACTCGAAACGGTTTCGCTATCTTCGAAAGATGCGTCCCTATGCCAAGCGGATGGTGGGATTGACCGGAACGCCGACTTCGAATGGGCTTATGGATCTGTGGGCGGAGATCGGCATCCTGGATGGAGGCAAACGGCTGGGACGTTTTATCGGAAGGTATCGGGAGGCCTACTTTAAAGCCGGGGCTATGAATCCTGCTACCGGGATCGTGTTCAGCTATGTCCCGAGGGATGGCGCAGAGGAGCTGATCTATCAGAAGATCTCGGATATGACCATTTCCATGAAGGCGCTCGACTATCTGGATATGCCGAAGTGTATCTATACCCGTCATGAAGTGGAGATGAACGCAAAGGAGCAAAAACTTTATGACACCATGAAGAAAGATCTGATCCTTCCGCTGGATGACGGGAACATTGATGCAGCCAATGCAGCGGCGCTTTCAGGAAAGTTACTGCAGATGGCAAACGGTGCCGTCTATGATGATGATGGAAATACCCGTGTGATCCACAATAGGAAGCTCGATGCACTGGATGATCTGATCGAGTCTGCCAATGGGCAAAATGTGCTCATTGCCTTCTGGTTTAAGCATGACAGGGATCGGATCCTGCAGCATCTGAGGGCGGAGGGAATGGAACCAAGAGAAATCCGCGATTCCAAAGATATCGAAGATTGGAACAAGGGCTGCATACAAGTGGCGCTTATCCATCCGGCATCTGCAGGACATGGCCTGAACATCCAGGAAGGCGGACACATCCTAATTTGGGTTGGGCTTACATGGAGCCTTGAGCTATATCAACAAATGATCGGTCGCCTCTGGAGACAGGGACAGAAGGAGGTTGTGACGGTCCACCACATCATCTGTAAGGGAACTGTCGATGAGGACGTCATGCGCGCGCTGGAGCATAAGGACGTTACACAGGAGAAGTTGATTGCTGCCGTAAAGGCAAGACTCAAGAAATGAAGCAAAGGAGGAGACGGCAGTGTTTTGTTCTACAAAGGTGAAGGAAAAGGGTTCGCATTTGACACAAAATGTACCGCAACCTGATGGACAAAAAGCAGGAAAGGCGATTGGACAAGCTGCGTCACCGGCAGATGAACAAGCTGCGTCACCGGCAGATGGACAAGCTGTAGCTCAGGCTGCAGAAAAGGATGAGAACATCAATGCCAGCCTGGACTATTACAGAGCAGCGGCATATCTTGCTAAGAACTATTCTGCTCTGCTTTCTCGAAAAGAAGAACTGGAGCAGCTGGCGGCGCTGGGACCCGTTACCATCACAAAAGAGGATGCCATTGCAGAGCTCAGTACGATCGGTGGGATCCGCTATGACACAGAACACGTGCAGTCCTCTTCCCTGAGTAATGCTCCGGAGCGGATTGCGCTGCTTCTTGATCACGGATATGTAGAGAGCCGGAACCATGAATTCTCTTTGATGTATGACCGTGAGGTGCGCGAACTTGCCTTTGTGAACTGGATGCTTTCGGTGATTCAGACGTCGATGAAGGAACGTATGGACTCCTTGGAAAGGGGTGTGTTTCTCAGATATTTTGGAAAACATCTGTCCCTTCGACAGATCCAGAGTTTAAGGAAAAGGCATATCAGCAGGAGGAGCATTGCATCGGCAAAAGACAGGTCGGTTGGACGAATCCGTGCAGAGCTGATGGCAAGGTCGGGATTGATGGAAGAACAGGATTACCTTCGGCAGCTGATGCTTGATGCCGGAGCGTCTTAATGATGCCGGAGCGTATTGATGCTTGAAGCTAGAGCGTCTGGCTGATGTCAGAGCATTGGGTGATGTCAGAGCGTTGGACCTTGTTCAGAGCTTCTGGACATTGTTCAGAGGTACATCAGACGTCGGATCTGCAGACAGAGAAAGGAGATACTTGAACAACATGAGCAGAAAAAAGTTAGAGCCGGTTTCAGCTAAGGTCCGGGCTGTCATCCGGAAGGAGACGCGTCGGTATTCGTACCTGGGGCTGCAGGACCTGTGCCGCGTTGTGGAGCGTTATCGACCTACGCTTTTGATTCAGGCAGGAGTCGATCAGAGCTTATATGACACGGATGGTACGGTTATCTACAATGAAAGTATCGTGTCCTGTTTTACCGAGGAAGACCGTTTCCTGATTGAGGACTATGTTCTTGGCAAGATGATGTTGTATTTCCTTCCGCAGAGTATTGCATCCATGCCTTCAGAAACGATGAAAGAGGTGGCAGAGGATACGCTGCTGCGGCGAATCAGTTGTAAGGACTATGCGGCAGAGCATCACGTATCGGTTCGTGCAGTTCAGAAGGAAAAACGGCGTGTTCTTGATTATATGGTTCGTTTTTGCTTTCAAAACGGGACAGTGAAAAGTGCTATCCTTAAAGTAGCGAATCGAAAGTAACCGGACAGGAAAATGGGCAGGAATACGGACAGGTAAGCGGACAGTCAACCGGACAGGTAATCGGATAGAAATACGGACAGGCAAATGGACAGGTAAACGGTGGGAACCGTGCCTGTCTTTTTTTGTGCTGAAAATCTGCTTGCATCCAAGGATCCGGCTAAACGCAAGTGAGGGAGACTTACAGCAAAAGCATCAACAAAGAGGATCACAACAATGTCAACAACGGCGATTTACAAGAAGTGGTGATTCACAGCAAGTGGTGATTACAACGAGGGAGGTTTTTAGATGCAGTTTGATTTATACGTTTCCAGAAAAAGACAGAACCGGATGAACTGTTCTTATCCGGATAAGGTGACGATTCATTCTCCGGAGGAGCTTCAGAAGGCGATGAAGTACGATTTTGTATGCGCTAGGTACAAGAACAATTACCGGAAGAACGATAACTTTCTTTCTACGGATATCGGCTTCTGGGATTGTGACAACAGCGGTGAGGATGACCCGTCGTCTTGGGTGACACCAGAAAAAGTGGCGGAGATTTTCAAGAATGTGTCATTTGTCATCATGCCGAGCCGACACCACATGCTTCCGAAAAAGAATGAGTCAGCGCGTCCCCGGTTCCACATGATCGCAATGATCCATCCTGTGGCATCGTATGAGGATTACCGGAATCTTAAGGCAGAAGTCCAGAAGCGCTTTCCGTTCTTTGACCAGGGCGCTGTGGATGCGGCGCGCTTTGTCTACGGATGCGATTGCGATCTCTCTGACATCATCTGGAATGAAGGCACGATGACCATGGATGAGTTTTTGCTTCATCAAAGAGAACCGAGGGGAGAGGTATTTTCTATCATCCCAGAGGGCAGACGCAACGCCACCCTCAGCCGGTTTGCCGGACGTGTGGTCAAGAGGTTCGGATGCGACGAGGCTGCCCATCAGGTGTTTCTTTCTGAGGCTGATAAATGTGAACCGCCGCTTCCGGATAGCGAGCTCTCGATGATCTGGCACTCAGCCTGCAGTTTTGGCAAGAAGATAGCCGCCCAACCGGGTTACGTCTCACCGGAGGAGTACAACGGATCTGAGTTTGAAAACCTGGATGTCCGGCACCAGGATGGTAACAGCACAGGCATGGACACAGGAAAGGATACCATGCCCGCGCACGGGATTGCCAAGATTGGTTCCTTGCGGCCATCCGACTACACTGATATCGGCCAGGCCAAGGCACTCGCAGCAGAATATGGCAATGAGCTTCGCTTCAACCCGTCCACAGACTTTCTCCGATATGACGGTGCATGCTGGCAGGAGTCGAAAGAGCTGGCACTGGGCGCGACGATTGAGTTTACGGATCTGCAACTGGCAGATGCATCCATGCTGGTGTTTCAGAGGAAGAACGAACTTTTAAACTCCGGGATCGACATCGATACAATGAAGGAGACTCAGAAGAAGAAAAAGAAGAATCCGAACGCAGACACTGGTGTGAGTGATGAACAGATGAAGCTGTTCATCGATTACGAAGATGCAGTCAGCTATGAGTCGTTTGTCATGGGGCGCAGGAACTGGAAATACGTCAAAGCAGCCATGGATACCAGTAAAGCCCTTCTTCCAATCGATCTGAAAAACCTGGATCAGAATGAGTACCTTTTGAACACACCGGAGGCGACCTACGATCTCCGGTTTGGCGTTCAGGGAAAACTTGACCACAATCCGCAGGACTATATCACAAAGATGACCGAGGTGGATCCGGGCGATCAGGGATCAGAACTCTGGCTGGATACGCTGAATAAGATCTTTCTTGGGGACAAGGATCTCATCGATTATGTTCAGCAGGTGGTTGGACTTGCTGCCATCGGAAAAGTGTACCAGGAAGCGCTCATCATTGCCTATGGTGGAGGTCGGAATGGTAAGTCTACTTTCTGGAACACGATCAGCCATGTGCTTGGAACATATGCAGGCAGACTGTCTGCGGATACTCTGACGGTTGGATGCCGTAGAAATGTGAAGCCGGAGCTGGCCGAGACCTTTGGTAAGCGGCTCATCATTGCCGCCGAGCTTGAGGAAGGAACGAGACTCAACACATCCATCGTCAAGCAGATCTGTAGTACGGATGATGTGTTTGCGGAGAAGAAGTACAAGGATCCGTTCTTCTTTACCCCGACGCACACTGTCATCCTTTATACCAACCATCTGCCAAGAGTTGGCGCTACCGATGACGGTACCTGGAGAAGACTGATTGTCATTCCGTTTAAGGCGAAGTTTGAGAAGGAGAACGATACCAAGAACTTTGCCTCGGTTCTGTTTGACCAGGCAGGCCCGGCGATTTTGAAGTGGATCATGGAAGGGGCAAAGATCGTCATAGAAAAGGACCATAAGATTGAGGAACCGAAGGTGGTCAAGGATGCGATTGCCGAGTACCGGGAGCAGAATAACTGGATGCAGCAGTTTCTGATGGATTGCTGCGAGGTGGAAGACGATCCAACGGTTGAGGTGAAATCCGGAGAACTTTATCAGACCTACAGGGAGTACTGTATCAGAATGGGTGAATTCTGCCGGAGCACGACGGACTTTTATTCCGAGCTGGAGCATAGTGGCTTTATGAAGCACAGGACGAATAAAGGCGTATTTGTTCGTGGCCTTCGTCTGAAGGTAGAAGAATTCCAGTAAAGTAATAAAGGGGATTCGTTGTTTTGCATGGGAGTGTGTAGGTCGTGGAGGTCTCTTACTAAACTTCCTTATAGGGATTTTTTCAATAAAAAAGCCTATAGAGAAGTTATATAGGAGACGTTCACGACCTACACACATCATCATGATGCGGTTCGATATTTTTTAATGATGGATCCGTAGCGCTGAACAGGAAAATAAAAGGTTCGTTTTTGCCTCAAAAACGGGACAGTCAGGTGTGCTATTATTATAATAAGCCGAAAGGCAAAGGAAGATCGCACGATGTATATGAAGCATCTGTTGTAGAAATACAGCAGGTGCTTTTTTGATAAGAATCGTATGAAGTGAAGGAGGTGGAGTGATGCCGATGAAACCAAAAGTACCCTGCAGGCACCTCGGCTGTGCAGAACTGGTAGAGGCCGGACAGAAGTACTGTGAGAAACACAAGAGGATGCATCCGGAAGAAATACGGTCTGCTGCGGCACGAGGATACAACAGCCGATGGAGACGGGAGAGCAAGAAGTTCTTGCAGCTTCATCCACTCTGCGAGGAGTGCCTGCGACATGGCATCGCTACTCCCGCGACGGTTGTAGATCACATCGTTCCACATCGAGGAGACCTGAAGCTCTTCTGGGACAGATCGAACTGGCAGGCACTGTGCAAGAAGTGCCACGACAGGAAGACCGGAAGAGAGGACAGCCACCCGGTTTACCATTATTAAGCGATCAATCGTTGAGTAGTTTATCCAGATCTCTCTTGGAATACAGAACGCGGCGTACCTCCATGGTGTCATTGATGACAACATAGAATACAGAAAAGTTTCTGACGTTGATTCTGTAATACGGATGCGGTCGTTTCTTGGATGAGCGAAACGGCGCAAACGACAACGGTGCCTCAAGACGTTTGTTTATTGCTGATTCGATGTCACCGACCAGACGATCTGCAGCGCTGGGGTTCTGAAGATCTGTTGTGATGTAATCCACAATCTCATTCAGATCTTCTTCAAAAAGGGGAAGAAATGACAGCTTATACTTTTTCACGGATGCGGCTCCTTACTCTGCTAAAGACTTCTTCTTCGGAGTACCGCTTGTCAGATTTCGCGGCTGCTTCATCGGCTTCGTCAAGCTTACGCTCTGTGTCGTCAGTTAGCGCGGAGTACTGGTCGATGCTTAACAGGACCATGGTGCCATAACCGTTCTTTGTGAGAAAGATGGGCTCATTAGATTCCATGACGGTTTCTTCAAGTTCAGGGAACTTGTTTCTGAGGTCAGATACGGGACGAATGTTAATCATAATAATTCCTCCTTTACTATCAGCATAATATCATAATATTATCATGATTACAAGAAGAAAGCGGGGCGGGGGAGATATAAATCTCTCGGCTGAAACCAGCTGGAGACCGGCGCTCCCTCTTGCGTTGATTTCCGCGAAATTGATACCCCGGGGTCAGACGGCCGCCGGACGGGTCCCGGAAAGGTACATTTCACGTGCAATATCCGCATAGAATGCGGATTTGTTTGAAAAATTGATAACATTTACAGGCAGTGTTGGGGCAAGATCCGCCACTGCTTTTTTCATGCCCAGAAGTCCTTTGTTTCCAAGGCCTCGGGCATTTTTGCGGACAGGAGAACAGTATGGAAGACATCGAAAGAAAGCAGGATCTTTCCCTGTTCCTCGAGTCCTGTGCGAAGCGGTTCTGTCCGGAGTGTGGGAAGCCGATCGAAGTGAATCGGCGAGGCAGGCCCAGGTGCTTCTGCAGTAACCGCTGCCGCTGGGCATTCAACAAGAGGATGGAACGGGAAAGGAGAAGAGAACGTGAAGACAGCAACGTTAAAAACAATACCAGTGAAGGATCTGAAACCGGCAGCCTACAACCCGAGAAAGAAACTGAAGCCGGGCGATAAAGAATACGAGAAGATCAAGAACTCCATTCAGGAGTTTGGCTTTGCGGATCCTTTGGTTGTGAATGCCGATATGACGATCATCGGAGGACATCAGCGTTTGACGGTAGCAAAGGATCTCGGTTATACAGAAGTTCCCTGTGCAGTCGTCGACATCGATAAAACCAGAGAGAAGGCGTTAAACATCGCGCTCAACAAGATCACCGGTGCGTGGGATGAAAACCTACTTGCCGATCTTCTCCACGATCTTGAGGCGAGCGACTTCAACACGGCGCTCACCGGCTTCGAGCCTCCGGAGATGGAGCAGCTCTTCAATAAGGTGTGCGATAAAGAGGTGGAAGAAGATAGCTTTGATGTGGATGAGGAACTCAAGAAGCCGACCATGAGTAAGCCCGGCGATATGTGGTTTCTTGGAAAGCACAAAGTCTTCTGTGGGGATTCCACCAATGAAGAGAACTATGTTGCTTTGATGGATGGTCAGAAGGCAAATCTGGTACTGACCGATCCTCCGTATAACGTAGACGTCGAAGAAACAGCAGGGAAGATCCTGAATGACAACATGGCCGACGAGGACTTCTACAAGTTCCTGCTTGCTGCCTATACCTGCATGCATGACAACCTCGCCGATGACGGTTCCATCTACGTATTCCATGCAGATACGGAGGGACTGAACTTCCGCAGGGCATTTGCGGATGCAGGCTTCTATCTTTCCGGCTGCTGCATCTGGAAAAAGAACGCACTGGTCCTGGGACGCTCTCCCTACCAGTGGCAGCATGAGCCATGCCTGTTTGGCTGGAAGAAGGGCGGGAGGCATGAGTGGTACTCGGACCGGAAGCAGACCACCATCTGGGAGTACGATCGTCCGAAAGCCTCAAAGGATCATCCGACGATGAAGCCGGTGCAACTGATGGCGTATCCAATCCGGAACTCCTCGATGACAAACGGAATCGTTCTGGATCCCTTCCTTGGATCCGGCTCCACCCTGATTGCCTGTGAGCAGACCGACCGGATTTGTCGAGGCATTGAGCTGGATCCTAAGTTTGTGGATGTCATCGTAAAGCGCTACGTCGAACAGGTCGGAAACTCCGATGATGCGTATGTACTTCGTGACGGCCAGAAGCTCACGTTCGATGAAGCGATTGCGGCGATGCCGAAGGAGGAGAGCGCATAAGCAGGTATACACATCCGCCAAAAGCTCTGCCCGATCTTTGTTCATAATTCCTGCCAGTATGAGTTGCTATTCCGGTGCTCCTGAGTGATGTATGTACTACCAAAAGAAAAGGAGGCACATGCCATGAAAGCAAACTACAACCTGACAGGAACTAAGAGAAAAGAGCTGGTGCATGCGATCGAGGAGATCACCGGAGATAAAGCACAGTACATGCGGATGCCGACCTGCGCCTACGAGATCGGAGACATCACGGTTGACAAGGACGGCGGGGTAAGCTGCAGCGATGAGGAGAAGATGCAGATGGTGATGAAAGCATTGAACGAGAAGGGATTCACCGCGGAGGGTGAGCAGGAAGATGGCAAAGCAGAACAACCTGAGCAGGAAAGTACCACCGATCAGGAAGCCACCACAGAGCAGGAACCCTCCACCGAGGAAGAGAAGGAGTCTTCCAACCTGGACAAGAACGAGCCGGCGCTGACGATCAGCCTTCCGCTTGCATCCGCAAACGTCGGAACGCTTATGAACCTGATCAGCGCGAAGGAGAGCCTCATCAAGAAGGCGCTCGGGATCACCAACACCCGGATCAACATCACGGATGAGAAGATCGAGTTCCCCTGGTTCGACCGGGAACTGACGCCGGAAGAGACAAACGCCTACCTGCTTTTTCTCACCCAGCTTTGTAAGCTCTCGAAGGAGCTGAAGCACGCAAGCAGCAAGCCGGTAGAGACCGACAATGAAAAGTACGCCTTCCGCACCTGGCTCCTTCGGATGGGCTTCATTGGACCGGACTTTAAGAAAGCACGGAAGATCCTATTGAAGAACCTCTCCGGAAGCTCCGCCTTCCGAAACGGCGCTCCAACAAAGGAGGTGGAAGCATGAAGCTAATCAGACCAGAGGAGTTTGAAGAGCTCCGCAAGATCTATCCGAACGGCACCCGTGTGGAGCTTCTTCAGATGGATGATATCCAGGCACCGCCAATCGGCACAAAAGGAACCGTCTATGGTGTCGATGACACGGGATCCTTGCTTGTCCACTGGGATAACGGTTCAGGACTAAGTGTGATCTATGGCGAGGACATCGTGCGGAAGGTGGTGGACTGATATGGATGAGAAGATCAGGAAACAGATTATTGCGATTCGAGACAGCGGCCTTACGAACATGTTCGACCTGCCCTACGTGCAGCGCCTCGCCTTCGACCGGAACTACTACGATCTGGTGCTCTTTATTGAGGAGCACCGGGACGAATACGTCCGCTTTATTCTCCATGGAGATGTCAGATAAGCACAGGATTTTCGGTACATATTTGTGCAGGTTATGAGGCTTATTTCCTTGCTATAGTTCGCCTGCAGAGTGATATATGTACATGCCAAAGGAAAAGGCAAACAAGCACAAAGCAAGGAGGACAAAGCCATGACGAACATTTTTGAAGAAACCTACAACACCATCGCAGAAGCAAAGAAAGCCTACAAGGCAGCCACCACCGCAGAGGAGAGGGACACCGCAAGGGATACGGCGAAGGCAGCTGAGGATCGGATCATTGAGATGGGCGACATCGCCTGCAAGATCTGGAGGGCTTACGAGAAATCAAGAGACAACGAGAACGAGATCCTCGACTTCGACGACATCATCTGGGACCGGGATGTGGAAGCCCTCACCGCCTGCATGAAGGAGAACGGCATCAAGGCCTTCACCTACTCTTGCCGGGCAACCGATGCGGTCGAGACGCTTTGGCTTTTTAAAGAGGCAGGCTGCACGATCGGCGAGATGGTTGAGGTCAACCTCCGGAAGGACTTTTTCGGCAAAGGCTATGAGAAGGGCCACGCCTTCAGGATGACCCTGGACTAAAGAACCAAGGGAGGAAGCCCCGCAAAAGGGGCCTCTTCCTCGTACAAAATCTGTTGTCCGGCAAATTAAATGATGTCCCATCCGGCAGATTATTTCGCGCCGATTTTGGATTTCTACAGATGTGTCAGTCACTTTAAAAGTAACTGTTTCTGCGAATTGTT
>NZ_JBQKGW010000025.1:0-21438 GCF_052118625.1 Porcincola sp. LCP21S3_C12 | reverse complement strand
CACATTTAACTTCGGGCGTGGTGTCCCAATCGGAAATTACGTCAGACCAATCACCTTCATCATAAAGAAAGAGCAGAGACTATGAAAGCCTCTACTCATATATTAAGAATCGGAGTTTGGAGAATTGAAAAAAATGGAATTTACCTATTAAGACATATAAACTGTTGATAATAAAGCTCCTATATAGTATGTTTTTAATAAACTACTATATAGGAGCTTTTGTATGGAAATGAATGGAGGATTTCTTGTCACCAAAATAAAACAGCTTGGAGACCGGATTTTCGAGAAAATTCTCAGTGAAAAGAATATTGATGCATTTAATGGAGCTCAGGGGCGTATTCTTTATGTGCTGTGGCAGGAGGATGGTATCTCAATCAGGTCACTCTCGACTAAATGCGGATTAGCGATAACATCTCTTACTACGATGCTGGAAAGAATGGAAAATCAAGGGCTGATAAGCCGTGTTCAGTCTGAAACGGACAAAAGGAAAACACTCCTGTTTCTGACTGAGAAAGCACATGCCTTAAAGGGCGAGTACGATTCTGTATCTGATGAGATGGGCAGTATTTATTACAAAGGTTTTTCAGAGGAAGAAATTACCCGGTTTGAGGAATGCCTCGACCGCATCAGAAAGAATCTTGAGGAGTGGCAGAAGTCATGAGTATTTGTATCAAAGATCAGATTCAGAACATGAATATCGTTATTGGCTGCACAGTGGGATGTACATATTGCTATGCCCGCAACAACGTGAAACGCTGGCATATGATTGAAGACTTCTCTGACCCTGAATTCTTTCCGGGTAAGCTCAAGATGATGGAAAAGAAACGTCCGCAGAACTTTCTTCTTACTGGGATGAGCGATCTTTCCGGATGGAAGCCGGAATGGAGAGACGAGGTATTTGTAAAGATCCGTGAAAATCCACAGCATCAGTTCCTGTTCCTTACCAAGCGACCTGATTTGATGGATTTTGATACCGATCTGGAAAACGCATGGTTTGGCGTTACGGTGACGAGGAAAGCAGAACTGTGGCGTATCAACGCCCTTCGGAAAAACGTCAGAGCAAAACATTACCATGTTACCTTTGAGCCGTTATTCGACGATCCCGGCACAGTTAACCTTTCCGGAATCAATTGGATCGTTGTCGGCACCATGACCGGAGCTCAGAGCAGGAAGATTCATACGGAGCCGGAATGGGCATGGTCTCTGGCGGACCAGGCACATAAGCTTGGCATTCCGGTGTTTATGAAGGAAGACCTTGTCCCTATCATAGGGGATGAAAATATGATTCAGGAAATGCCGGAAGAATTTAATAAAGTGTTAGAGGTACAGAAATCATGGAAGAAGAAATAAATGGAATCCTCATTCGTGAGGTGGAAACAAAGAACATTATGACTAAGTCTAGTCTGCCGGTAGGTGGTTACTCGGTCAATCCCTATGTGGGCTGTACACATGCCTGCAAGTATTGCTATGCTTCTTTTATGAAGCGCTTTACCGGGCACAAGGAGGAATGGGGCACTTTCCTTGATGTGAAGCATTGGCCGGAAATTAAAAATCCGAAGAAATATGCCGGACAGCGGGTGGTCATCGGTTCTGTGACAGATGGCTACAATCCACAGGAGGAGCAATTCGGGAATACCAGAAGACTTCTGGAGCAGCTGATTGGCAGTGACGCAGATATTCTGATCTGCACAAAGTCGGATCTTGTGGTACGGGATATTGATCTGCTGAAGAAGCTTGGACGAGTAACCGTTTCATGGTCGATCAACACACTAGATGAAAATTTCAAGAATGATATGGATTCTGCTTCGAGCATTGAGCGCCGTATCGCTGCTATGAAGCAGGTATATGAGGCAGGTATCCGTACAGTCTGTTTCGTATCCCCGGTATTCCCCGGTATCACGGATTTTGAAGCAATCTTTGAGCGGGTAAAGGATCAGTGCGATCTGTTCTGGCTCGAAAATCTCAATCTTCGAGGCGGTTTCAAAAAGACAATTATGGATTATATCGCTGGAAAATATCCTGATCTTGTACCACTTTACGACGAGATCTATAACAAGCATAACCGTAGCTACTTTGAAGCACTTGAAGTAAAAGCTGAGGAAATGGCTAAGAAGTATGATTGTGTCTTTGCGGATAATGAAATGCCTTACGGCAGAGTCCCGCAGGGTCATCCGGTGATCGTAGATTATTTCTATCATGAGGAAATCCGTGGGACAGAGAATACCGGAAAAAGAAATCGCTAACTTCCAGTTTGTCGCCTTGATTCCTTTAGATATGTTTCCTCATTTGATACCTGAGTTTTAGATATGTTTCCGCAAACAGGGGCAAATTTTCGATATGTTCCCACAAACAGTCGGGCAGCGTGATTATGTTTTCCACTGTCTCGGGGCGCGTGGAGACAGTATGTCTTTTGTCCAAACTTTCTGAGACAAAGAATCACATCAGCGTGAAGGTCGATATGGACGAGAATGGATGTGACGGCGACGGAGAGTGAGGACAGCCGGTCGCCGGAGACGCCGAAGGAAAAGGAAGACACGATCATAGAGGTATTCAGGCATTTTCAAATGATCTGATGGTTCTCTGGCTTTTTAAAAAATCCCCCTGCGTAAGGTATTGCTTGTTACGTAGCGTCATGATGCATAATACATGGCGAAAGGAGGCGAAGGCTATGTCAAAATACTCGACAGGAGAGATTGCAAAGCTTTGTAGCGTCACTGTCCGGACGGTCCAGTACTATGATACAAGAGGGATCCTGATTCCCAGCGAACTTTCCGAAGGCGGGAGACGGCTCTACTCGGAAGACGATCTGAAGCGTATGAAGATTATCTGCTTTCTGCGTGAACTGGATCTTCCCATCGGCGCGATTGCTCAGATTCTGAAGGAAGAGCATCCTGAAAAGGTGATCTCCCTGCTGATAGAACAGCAGGAGAAGGCTCTTTCAGATGAAATCACTGACAAGGAGGAAAAGCTTCTGAAGCTCCGTGAGCTGAAAAACGGACTGAAAGGCAAAACAGAATTCTCCCTCGAAACGATCGGTGACATAGCCGTCATTATGGAAGGCAAGAAAAAACTGAAGAAACTGCATCTGATGATGCTCCTGACCGGGCTTCCGGTCACGGCGCTGCAGTGGTTTTCCATCATCTTCTGGATCGTCAAAGGTATCTGGTGGCCGTTCATTATCTGGCTCCTGGTGGCGATCCCCTGGGGGATTCTGATCAGCCGATACTATTTCGCACATGTGAAATACATCTGTCCGGAATGCCATGAGGTATTTAAACCCACTCTGAAGGAAGCCTTCTGGGCAAATCATACCCCCACAGCCCGAAAGCTTACCTGCACTTCCTGCGGTCACAAAGGCTTCTGCGTGGAAGTCTGGGGATGTGATGGCGCATGAGCGTATTTGAGAATAATAAAGAACAGACAAAGATTAGCTGGCTTATTGCCGGTGCTGCCGGTTTTGTCATTTCTGCCCGGATGCTGGAAGTGGGCGTACACTATTTCTACATCGTGGCAGACAATCCTGTTTCGCGCTTCATTAACGGAAACACAGCCGCTTTCGTCCTTTATGGGATCACGATGGCAGGAATTTTCGAAGAATGCGGACGGCTTATCATTCTGAAATACAATCTGAAAAAGGACCGCACCCGTGAAAATGCGGTGATATACGGAATCGGCCACGGTGGGATCGAGATCCTGACGGTCCGTCTGCCTGCCCGCGGCCATTCTGCTGCATATGCTGGCAGATACCTTTCCGGCGCTGTATCAGAGAGGTATTCTGCCTCTGTGGGCAGTTGAAATATGGATTGCCTTCTGGACACTGATGATTATGCTTATTGCGGCTAAGCTATACAAAAGAATGTCGGAAATTGGTCATTAGTAATTCAAACAATTCATGCAGAGGAATTGCCTCGTGCCGATACCGTGTTAACAGAAGCAGCAGCTGCGGGAAGCGAGGGTGCCCGACCATCTGGTTCAGAGCAGACAATATTTATGATTCATTAACCAGCTTACCTGTCATATGCTCAGGAATGAGTTCAAGGCACTGTACTCTCGGCAGAGCATTTTTCAATTCCTTTTGTAAATACTCTTCATCATCCGTGAACTTTTTTGTGAGATTGGTACAGATTTTTATTGCAGTATCCTCATCCTCAACAAGCTTGATTCTGCCAAATACAATTACGCTGTTAATATTTAAAGCCCAATCGTCGTTTTTCCGATAGCCTTCATCCCATGTACAGAAGCTTACTTTATCACAAGCCTTAATTGCATCAATCTTGTGACCTTCCTTGGCCCCATGAAAATAGATTTTCCCATCCTCTTCACAATACCATTGGTTAATGGGCAAACCATACGGATAACCATCCTCACCAATAAGGGATAGTACACCACGCTTTGCATTTTTAAGCACCTCAATGCACTGTTCCTCTGTAATCTGTTGCTTAAATCTTCTCATCTTTCTAAACATAGTTCTCCTTAATCCTTTGTTAATATTTTTAATCCAACAATTCCAACTAGAATTAAAATAACACATATAATCTGTGAAACTGACATTTTTTAAACAGCGTAATCACCGTACTGCAGACTCTTGTTGTTGCACTTGGTGCAGGTCTTGGCATCTGGGGAGCAATCAACCATCTGGAAGGTTACGGCATCGATAATCCCAGCGCGAATGCTCATGTACGGTAAAGAAGCAAGCAACCGAAAACAATAGATAGACCGCCAGCACTACACTATTCCGAACCAAAGACCAAAAGATAAGCATTTTGAGAAAATCTAAACTTTTGGATTTTCCTACAATGCCGACTACGGCGGAATCCCTCCCACTCCTTATATATTTCTTTCTGTATACATTGAATTTGTATTTAGTAAAATGCAGACAACACCACGGATCGGCTTTTGGCTGGACAATTCCAACCAAACACCGCAGCAGACAGTAGAAACCATTCTGAACGTTAGGAAGCCGGTATGATTGTTACATATAAGGGGAAGAAAAATTTCTTTTAGATACTTGTTTTCCTAAAACTGATGTGATATAATAATTCAATTACAGAAAAGGAGTAAAAAATATGCGGCAAGGTATTCTTAAATAAAACTATAATCAAATAGTGGGAACAAAGGATTATGATAGTCCCTTTTGTAGGGGCTTAGTTTTTTGTACCCAATTTAAGAATACTTTTGCCTTATCAATTTTGACATATCCCCAAAAACAGCACTCACAAACAGGTGTATGCTGTATATGTGTATGTCCGCAAATTATCATCCCCAGTGGTAAAAGTATTTTACTGCTGGGGATTTTTATGCCCTTCGGGGCAGTAAAGGGAGGACAATCACATGAAAATAATCAATATTGGAATTCTTGCCCATGTAGACGCTGGAAAGACGACCTTGACGGAGAGCCTGCTATATGCCAGCGGAGCCATTTCAGAACCGGGGAGCGTCGAAAAAGGGACAACGAGGACGGACACCATGTTTTTGGAGCGGCAGCGTGGGATTACCATTCAAGCGGCAGTCACTTCCTTCCAGTGGCACAGATGTAAAGTCAACATTGTGGATACGCCCGGCCACATGGATTTTTTGGCGGAGGTGTACCGCTCTTTGGCTGTTTTAGATGGGGCCATCTTGGTGATCTCCGCTAAAGATGGCGTGCAGGCCCAGACCCGTATTCTGTTCCATGCCCTGCGGAAAATGAACATTCCCACCGTTATCTTTATCAACAAGATCGACCAGGCTGGCGTTGATTTGCAGAGCGTGGTTCAGTCTGTTCGGGATAAGCTCTCCGCCGATATTATCATCAAGCAGACGGTGTCGCTGTCCCCGGAAATAGTCCTGGAGGAAAATACCGACATAGAAGCATGGGATGCGGTCATCGAAAATAACGATAAATTATTGGAAAAGTATATCGCAGGAGAACCAATCAGCCGGGAAAAACTTGTGCGGGAGGAACAGCGGCGGGTTCAAGACGCCTCCCTGTTCCCGGTCTATTATGGCAGCGCCAAAAAGGGCCTTGGCATTCAACCGTTGATGGATGCGGTGACAGGGCTGTTCCAACCGATTGGGGAACAGGGGAGCGCCGCCCTATGCGGCAGCGTTTTCAAGGTGGAGTATACAGATTGCGGCCAGCGGCGTGTCTATCTACGGCTATACAGCGGAACGCTGCGCCTGCGGGATACGGTGGCCCTGGCCGGGAGAGAAAAGCTGAAAATCACAGAGATGCGTATTCCATCCAAAGGGGAAATTGTTCGGACAGACACCGCTTATCCGGGTGAAATTGTTATCCTTCCCAGCGACAGCGTGAGGTTAAACGATGTATTAGGGGACCCAACCCGGCTCCCTCGTAAAAGGTGGCGTGAGGACCCCCTCCCCATGCTGCGGACGTCGATTGCGCCGAAAACGGCAGCGCAAAGAGAACGGCTGCTGGACGCTCTTACGCAACTTGCGGATACTGACCCGCTTTTGCGCTGCGAGGTGGATTCCATCACCCATGAGATCATTCTTTCTTTTTTGGGCCGGGTGCAGTTGGAGGTTGTTTCCGCTTTGCTGTCGGAAAAATACAAGCTTGAAACAGTGGTAAAGGAACCCACCGTCATTTATATGGAGCGGCCGCTCAAAGCAGCCAGCCACACCATCCATATCGAGGTGCCGCCCAACCC
Source organism: Porcincola sp. LCP21S3_C12 (assembly GCF_052118625.1). Lineage (NCBI taxonomy): Bacteria > Bacillati > Bacillota > Clostridia > Lachnospirales > Lachnospiraceae > Porcincola > Porcincola sp. LCP21S3_C12. The sequence continues at coordinate 14,788 of NZ_JBQKGW010000025.1, read as the reverse complement.
GTTTTGGGCATCCATCGGACTGTCTGTTACACCACTCCCGCTTGGCTCCGGTGTACAATACGAGAGCCGGGTTTCGCTGGGATACTTGAACCAGAGTTTTCAAAACGCTGTCAGGGATGGTATCCGTTACGGGCTGGAGCAGGGCTTGTTCGGCTGGAACGTAACGGACTGTAAGATTTGCTTTGAATACGGGCTTTATTACAGTCCGGTCAGCACGCCGGCGGACTTCCGCTCATTGGCCCCGATTGTATTGGAACAGGCATTGAAGGAATCAGGGACGCAACTGCTGGAACCTTATCTCTCCTTCACCCTCTATGCGCCCCGGGAATATCTTTCCAGGGCTTATCATGATGCACCGAAATACTGTGCCACCATCGAAACGGTCCAGGAAAAAAAGGATGAAGTTGTCTTTACTGGCGAGATTCCCGCCCGCTGTATACAGGCATACCGTACTGATCTGGCCTTTTACACCAACGGGCAGAGCGTATGCCTTACAGAACTGAAAGGGTATCAGGCCGCTGTCGGCAAGCCAGTCATCCAGCCCCGCCGTCCAAACAGCCGCCTGGACAAGGTGCGCCATATGTTTCAGAAGGTAATGTAAAGATACATAATCGTCAAGACGGCAACAATCAGAAGTTATGGAGGGTAACAATGGAATATAGTAAGGAAGATTTAATGGAAGCAAAAAAGCAAATTTGGGGAGTGGGAGAGAACATGGGAACAGAGGAAAGTAAAAAAATCTGGGAGGAGAACGCACAATTTTGGGATAATGCAATGGGTGACGAATCTAATGAATTTCACAGAGAGGTAGTGCGTCCCAAAGTAACGGAACTTCTATCTCCTAATCCTGCGGATTACATTTTGGATATTGCGTGTGGCAATGGAAATTATTCTTCGTATCTTGCACAAAGAGGCGCTTCGGTTGTCGCTTTTGATTACAGCAAAAAAATGATAGAATTGGCTAAAAGACGGCAATCACAATATGCAAAACAAATTGAATTTTGTGTGGCGGATGCGACCGATAGAAAAAGTATATTAGAATTAAAAAGAAATCGAGCCTTTACGAAAGCAGTTTCTAATATGGCAATTATGGATATTACGGATATTGAACCACTTCTTATGGCTGTTTATGAACTGTTGCAGGAAAGCGGAATTTTTGTCTTTGCAACGCAACACCCTTGTTTTGTCACGTTGACTGAAAAATATATGACACCGCACAGTTACTATGATATAGCGATTGAAGGGCAACCGAAAGAGCAGATTTATTATCATCGTTCCATACAAGATATTTTTAACCTTTGTTTTAGAGCTGGATTTGTCATTGATGGATTTTATGAAGAATGTTTTAAAACCAACAAAGAAATTCCTATGGTAATGATAGTAAGGCTTAAGAAGGTAAAACGTGATAGCTTAAAATAAATTCAAGTTTGTCGGGTAAATAGCAAACCCAGCCGAGCCAGTCAACGGTCAAGATGAACGGCGCATATGCGCAGCCGTTGACAGCCCCGCCCGCCTTTGCTGGTAGGCAATCAAGGGGCGACAGCAAGAAGTGCCACCGCCCCGCACTATTATTCAGAAAGGGGAATTTCCATGACCGACCAGATAGCCTATCAAGAATATATCCAGCGCAGGTACAACGCCTTTTGCAAGACTGTTATCCGCTGTGCCGCCTTGGACAAGATTTTGAAGCTTAAACGGCAATGGGAACGGCAAGTTTCCCTTGACTATCTGATGAACGAGAAGTTTGTCCAGTTTGCCGCGTCGGAGCCGGACGAGGAATACCCATTTACCGTCTGCGGTCAGACCGTCCTGCTCTGCAACGCCGCCCTTGCCGACGCGATCTCTGTTTTGCCGGAGCAGACGCGGGAAGAAATCCTGCGCTATTACTTTCTGCGCCAGCCGCAGCGCGTGATCGGCGCGTGTATTGGCCGGTCACGCAGCACAGCGGGGCGGCATATCCAGCTTGCCTTGCAGCGGCTACGCGAAGAAATGGGGGTGAGCCGGTATGAGTAGACTTCTCCCCTATGAAACAATCCTCAAAGCCCGTGAGGGCGACCCAGAAGCCGTGAACGCTGTCCTGCTCCACTACGCCGGATATATCCGCTATTTCTCAAAAGTGAACGGGCAGGTCAACGCCGAGGTGGAGGACTATGTAAAGCAGCGGTTAATTGACTGTCAATTCAAGTTCCGGCTTGACGAACCACCGGACAAGTCATAAAAACTGAATACCAGCCGCCACCGACGCGGCCAGCGAAAGCAGTAAGTCTTGAAAAAGATTTACTGCTTTTTTTGTTGTCCGGCTCCGCTCCCGGCCATTTTGCCCCCTGCCGGTTGTAGTAGTAAGCGAGGAGGGAATTTTTCTGCCCTGGTGTTTGGCATTTGGAGCATTTACCCGTAGTAGAGGGCAAAGAGAAAGGATTTCTCCAACACCGGGTAGAAACCACTGCGTCCGGTGTCATTTTAGCGAAAGCGGGCAGGAATGCCCTTTACAGGATTAGTAGTAGCAGAAAAAGAGAAACAAACTTTTGTGGTTGCAGTTTTCCAAAAAAGTGGCGGACGGAAGTGAGAGAAAGTTTGCAGTCACGGAGAGCAAGTTTCTACCACGGTGCCAAAATCCGCAATTCTGCAGTTTTGCCCCTCGCGGGAAACTTGTTGGGGAGTGCCTTCCCCAAACCCTGCTCATGCGCCCTTACGGGCGAGAAAGGAGGTCACACCATGCGAAAGAAATACAACACGCCCCACCGCAGCCGCGTTGTGAAAACCCGGCTGTCCGAAGATGAGTATGCCGACTTCACAGCGCGGCTTGCGCCCTATGGTATCAGCCAGTCCGAATTTCTCCGGCAGGCGATACGGCGGGCGACCATACGCCCGGTTGTCCATGTGTCGTCGGTCAATGACGAGTTGCTTTCCGCTGTCGGGAAGCTGACAGCCGAGTACGGCAGGATCGGCGGCAACCTCAATCAGATTGCCCGGTATCTGAACGAATACGGCGTACCCTACAACACCCTTTCCGGCGAGGTACGCGCCGCCATATCCGACCTTGCCGTCCTCAAGTATGAAGTCCTCAAGAAAGTAGGTGACGCGGTTGGCAACACTCAAGCATATCAACTCTAAAAACGCCGACTACGGAGCCGCCGAGCAATATCTTCTCTTTGAGCATGACGAGTTTACCATGAAGCCCGTCCTTGATGAAACCGGCAGGCTTATCCCCCGCGAGGACTACCGGCTGTCCACGCTGAACTGCGACGGGGAGGATTTTGCCGTTGCGTGTATGCGGGCCAATCTCCGCTATCAGAAAAACCAGCGGCGGGAAGATGTGAAAAGCCACCACTACATCATCAGCTTTGACCCGCGGGACGGGCCGGACAACGGCCTGACCGTAGACCGGGCGCAGGCGTTGGGGGAACAATTCTGTAAAGAGCATTTTCCCGGCCACCAGGCCCTTGTCTGCACCCACCCGGACGGGCATAACCACAGCGGCAACATTCATGTGCATATCGTCATAAACAGCCTGCGGATTGAGGAAGTGCCGTTCCTGCCCTACATGGACAGGCCGGCCGATACGAAAGTCGGCTGCAAGCACCGATGTACCGACGCTGCCCTGCGCTACTTCAAATCCGAAGTCATGGAGATGTGCCACCGGGAGGGGCTTTATCAAATCGACCTCTTGAACGGCAGCAAGAACCGCGTCACCGACCGGGAGTATTGGGCGCAGAAAAAGGGACAGGCCGCGCTGGACAAGCAGAACGCCCCCATGATTGCCGATAGTATCACGCCCCGGCAGACCAAGTTTGAAACGAACAAGGAGAAGCTGCGGCAGACCCTACGGAAAGCCCTTGCCACCGCCGCCAGCTTTGACGAGTTTTCCTCTCTGTTGCTGCAGGAGGGTGTGACCGTCAAGGAGAGCCGGGGGCGGCTTTCCTACCTCACGCCGGACAGGACAAAGCCAATTACCGCCCGGAAGCTGGGCGACGATTTTGACCGCGCCGCTGTCTTTGCCGTTTTAGAGCAAAACGCCGCCAGAGCAGCCGAAGCGCCAGCCAGATCCCCCGATCCCCCACGCACCATAAAAGACCGCTTGCAGGTTGCCAGAGCCGAGATAGCCGCCCCGAAACAGGACGGAGTGCAGCGGCTTGTGGACATTGAGCAGAAAATGGCCGAGGGCAAAGGCCGGGGCTATGAACGCTGGGCGAAGATACACAATCTGAAGCAGGCCGCCAAAACGCTGTCCGTCTACCAGCAATACGGCTTTACTTCCCCGGAGCAGTTAGAAGCCGCCGTTGACACCGCCTATCAGAAAATGCGCCAGACCAGCGGCGAACTGAAAGCACTGGAAACGAAGCTGCAAGGGAAAAAGAAGTTGCAGCGGCAGGTGTTGGCCTACGCCCAGACCAAGGCCGCCCGCGACGGGCTGCGGGCACAGAAATCCGAGAAAGCCCGCGCCGCATACCGGCAGGCCCATGAGAGCGATTTTATCATAGCCGACGCAGCAGCCCGGTATTTCAAGGCGCATGGCATTACCAAGCTGCCCGCCCGGAAAGCGTTGCAGGCCGAGATCGAGCAGCTTATCTCCGAGAAAGACGGCCTGTATAACACCTATCACGAACAGAAACAGCGGTTCAAGGAGTTGCAGACCGTCAAGCGGAACATCGACCAGATTTTGCGCCGGGACGAGCCGCACCGCAGAAAGGAGCAGAGCCATGAGCGATAACCTGCCCCGCATGGACTACCGCCAGCACCGGCGGGCGCGGCGGCTGGTACATGAGTGCTGTAACTACGATGAGGGGAACTGCCTGCTATTGGACGACGGGGAGCCTTGCGTGTGCGTCCAGAGCATTTCCTTTTCCCTCATGTGCCACTGGTTCCGTGTGGCTGTCCTGCCCCTTGACGGGGAGCTGGCCGCAGCCCTCTTGTGCCGGGGAAGCCGGAAACGGTGTGCCGTCTGCGGGGCGGCCTTTGTCCCCAAATCCAACCGGGGAAAATACTGCCCCGACTGCGCCGGGCGCATGAAGAAAATCAAAGCCGCCGAGAGAAAGCGGAAACAAAGGCAGAGATGTCACGCTTTAGAGCCTTTCAAACCCGCATAAATCAAGGCTTTTTTCGTGGGTGTCAAAGGGTACGCGATACATTTATCCTTTTCCCCCGGAAACGGCGTTTTAATGCGTGACAATACGCCAAAATCAACCCGAACACAGGGAGGTGATCCTATCGCTGATTATATCAGGGCAGACACGCGGCTGCCCGCCTATCTGCCGTATCCCCGTTTCCTGCTGAAAATGGAGATTTCACAGACCGCCAAGCTGCTGTATTCGCTGCTGTTAGACCGTTCCACCCTCTCCCAGAAAAACAAGTGGCTGGACGACGAGGGCAGGATTTATATTATCTATCCCATCGCGGAGATAGCAGAAATACTGGATAAAGGCAGCACCACCATCAAGGGGGCGCTTAATGAACTGGACACGGCGGGGCTGTTGGAACGGGAACGGGGCGGCTTCTCCGCACCGAACCGGCTTTATGTCAAAGTACCGCCAGTGCCACAGGTACAGTTTTCAGACCAACTGATGGCCGGAAGTCCGCCCCTCATAGAGCCGGAAAACCGTCCTACTGATGGTCAGAAAACCGACCTTATGATGGTCGGAAAACCGTCCCCTAACCAAACTACTATAAACAACCTTACAGAGAGCCAAACAAAGGGAGTGAGTGGGGGGCCGTCCGCGCCCTATGGCCGATATGGAAATATTTTTCTGTCACAGACCGAATACGACGAGTTGCAGGCAGAGTACCCTGACAGGCTGGAACGGTTCATCGAGGAAATGAGCCGCTACCTTGCCGCCAACGGGAAAAGCTACCAGAACTATGCCGCCGCCCTGCGGATATGGGCGGGGAACGACAAAAAGGAAGCCCCTAAAAAGGGCATACCAGACTACTCATGCAAGGAGGGCGAGAGTTTATGAAGAATGAAATCAACGCGGTTTTGGAGAATATGACGACCACCATCCCGGAGCTGGAGGACTACACCGGCGAGGACGGTTTACTGTACTGCGGCAAGTGCCGCAAGCCGAAAGAAGCCTATTTTGCGCCGGATAAGGCCGCTATCTTCGGGCGCGACCGCCACCCGGCAGAGTGCGACTGCCAGAGAACCGCCCGCGAGGAACGGGAAGCCGCCGAAAAGCGGCGCAGACACCTTGACACCGTGGAAGAACTGAAACGCCGGGGCTTTACCGACCCCACCATGCGGGACTGGACTTTCGAGAACGACAACGGCAGGAACCCGCAGACCGGGCTTGCCCGCCGGTATGTGGAGCATTGGGAAGATATGCGGACAGACAATATCGGCTGCCTGTTCTGGGGCGGCGTAGGCACCGGCAAAAGCTACCTTGCAGGCTGTATCGCAAACGCCCTCATGGAGAAAGAAATCCCCGTCCGCATGACGAACTTTGCTCTTATCCTCAATGACCTTGCCGCCAGCTTTGAGGGGCGCAACGAGTACATTTCCCGCCTTTGTCGTTATCCGCTGCTGATCCTTGACGACTTCGGCATGGAACGCGGGACGGAATACGGGCTGGAACAGGTGTTCAATGTGATTGACAGCCGTTACCGCAGCGGCAAGCCGCTGATCGTCACGACCAACCTTACGCTGGACGACCTGCACAACCCGGAGGACACCGCCCATTCCCGGATTTATGACCGCCTGCTTTCCATGTGCGTCCCGGTACGCTTTACCGGCGACAACTTCCGGCAGGAAACCGCCAAGCGGAAAATGGAGAGCATGAAGAAACTGATTACCGACTGAAAGGAGTATTGCCTATGGCAGATAACAAGCAGCACGACACCCGCACCACCCGCCGCCCTGACTGTGTGACGGAAATCCGCATGGGCAATTCCGTCCTTGTCGTGTCCGGCTATTTCAAGAAAGACACCACAACCACAGCCGCCGACAAAATGGCGCGGGTACTGGAAGCGGAAGCCGCTGCTACACAGGAGCCGACTTATCCGGCGTGAACCGGGGCATGGAAAAGCGGCCATGCCAGGGAGCATGACCGCTGGAACGAAAATCGGAAGTGCTTTAGCAATTCTTAATCTCATTCTCTATAAAATAATTTGCAATTTCAAAGGCTTTTATTCTTCTCTTTGCCAATGTGATTTGTGATTTATAACGCTCGGAATTATCCTTTGATTCAAATGTTTTTACTGTTTCTCTTAGCTTGTGCAGAGTTGAATCAATTTGCCTTTTGGCCGCGGTTAATTCATCTATTGTATACTTCATGTTTTCTCCCTTAACTTCTGATTTTTTTGTTAAATCAGAGTATACCACGGAGTTATGAACTTTTCTACTGCAAATATGGGACGACAACCCATACCATAAAAATCGGAAAATTGAAAAGCTGTAAAGAAGCAAATTTAACGCTTTTGCCGCTGTACAGCCCCCGCCGTTCCGTGGTACAATGAAACCACGGAATAGTGGGGCTGGCTGTCGGAAACGGAGGATTTTATGTTAAGACAAGCCACCCAAAACCTCATTACCGCCCTTTATCCGAGATTGTCCCACGAGGATGAATTGCAAGGCGAGAGTAATTCCATATCGAACCAAAAAAGGATACTCGAAACCTACGCAAAACAGAACGGCTTTACCAATCTGCGCTGGTACACCGACGACGGTTTTTCCGGCGCGAACTTCCAGCGGCCCGGATTTCAAGCCATGCTTGCGGACATTGAAGCCGGGAAAGTGGGTACGGTCATCGTCAAGGACATGAGCCGGTTAGGGCGAAACTACTTGCAGGTAGGGTTTTACACGGAAATGCTGTTCCCTCAAAAGGGTGTGCGTTTTATCGCTGTCAACGATAATGTGGACAGTGCCAGCGAGGGCATGGACAACGATTTTACCCCGCTGCGAAATCTGTTCAATGAATGGCTGGTGAGAGATACGAGCAAGAAAATCAAGGCAGTGAAAAAGTCAAAAGGCATGAGCGGCAAGCCTGTTACCAGCAAGCCGGTTTACGGCTATGTGATGGACGAGGACGAGAATTTTATTATAGACGAGGAAGCCGCCCCGGTGGTGCAGCAGATTTACCAGCTTTGCCTTGCCGGGAACGGCCCGACCAAGATTGCCCGTATGCTGACGGAGCAGCAAATCCCCACGCCGGGGACGCTGGAATATCAGCGGACAGGCAGCACCCGCCGTTATCACCCAGGCTATGAGTGCAAATGGGCGACCAACACCGTCGTTCATATCCTCGAAAACCGAGAGTACACCGGATGTCTGGTGAACTTCAAAACGGAAAAGCCTTCTTATAAGGTCAAGCACAGCATAGAGAACCCCGTCGAGAAGCAGGCCATTTTCGAGAACCACCATGAGCCGATCATCGACAAGGAAACATGGGAACGGGTGCAGGAGTTACGCAAACAGCGCAAACGCCCGAACCGCTACGATGAAGTGGGGCTGTTCTCCGGGATTTTGTTCTGCGCCGACTGCGGCCATGTGCTGTATCAGCAGCGGTATCAGAACAAAGACCGCAAACAGGACTGCTACATCTGCGGCAGCTACAAGAAGCGCACCCGCAACTGTACGGCGCACTTTATCCGCACCGATCTGTTGACCGCTGGTGTCCTGGCAAATCTCCGGCAAGTGACCGAATACGCAGCCAAGCATGAGAGCCGGTTTGTGAAACTACTTGTCCAGCAGAACGAGATCGGCGGCAAGCGAAAGACCGCCGCAGCCATCAAGCAGCTTGAACAGGCGCAGGAACGCATTTCTGAAATCAGCCGCATTATCAAGCGGCTGTATGAGGACAATGTAAACGGCAAAATCAGCGATGAGCGTTTCATGGAACTGTCGGCTGACTACGAAGCCGAGCAAGCGGAGCTGAAAAAGAGAGCCGCCGCCCTGCAAGCCGAACTGGACAAGTCACAGGCAGCTACCGTCAACGCCGAGAAATTTATGGGCATTGTCCGCAAGCACCTTGCCTTTGAAGAACTGACCCCCACTCTCTTGCGGGAAATGATCGAGAAAATTGTGGTGCATGAGTGCAGCTATGATGAGAACGGCACCCGCAGGCAGGACATTGAGATTTATTACAGCTTTGTCGGCAAGATTGACTTGCCCGAATAACCGCCCGACCTATCCGACACAATGGCCAAGTGTCGGATAGGAACGGCAAAATTTTTTGCACTTCTATTGCTTCTTTATCACACATAAGCAAAGTCCCAGGGCATGAAGCATGTTATACCCAATTCGTTGGAAGAATAACTACGAAAGGAAAGCATAATCCAGATAGCGGTAGAAGTGGAGTAGAAATATAGCATTTTAAGAAAAGTTCATACAGTAATTATCGTGAGAACGGATTCTAAAAAAGTCTTAATGGAGAAGATTTCATTGAGGCTTTTTTATTTTGCATTGTCACAGTAATTATCGAGGGAGTGGTTCTCCTTCCCTTCCCCTTCCTTCTCTTATCTTCCCTTCCTTCTTCCCCTAAGAAAGAAGAGAAAAAGAAAGAACCAAAGAAAAAGAGAATAAAGATATACCCTATTAACTATTCTATCTTATCTCATCCTATCCTATCCCTTCCGTTCTGTTCTGTTCGGTGCTGAAAATCATTATTGAAGACCAAGAGGGCAACCAGAAAGAACTGCGGAAATACAAGCTAGGAGCGGATTGTATGGAGTAATGATTGTAGTTTGTATGTGGTATGTAAATCATACTTCTGGTGGTATGCAGGACGTACTTCTGAAAATCAGAATTCTTAAAAGCAGAATCGAAAGGCGGTGAGAGCGTGAGCAAATTATCCAAGTATGAGCAGGAAACAATAATCAACTTTAACGTGGCTGAATCTGATGCAGTAGTATTCACCAGAGATAGGTTCGTTATAAGAAAACTGGACTCGTTAGTTAACGAGTTCCCAGAGGTATACAAGTGCATAGGTGAAACAGATATCGATAAGACCTATTCCATGCCTAAACAGTACGTTAGTTATCGTAAGCCGAGAAGGATATCGGCCAAGGTTAAAGAACAGAGAAGGGAGATGATGAAAAATATAAATAAATCCCAAAATTGGTTGTAATTTGGGAGAAAGAACGGCATAATTGGGAGTAGGATTTATTCTCCCAACAGTTATAAATATCTCCCAAAATAAATTGTGAATTGGGTGATAATGATTTTCCTTGGGAGAAAGGAGTATTAGCCAATGAAACAGTTTGATTATTCTTATCTTGCAGATAGGACTTGGGACAATGAAATAATATCTTATATTTCAAAGATTCATGAGTATAAGGGAAAGCAGGAGCTGTATTTACGCCAAAAGCCCGTTGAGCTTAATAGACTTATTGAAATTGCTAAGATACAGAGTACCGAAGCATCCAATAGGATTGAAGGTATTATCACTACAAATGCTAGATTGAAGCAGCTTGTGGCAGATAAAACAACACCAAAGAATAGGGATGAGGAAGAAATCCTTGGTTATCGCAATGTGCTGAATCTTGTCCATGAAAACTATGATGTTATACCGGTTCGTAGTAATTATATTCTTCAAATGCACAGAGATTTGTTGAAATATACGAATCTGAATTATGGTGGGCAGTTTAAAACGGGCTCTTCGGGCGTACCTGTGGGTAAAATCCGTGGCAGAAATGCCCGTTAAGCCCCTCCATTGTTAGTTTTCTGGCTCCGCTATCGGCCTGTTCGGTAAAGGAACCTTAATATTCGAGCAGACAAGCATGATCATATCGATCATACTCTCCACATCTCGGAAGCCAAATGCTCTCCGGATGATCAATTTGATTTTGTTGTTGGTCGACTCGATTCTGGCATTGCTCATCTTCAATCGAATCGTATTGAGGATGTGCTCTTCATGCCGGCGGATCTTGTGACCAAGCTCCTTGAATTCATCGATGCGGCTGTGGGTGGCTCTCCAGAAGAACCTGTCCAGTTCTTCCTTTGCCTCATCCGCATCGTCCATATGAAGAATGAGCCTCAACTGCTCTTTCAGCAGGTACCCACGATACAGACGTTTATTGCTGACCGCGATTTCAGCCAGCTGCGTTTCCTGCTTGTTGGTCAGGTGTTCCGGTGCTTTCCCTAATGCGTAAGCAGAGCCCTTTATTTCAGCCGCTTTCTCCTCCGCCTTATGGACGGCAATGGAATCCTTATCCTTCAAAGCTCCGCGACCGCGCTTGCGCTTAACGGTCTTCTTGAGCTCCTTGAGTTCCTGATGGGCATCGCGCCACGCTTCCTTGCGAAGAGCATCAAGTGCTTCGTTTGCCCACTCTACAACGTGGAAGGAATCAACGCAGCGTGCACAGTTCGGAAGGTATTCTTCAATGCACTGGTCGATCCATCTGGCACCGTCACCGGTAACAACCTTTATGGATGCCCTCTGCTCTGGAGTAAGGCTTTCCAGAAACTTGGAAAAGATCTCTTTTCCGTGCTTGTTGCTTGCCCAGACAACCGTATTGGTATCGTGGTTCACTATGACGGTAATGTACTTGTGACCCTTACGATAGCTTGTCTCATCGATTCCGATGTTGACAAGGTTGTCCAGCCGTTTACCTGGATCAGGCTCAATGTATTTGCGGGCTCTTGTGATGCAGCGGGCAACGGTCTTCCAGTCGATCCGGAGGTACTCGGCTACGGCGCTGCGGCTGAGATTCTCAGCCATCCAGGTGGCAGTCAGATCAAAGCTCTTGGTGAATCCGGAATCGTGGAACGCCCATGGAACGGCAGCAACCAGAACGCCGTGCTTCGGACATCTGATCCGCTGGGTATACGCATTGATGTACACCAGGATGCCGGCAAAGTCGAGGGCTCTCCAGGACCGGATAATACTGGATCTGTCATAGACAGAGCAATGTCGGCCGCAGATCGGACAGCGGTCAGACTCCCGATTTTTGGGACGCATACGGACTGTGAGCTTCTTTACTCCATGTACATCAACAGAAAAATCGGCGCCTTGAACAACTGCACCCTTGACGTCAAGGATGTTCTTCAATAATGTATTAGCTGAGGTCATTGGAATCTCCGTTCTGTATTTCTTCGACAGCTATACATTACGAGAGTCCGATGACCTTTTCAATTGTTATTATGGTAGGCAGAGGCTATTTCCTACCCACACATGTGCACGAAGCCTCTTAAAACGACACCTAATGAAATTGACATGGTACTTGAAACAGGTGAGAAAGTAGTTTTGTTTAAGCCACTTGAGCCATACGAGACGCCATCTGCAATCGATGCTATTTGTGATAAATACCAAGAGGCATTAGATAAAGAGTTGGTGGATGAGCTTATCCTCATACCATGTTTTCTGCTTGATTTCTTGTGCATCCATCCGTTTAATGACGGCAATGGTCGTATGAGCAGATTGATGACATTATTATTGCTTTATCGTAGCGGATATATGGTTGGGCAGTATATCAGTATAGAAAAAGCTATTGCTGATACTAAAGAGGCATATTATGACGCTCTTCAAAAAGCAGACCAAGGATGGCATGAAGGAACTAATGATCCTAAGCCATTTATCAAATATATGCTCAGTATAATTCTGTCATGTTATAAGGAGTTTGAAGCGAGGGTATCTATTGCCTATACATCTGGGGCGAAGAGTACGTCATACGATATAGTTAAGGTATATGTCAGCGAGCGTATAGGTAAGTTTTCAAAGCAAGAAGTCCTTGTTGGTTGCCCTAGTTTGGGAAGTTCATCTGTAGAGTCAGCCTTAAAGAAACTTGTTGAAGATGGAACTTTAGTGAGAATTGGAGCAGGCCGCAAAACTCTTTATGCACGAGCTGATGCCATTACTGAGTAAATTTAAGAAAATCATATAGGTGATTTTTGCAACAGGTTGTTGCAAAAATTGGATGTAAACCGTCAGTCGATAGATTGGCGGTTTTTATATGAATATTCCGGTGCGGCGGAGCCGCCCTTCCGGTGGCGGGTGAGCCAGGTGTCCGGAAGGAACTGAGCCACCTCCGTCGCGATTACTTGTGTAGACCATAGACTTCCCTCATGGAGATGTCTTTGGTTGGATCGACTGGCTCGATGTCGATCCGATAGGCATCATGAACGATCCTGTCGAGAATGCCATCGGTAAGAGGAGCGTCACTGCCACCGAGTTGCTGATACCATCCCTCTTCCTTGTATTGCGAACAGAAGACCGTAGATTTCCTGTGGTATCTCTTGCTCAGGATCTCGAATATGTCCGGCTGTTGCTCCTGCGTCAGCGGGAGAAGAAGCCATTCATCAATAATCAGGAGTGCAGGTTTTGAATACTTCTTGATTGCTTTCTCGTATGTATCGTTTCTCCTAGCCTCCGCCAATTCGATCAAAAGATCCGGAAGGCGGACATACAGTGTTTTGTAGTACTGCTTACAGGCCTCCATTCCGAGAGAGCATGCCAGATAGGTCTTGCCGCATCCGGTCGCTCCGGTGATGAAGATGTTCCGATTGTCAGTTATGTACTCGCAGCCAGCAAGCCTGCCAATCAGATCTCGATCGAGTTTTCTGCCGGAGACGTAATTGATATCTCCGATGTAAGCTTCAGGCTGATCGAAGGAGGCATCCATAATAAGGCGCTTCAGACGGTTGGTCTTGCGGCTGTTGTATTCAGCATCGACCATCAGGGCGAAACGGTCCTCAAAAGAGATTTCACGGATGCTCGGATCCCTGAGCTGAGCTCGGAAGGCATCAGCCATCGGGGTCATGCGCATCTCGACGAGCTTATTGATTGTAGATTCATTCGACATGGTTTTCACCTCCGTAGTACTTTGCTCCTCTGGTTATCCCATAAGGATTCTGTAGAGGTGTAGCCTTTGTCTGAGCTGTCTGCTTCTGCTGTAAAAGCGTATTTTCAGCAGCAAGGATGTTGCGTACAGATTTATAGCTTGGGCTCGGATTGAATGCCAGAGCCTTTGCACAGGCGCTTTCCAAGGACTCTGCCGAATAACGCTTTTCCAGCTTCAGTAGAGCTATACAAGCACGATAAGCCTGCTGTTCAACTGCTTTTGAAGAAAGGATTGCATCAATGGTACGTTTTGTATTGCTTCCAATCTTTATGGCCCATTTGCGGAACCGGTCGCCGTCCCATTCCAGGTACTTCTGGTGATCAGGAGGCATGTGTTCCGGCACGGTACTGTACTGGCCAGGACGCCCTTTCAGCCTCCTGTGAGAGGCGATACGATCCTGTTTGTAAAAGACCTCAATCATCGATTCAGTCACTCTGACATCGACCTTCTTGCCGATGTACGCATAAGGCACGGAATATAGCATTTTTCCTATACTTATGTGATAATTGTACTGGACTGTCGCTTGTTTCCATTCGGCGGTTTCATATGGGGTGGCTGGGAGCTTTGCCAGGCGTGGCAGTTCTTCATCGCGGAAGAGGCTTGACCGGCTGCCCTCTTTTTTCTGGAACTTCCGGTCATTGTAGGCTTTCAGTTTTTCCTGAATCGCCTTGTTGAGTTCCGCAAGAGAAAAGAACTGTTCGTCACGCAGGGCGGCAATGATCCAAGTCGATACATGGCCGACATTGCCTTCAGCACTTGGTTTGTCTTTCGGATGGCGTATCCGCGCAGGAATGATTGCAGTTCCATAATGCTCTGCCAGTTCATGGTAGGAGCGGTTCACCTGCGGATCTTCCCAGCGTTTATTGTGGACTACTGCAGTCTTCGTATTATCAGGGATCAGGATCTTTGGTACACCGCCGAAGAACTGGAACATATGTACATGAGCGGTGTTCCATGCAGCTTGCTTTTCATCGAAAAAGGCTTCCGCGTAGGTGTACTGACTATAGGGCATGACCCC
>NZ_JBQKGW010000024.1:0-26047 GCF_052118625.1 Porcincola sp. LCP21S3_C12 | reverse complement strand
AAATCTGGCATCTGGTGTACAAAACTGGCGTTTCGTTTACAAATATGCAGTTTTCAATTTACAAACAAGCATCTCGCCTTACAAACTGGCGTCTCGGATTACAACTCAGCGCAGTATAGTTGACAATAAAATAATACATGTATAAAATACACGTAAAGATGTACTTTGATATAAAAAGGCGCAAGGATATAAGGAAAACTACGTTCTGCCGGAGAATCTGATGACCGGCCAGATCGGATGAAAGGGAGGGAAGAGGTATGCAGAAAAGTGAGAAAGAAGTCTCTGCAAAAGCAAGACGGAAGGTCCATGTTTTCGCGAAGGAAGATGCGAACAAGGTCTTTATGACGATTCGGGAAACAGCAAGGGTTTCCGGACTTTCTGAGAAATATCTTAGACAGATTCAGAAGGAAAAGAAACTGCCCGGGATCTACTGCGGCACCCGATACATGGTGAATTTTCCCATGCTGATGCAGGCTCTTTCTTACGGCAGTCCGGACAACTGACAAAGATCAGCTGTCGGAAGAAGTGTCATGAAGGTCTTGAGCGGTAAATATGATCTCAGATCCATCAGAAAATGAGTAGGACAGTTTACAGCTGCAGAAGAGCGCAATGCGGATAAGATCGTCGGAGGTGAAATATCCCCTCGACATCTTATTGCTTAGTGACTGGGCACTGATTCCCATGAATTTGGCAAGCTCTGCCTGTGATTTGCCGGACACACGCAGCATTCCTTTGATCTTATTGTTAATAGCCATACTGACCCCTTAGTAAGTTTGGTATGTAATAGAGTATAGCGAATCTGTGAATGCATGTCAAAAATGTGTGTATAAGTACATCAATCTGTGTACTTTAATAGTACACGTTTTAGATTATAAAATTCATGGATTTATGAATCTGGAGGTGCGACAATGGCATCGATTAAGAAGAGAGGGGATAAATACTACTTCTCGGTTTCTGCCGGAAGAGATCTGACAGGCAAGCAGATCATGAAGTATAAGACCTACATCCCGAAAGGCAAAACTACGGCAGCAATACGCAGAGAAGTTGAAAAAGCTGCCCTCGACTTTGAGGATGAAGTAAAGAATGGCCAGTACCTGGACGGGGAGCATATGGCATTTGCTGATCTGGTCACTCACTGGAAGGACAATTATGCTTCGACGAATCTTGCCCAGTCAACTCTTGATTCATACCTGGCTATCCTGAAAGGACGTTTTTATCCGGCAATCGGCAATATGAAGATCGCGAAGATCACAGCTCTGCACCTTCAGAACATAATCAAGGGCATGCTTGACCAGGGCTTGTCTCCGGCGACAGTCAGAAGAGAATTTTCAATTGTCAGCGGAATCCTCGCAAAAGCCTACAAATGGGGCTTGGTGGTGGAGAATGTAGCCAGACGATGTGAACTACCGAAGAGTGAGAAGCCGGAAATCAGATTCTGGACAGCCGATCAGGCAAGGGACTTCCTGAAAGCGTTAAACCTTTCCTACCGGCATAAGTGCAAACCGCAATGGAGGACGCTGAGCAAGACAGGAAAAGACTATCCTGTCCCCAGGTATGAAAGAGAATATTATATCCCAAGGGTCTGGAGGGAATACTTCAGTCTGGAGCTTCACACCGGTATGCGCAGAGGAGAACTCTGCGGACTGAGGTGGCAGGATGTGGATTTTGAGAATAGGACCATATCAGTCAATCAGGTACTGGCCAAGGTCGATCAGGGTTATATCGTCAAGGAGCCGAAGACAAAATCCTCCAAGAGAACCATCTCGGTCTCGAAAGATGTCATCGATTCTTTAAAAAGCTGGAAGAAGGAACAGATGGAGAATTCCATGCAGGCCGGAGACCTGTGGAGTGGGAAAAGAGGCAGCCTCTATGATCAGAACTATGTATTTACCAGTCCTGATTATCCGGGCCGGCCAATCTACCCGGACTCAGTCGGCGACAGATTCCACAGGATCATCAAAGACTATAACGAGCAGTATGGCGGACATATACCGGATATCAACTTCCACGGGACCAGACATACGTCCGCGACACTGCTGATCTCGGAGGGAGTGGATGTAGTCGAGGTCAGCCACCGCCTCGGACATTCCAGAACCTCAACAACCGAGGATGTATATGCCCACCAGCTGAGAAAGGTAGACGAGCATGTAGCAGTCGTACTGGACAACATTCTGCAGACAAACTGAATAACATATATTAGAAGCAATCGCTGAGCCAGGGAATTCCGGAGACGGGATTCTCTGGCTCTTTTTTGTGTGGAGAAGCTTGAAAGACAGTCACCCTGCCTGAAACTGGGGATGGACGTGCTCTGGATATCTGATAGCTGTCCGTATGGATGGACACCACTTTGAAGATAATAATGTCATCAAGGAAATCATAGAAAGGAAGGAATTATATGAGCAAACTATTTTTCACACTTACTGGTACCAGATATCATTACGGGAAAGAGTTCTTAAAGCCGGGAATGACAGTTCAGCTAGTGAAAGAGCCGGATAATAAATACGATAAGGAAGCGATTGTTGTCCGGTTGAAAGGCCTCGGCGATATCGGATACGTGGCAAACAGCATTGGCACAGTAATTGGAGACAGCATGAGCGCTGGACGCATCTACGACAAGATCGGAGAGACGGCGGAAGGAAAGGTTCTGTATGTCATGGAGCAGGGAGTGCTCTGCAAATTAAAGAAAGATAGTCTGAAGAGATAAGGCATCATCCAAGCCGAAGCGGATGGTGGCGATTTGTGCAATAATTTGAATCGACAATACTGGAATTATACAGGATGCAAATAGACAATATTAGGATATTGATTTAAAATTGCTGTATATTCAAACAAGTATCTATGGGAGGTATCAATAGTATGAAGCGGATTGTTGTTATGGCACTGTGCGGTTCATTATTGTTTTCGATGCCTGTATTGGCAGATGTAAATTCAGACATCGCTGCAGCTGAAAAAACATTTGGCATCGATAATTCTGATAAAACAGCAATCGAGAGGATTACCGCACTGGAAAAAGAAATAGGAATTACAAGTAAGAAGGGTGAGACGCTGGCCGAACGTTTGAAAGCCATTGATGAACAGCTGGGAATTTCAGACAATACCTCCGAAACTGAAGCAGAAACTTCTGCAGAGGCTTCCACGGAAAAGGCAGAGAAAGAAGATTCTGAAGAAGGCAATGATCTGGTGACTGCGCCGACTGATGATTTTGTCATGGAACGGTTAAAGCTGGTTCAGACCATTACAGATATGGCTGCGGTTACTGAAGATCATGATCCAAACGGACAACTGAATAAACCAGGTGGATATATTGGGTGTATCTATTTTACAGATAAGCAGGTTGACCGAGATAAGAATTACATTACAAGCGATGATGTAATAGAAGTAGGTACAGTAGGCGGTGGAGCAATAGAAATTTTTGCCAATAGTGACGATGCAAAGAAAAGGGAAGAGTATCTGGCAACGTATGACGGAACAGCTATGTCTTCTGGCTCGCACAAAGTAATCGGAACATGCCTGATTAGAACATCCGATTACCTGACAGCTTCACAGCAGCAGGAATTGACCCAAAACATTATTACAGCGCTGACAGCTACGGATACAAGTACTGTAAGTATGAACTACTCAATTGCTCCAGAGGAACTTGATAAGGACAACGTAAATGTCCAGCAAGAATATGAACTATATAATCAGGACGGGTATGTAGTAAGTTGCCTGGGGTATAAGAAGGATGCACCTGATGCGTTGGACGGTGATGTACTAAAACTCAGAGTACAGAATCTGACTCATCGGAACATTGCTGTTTCGAGCAGGGACTCATACGTGAATGGACAGATGATTCAGCTCGGACTCTATTTTGAAATCGCTTCAGGAAAGACTCAGACCCAGGATGTATATCTGTACGGTACTGATCTTAAGAACGCAGGTGTAGACTCCGTGTCAGATATAACTTTGAATCTTGATGTAGTTGATCAGGAGTCATTCTCACAGCTGACTACCATCGGGCCGCTGACATTGAAGATTAACGATGATGGCAGCATTGACTGGAAGAAAGTATATACGGACAAGGAGACCATCAAAGAAGTTCAGACGCTGCTGAATGAAAAGGGATATGACTGTGGTACTCCTGATGGAGTAGCTGGTAAGAAGACAAATAACATGATCCTGCAGTATGAGCGAGACAAAGGCCTGGAGGAGAACACAGACATCACAGATGAACTTCTTGCTTCCTTGAGAGGATAAGACGATGGTCAAATAACTGTATTGACGCTTCTCATCTTATAGAATAGATGAGAAGCGCAAGACAGAGAGTAAGAGAAAGTTTTTCATCAGGGAGCTGCGCCATGGCTGAGATGATTCTGCTAAAGTGCCCGCAATGTGGGGCGAACTTAAGCATTGAGAAGGGAAGAACGGAGGCATACTGCACTTATTGTGGTGCAAAGCTGTTCATCGATACGAATCATGAATATACCATCCATAATGTCAATGAAGCCGACATTACAAGAGCCGAGACTGATCGGATGATCCGCATGGAACAATTGCGGATGCAGAAAGAAGAGAAGGAAATAAAAAGAGCCAGGAAGAAGAAGGCAGTTAAGTATTCATTAATTTATGGAATCCTATTGATGGTAGCCGGAGTGCTACTTGCCTTTGTAGATGCAGGCTTCGTTTGTTTACTCCTTTTTGGAATAGTACTTCTGTGCCTTGCGGCTGGATGGGGAATTGAATTGATAGAGAAGTGACTTCAAAGTTTCAGATGGAATGGTGATAGGATAATGCAAGTCAGGCTGCGATTACCCTGTCTGTTCCAAAGAATCACTGTAAAAAGTGGGTTTGTCTAACATTTTCCTAACATTTTTTCGGCATGATACGAAACGATACGATAGGAGAACACAATCCTGGCGGATGGCGAACTGAGAAACACGCAAACTAGCGCAATCCTAGTCAATCGTGGCGGGTCATCGGAGGCCTTCGCATTGTAGAGGTCGTGAGTTCGAATCTCATATGCTCCATGACAGGACATCCATGTTTGTGGATGTCCTTTTTTTACATAAGATGATATGAGCGTCAAAAGTCCAGCCACTACTTGCAAGCAGGCATGCGTGGTGACGGACTATTAACACGGTAATCATGATATTCGCAAAAATATCCCGTCATGACATGAACGGACGAGAATAACCTGATAAAAAAGGATTGACAGCCGAACAGTTTCGCAGTATTCTACGTACAACTTAAAAACAATAAACCGATGAAGCGGAGATAAAGCCGGATATGCTGGCACAGAGAGTCTGCCGTGGTGGAATGCAGACACAAAACAGTCCGGAGCTGCGATTGCAGCAGATAACAGCGTTATGTCATCTAAATGGCCCGCAGAGGGAGCAGAGAACAAGAAGCGTTCTGTTTCTTTAGTATCGTGCTACGTAAGGCTTACGTCAGTAGCCAGAGATATGTTGGTATCTCGTAGAGTGTATGGATATTTTTATATATCCATAAAGCAGGGTGGCACCGCGATTCAATCGTCCCTGACAGATTTCAAGTGGAATCTGTCAGGGATTTTTTTATTGAAAGTGAGTTTACCGTGCGCCTGCAACAGGCATATGTGCGCAGATGGCCATGGGTATGAGCGGTGACAACAGGAGCGAACAGGAAGTCCAGGAGGAGAGGGTTATGAATCAGACAAGCATCGACGAGGCCAGGCGGCGTGCTTCGCTTGGAGATTTCAAAAGAGTACCAATCACACGTGAACTGCTTTCGGATATTCGGACTCCTGTGGAGACGCTGAAGGCGCTCATGAATGTATCAGAGCATTGTTTCATGCTCGAAAGCTGTGAGGACGCAAGACGATGGGGCCGATATACATTTCTTGGATATGATCCTTCTATGGAACTCTCCTGTAAGGATCATGAACTGACGATCCGCTCGGGTGGTGATATCCATGTAACAATCGGACATCCCGGAGATGTTATTCGAAAAGTCATACAGGATAACAGGTCGCCTCAGATTGAGGGACTTCCTTCACTGACTGGAGGATTGATCGGGTATTTTTCTTATGAGTACCTGCAGTATGGAGAACCGGAGCTCCGGCTGGCTGCAGAAGACAATGAGCACTTTGATGATGTAAATCTGATGCTTTTCGATAAACTGATCTGCTACGATCATCTGAAACAGAAGATGCTGCTCATCGTCAACATCCGGACTGCCGACCTTGAGACGGAATATAACAAGGCTGTCCTCTTACTGGAAGAGATGGAGAAACTTGTTCGGTTCGGGAAGCCTAAAAGGATTCAGAAGGGACACTTGAAAGAACCACTGAGGCCGAAACTCTCTAAGGATGAGTATTCAAAGAAAGTGGAGGAAATCAAGCATTATATTCACGAGGGCGATATCTTCCAGCTTGTATTTTCCAATCCGATGCAGGCAGCGTATGAAGGCAGCCTTTTCAATACCTACCGAATCCTGAGAACGACAAATCCTTCTCCGTATATGTTTTACTTTTCCGGAAATGATGTAGAGATTGCCGGCGCATCCCCAGAAACACTTGTGAAGGTCACTGATGGAGAAGTCAGAACGTTCCCTCTGGCAGGGACAAGAAGAAGGGGACGTACAACTGAGGAGGATGAGCAGCTTGAACGGGAGCTCCTCGCGGATGAGAAGGAGCGTGCGGAGCACAATATGCTGGTCGATCTTGGAAGAAATGATCTTGGGCGCCTGTGCAGGTTTGGCAGCGTCCGTGTGGAGCGTTACATGGACATCCTCCGGTATTCCAAGGTGATGCACATAGGCTCAGAAGTCAGCGGGGTGCTGCGAGATGACGTATCGGCAATTGATACAGTTGATTCGGTTCTGCCAGCAGGAACCCTTTCAGGAGCGCCGAAGTTCCGTGCCTGCGAGCTGATCAGCCAGCTTGAAGGAGACAGGCGCGGGCTTTACGGTGGCGCTGTCGGGTATGTTGATTTCAGTGGAAATCTGGATGTCTGCATCGCTATCCGGCTGGCCTACAAAAAAAACGGAAAGGTATTTGTCAGGTCCGGTGCCGGAATTGTCGCAGACAGCATTCCGGAGCAGGAGTACCAGGAGTGCATGAATAAAGCCTCTGCAGTCATCGATGCCATCCGAATGGCAGAGGAGGTGGAAGAATGATTCTTCTGATCGATAACTTTGATAGTTTTAGTTACAACCTCTACCAGATGCTGGGCAGTCTGGCTCCAGACATCAGAGTTGTCCGGAACAACGCTGTCACGATCCCGGATATCAGGAATATGGCACCATCCGGAATCGTCCTTTCTCCCGGCCCTGGAAGACCGGAGGAGTCAGGCATATGCCCTGAGGTGGTTAGAAAACTGGGTGGGACCTGTCCGATCCTGGGTGTCTGTCTGGGAGAACAGGCGATCGCAGTCGCATGTGGCGGAATGGTCGGGTATGCAAAGCGAATTGTCCATGGCAAACAGTCAGTGGTTCGGATCGACGTTCAGAGCCCGCTCTTCAAAGGAATGCCGGTGCATATAAAGGTTGCGCGATACCATTCACTTGCGGTCGAGGAAAGTTCTCTGTCCGGAACAGGGCTCACCGTAACGGGAAAGTCGGAGGATGGAGAAGTGATGGCCATAGAGGACGGAAACAAAAACCTCTACGGGCTGCAGTTTCATCCTGAGAGCGTCATGACACCTCAGGGAGGACAGATCCTGAAGAATTTTATGGATATTTGCGGAATGTAATCGAATGATGGGCTGAGGAGGACGAAATGATTAAGGAAGCCATTATGAAGATTGTAAACAAAGGAGATCTGACGTACGAAGAAGCGTACAGTGTCATGAAAGAAATCATGACAGGACAGACAACGGCGACCCAGAATGCGGCATTTCTGGCAGCATTATCCACGAAAAGCACCAGGGCTGAAACAATTGATGAAATATCGGGCTGTGCAGTTGCGATGCGCGAGCAGGCGACCCCTGTACCGCATCCGGGAATGAAGGTTCTGGAAATTGTCGGAACAGGAGGGGACGGGGCGCATACGTTTAACATCTCGACGACAAGTGCGTTTGTGGTCGCTGCCGGTGGGGTGAAGGTTGCGAAACATGGAAATCGTGCGGCATCCTCTCTCTGCGGGACGGCGGATTGCCAGGAAGCACTCGGGGCAAATATTCATCAGGATCCTGCAAAGGCTCTGGATCTGCTTCAGAAGGTGGGCATGTGTTTCCTGTTTGCCCAGCAGTACCACAGTGCAATGAAATACGTCGGACCGATCCGGAAGGAGCTCGGATTCAGAACCGTGTTTAATATTCTTGGGCCGATCACCAATCCGGCGAATCCCGACTACTTCCTTCTGGGGGTATATGACGAATATCTGGTTGAGCCTGTTGCAAAGGTGCTTGACCGGATGGGTGTGAAGAATGCGCTTGTGGTCCACGGACAGGATGGACTGGACGAGGTATCTGCTTCAGCACCGACAACTGTCTGTGAGTTGAAAGATGGTTATTACAGGACAAGTGTCATCACACCAGAGGAGCTGGGACTTGTGAGGGGAAAGAAGGAAGAGCTGGTTGGAGGAACTCCTCAGGAGAATGCAGAGATCACAAGAGGAATCCTCAATGGAAGCATTCAGGGAACGAAACGAAGCAGTGTTCTTCTCAATGCGGGACTTTCTTTATATGTCACAGGGACTGTTGGAACAATGGCAGAAGGTGTCAAGAAGGCAGAGAAGCTCATTGATTCCGGCGAAGCATACAGAAAGATGGAAAGCTATATCAAGGAATCCGTGAGCTGAGGATGAAAGGGCTGCACTGATGGAAAATATACTGAAGCAGCTGGCCGATTATGCAAAATACCGGACAGAAGAAGAGAAAAAAAGGATTCCGCTGGAAGAAGTACGCCGGCAGGCAGAGAATATGGAAAACGATACTGGCTTTCCATTTGAGAAGGCAATCGGAAAGCATGGGATGTCCATGATTTGTGAGATCAAGCGGGCCTCACCGTCAAAGGGAATGATTGCACCGGATTTTCCATACCGTGAAATTGCACTGGATTATGAGGATGCCGGTGCGTCAGCCATTTCCTGCCTGACAGAGCCAAAGTGGTTTCTTGGAAATGACCGATATCTGCGTGAGATCTCAAGTCAGGTTCGAATTCCGGTTTTGAGAAAGGATTTTACCGTGGATCCGTACATGATCTTCAGGGCGAAAATCCTGGGCGCTTCCGCTGTTCTCCTGATTTGTGCCATTCTGGAGACGGAGCAGATCCGGTCTTATATTCAGGTTGCAGACAGCCTTGGTCTTTCTGCTCTTGTGGAAGCGCACGATGCGTCTGAGATCAGCCGGGCGATCCATGCAGGCGCACGGATTGTAGGGGTAAATAACAGAGATCTGCGGAACTTTACAGTGGATATCGACAATTCCTCGAGACTCCGGAAGCTGGTTCCAAAGGATGTGCTGTTTGTGTCGGAGAGCGGGATCAGGACAGCGGAAGATGTGGCCCGGCTTTACCGAAACGGGACGGATGCAGTTCTGATCGGGGAGACACTGATGAGAAGCCCGAACAGAAAGGCTGTGCTTCGGGAACTGAAGAGTCTTTGCCAGACAGGAAATGAAAGGGCAGGATGATGCACAATGAGCGGAACGAAGATCAAGATCTGCGGCTTGAGGTCAGAGGAGGATATCCGCATCGTAAACCTGTGTCAGCCGGAATACGCAGGCTTTATCTGCTGCAGCCGGTTCCGGCGGTATGTCCCGGCTGACACGCTGGGAAAGCTTTCAAAGCTGCTGCATCCGAGGATCAGGAGGGTTGGCGTGTTTGTGGATCAGCCTGTGGAGCTGATTGCGGAGATTGTCCGCAGGCAGCTGATTGATATCGTCCAGCTCCATGGGCGCGAGGATGAGCGTTATATCTCAGGCCTGAGGCAATTGATTCCTTCGGAAATCCGAGTCATGAAGGCCTTTCAGATTCACTCGGCGGCAGATATCTATCAGGCCGAGGCATGTGCGGCGGATGATGTACTGCTGGACGGCGGACAGGGGAGCGGGCAGGCATTTGACTGGGGAAACATTCAGAATATGGACAGGCCGTTCTTTCTTGCAGGTGGGCTGAATACAGAGAATGTTGAGGAGGCGGTCAGACTGCTGCACCCTTATGCGGTAGATGTCAGCAGCGGGGTCGAAACAGACGGTCGCAAGGATGAGGAAAAGGTCAGACAGTTGGTCAGCAGGGTCAGGGAGATGAATGTGTGATAATGTCGGATATAAACCTGTAAGATAAAATGAGTGTCAGAAGAACGATGCAGGCTTGCCAGCGGACAGAGACAGGAGGCAGTCATGACAAATCCGAATGGAAGGTTTGGAGAATATGGCGGGCAGTATGTGCCCGAGACACTGATGAATGAGTTGATTCATCTGGAGGAGGAATATAATTATTATAAGAAGGAACCCGGTTTTTGTGCTGAACTGGAGGATCTTCTGAACAACTATGCCGGAAGGCCGTCGAGGCTTTATTTCGCGGAAAAGATGACAAAGGATCTGGGAGGCGCGAAGATTTATCTGAAGCGGGAAGATCTGAATCATACCGGGGCGCACAAGATCAATAATTGCCTGGGGCAGGTTTTGCTTGCTAAGAAGATGGGCAAGACACGGGTCATCGCAGAGACAGGTGCCGGTCAGCATGGCGTCGCAACCGCCACGGCGGCAGCGCTGCTGGGGCTGGAATGCGAAGTATTCATGGGGGAGCGCGACTGCCAGCGGCAGAAGCTGAATGTTTACAGAATGGAACTTCTTGGGGCGAAGGTTCACCATGTCAAAACAGGATCCCAGGTCTTGAAGGATGCAGTCAATGAAGCGATGCGTGAGTGGGCAAGCCGCGTGGAGGATACGCACTATGTCATCGGATCGACGATGGGCCCCCATCCATTCCCGATGATCGTCCGGGATTTTCAGTCGGTCATTTCAAGGGAAGCACGTGCTCAGATCCTCGAGAAGGAAGGAAAGCTGCCAGATGTCGTGATGGCCTGTGTTGGCGGGGGGTCCAACGCAATGGGAATGTTCTGGAATTTTATCCCTGATGAAAATGTCAGACTCATTGGCTGCGAGGCGGCTGGAAAGGGAATCGACAGCGGAGAGACCGCTGCTACTATCAATACAGGCAAGATAGGTGTTTTTCATGGCATGAAGTCACTCTTCTGCCAGAATGAAGACGGGCAGATTGATGAGGTGTTTTCAATCTCTGCAGGGCTGGACTATCCGGGGATCGGCCCGGAGCATGCGTACCTGCACAGCATCGGCCGGGCTGAGTATGTCGCAGTAACGGATGAGGAGGCCGTGGAGGCGTTCGAGTATTTATCCAGGAAGGAGGGCGTTATTCCGGCAATCGAGAGTGCACATGCAGTAGCCTATGCCAGAAAGATTGCACCATCCATGGACCAGAATCAAGTCATTATCATCTGCCTATCAGGGCGCGGGGATAAGGATGTTGCTTCCGTTGCAAATTACAGAGGAGTGAAGATCGATGAGTAAGGGAATAAGAGATGCATTCGGTAATGGAAAAGCGTTCATTCCATTTATAACTGCGGGTGATCCGGACCTTGCTTCAACAGAGCGCTTTATTCTTGCGATGGCAGAAGCCGGCGCGGATCTGATTGAAATCGGGATTCCGTTCTCTGACCCGATCGCGGAGGGAGTCGTTATCCAGGAAGCAGATATCAGAGCCCTCAGAAGCGGGACAACCACTGACAAAGTATTTGAGATGGTGAAAAGCCTGAGAAAGAAGACAGATATCCCGCTTGTTTTTATGACATACCTGAACATCGTCTTTTATTATGGCTATGAGCGCTTTTTTACCCGCTGCGCAGAGGTGGGAATCAGCGGTATAATCATTCCGGATCTGCCATATGAAGAGAAAGATGAATGTGCCGGGATTGCGGCTGAACATCAGGTTGCGATTGTTTCTATGATCGCTCCGACTTCCAGAGAGCGTATTCAGAGAATTGCCTCCAATGCGGAAGGCTTTCTGTATGTTGTTTCATCCATGGGCGTCACGGGGGTCAGACAGAAGATTACAACGGATCTGAAGACGATTGTCGAGCAGATCCGTGAGGTCACAGCCCTTCCGGCAGCCATCGGGTTCGGAATCAGCACGCCGAGGCAGGCATCGGATATGGCAGCCATTGCAGATGGAGCAATTGTGGGGTCTGCCATCGTCAGATTGATTGCGGAATACGGGAGGGAAGCGGAAGAACCGGTGAGGGAATATGTTCGGCAGATGGCCGAAGCCGTGCACGCACTTTAAAAGTGAAGCACGGCAGGAAAGGTGGAAGGGCAGAGAATGAAAAGGTAAAGGGCCCGCACAGCAGACGGGCTCCTTTGGAAAAAATCTGCGCGTAAGAATGTGCGCAGATCGAAACAGAACGGTTCATCGGACAGTTGCCCGGATATGTATTAAAAAAAGTACATATTTTTTACAAGGGCAGATAAATAAAACTTGCACAAAGAAGGGTGTTCTTATATAATTCAACTGTTGTGACCTTGATAGCGTTGAAGCGTGAGGTTGCTGCGGGATTCCGCAGGTTTTCCGTGGAGCGAATGTCAAGTTTTCAGACTGACGACAAGTCACTGTACAGAGTAGGTCCGTGAATGCGGAAACAACGGGTTGTTCCCGTCTGTCAGAAAGCCTGAAAAGGCTTTTTTGTCTGGCCGGGAGATGGAAACGCCCGGAAGCGTGTACAGTCACCGCTTGTCGTACTTCAAACGTAAGGACGTAGGTCCTGCAGAAAAAGTGCGAAATAGGAGGCGACTTTTTTTATGGCAAAACAGGTAATGCGTATCACACTCAAAGCTTATGACCATCAGCTGGTTGACCAGTCGGCCGGCAAGATCATCGAGACTGTCAAGAAGACGGGCGCTCAGGTCAGCGGACCGGTCCCGCTTCCGACAAAGAAGGAAGTTGTGACGATTCTTCGCGCAGTCCACAAGTACAAGGACTCCAGAGAACAGTTTGAGCAGAGAACGCACAAGAGATTGATTGATATCACCAGCCCGACACAGAAGACGGTGGATTCTCTTTCCAGACTTGAGATGCCGGCTGGCGTTTATATTGATATCAAGATGAAGAACAACTGATGTTCAAATCCCGGCAGGAGATGCATAAATCAGCATCTTTCCTAGGATGATCGCGAAAGCGATCCGCTGTAGCTGACAGGAGGTAAAACATGAAGAAAGCTATCTTAGCTACAAAGGTAGGTATGACGCAGATCTTCAACGAAGACGGAAGCCTTGTTCCGGTAACCGTTCTTCAGGCGGGACCGTGTGTCGTGACACAGATCAAGACAACCGAGAATGACGGCTATTCAGCTGTTCAGGTTGCCTTTGCGGACAAGAAGGAAAAACTTGTCAAGAAGCCGCAGAAAGGTGCCTTCGAGAAAGCGGGCGTAGACCCGAAGAAGTACCTGAGAGAGTTCCGCTTTGAGAAGGCAGACTCTTACAATGTAAAGGATGAGATTAAGGCTGATATTTTTGCGGAAGGCGATCATGTCGATGCAACGGCCGTATCAAAGGGACATGGGTTCCAGGGTTCCATTAAGAAGTGCGGAAACCACAGAGGACCGATGAAGCATGGTTCCAAGTATCATCGCCATGCTGGTTCCAACGGCACATCTTCCGATCCGAGCCGTGTATACCCTGGTAAAGGAATGCCGGGCCGCATGGGTGTTGACCAGGTCACAGTCCAGAACCTCGTTGTTGTGAAGGTCGATCCGGAGAACAACCTGATCCTTGTCAAGGGAGCGGTTCCGGGACCGAAGAAGTCGCTCGTCACGCTGAAGGAGACGACAAAGACTGATCTGAAGTGATCAGGACCGATACAGAAAGGAGGATATCACTGTGGCTAACGTATCAGTTTACAATATGGAAGGCAAACAGGTCGACACCATCGAACTTTCCGATGCAGTGTTCGGCGTTGAAGTGAATGAGCATCTGGTACACCTGGCTGTCAAGCAGCAGCTTGCTGCAAACAGACAGGGAACTCAGAAGGCCAAGACCCGCTCGGAGGTATCTGGCGGTGGAAGAAAGCCGTACAGACAGAAGGGCACAGGTCATGCAAGACAGGGTTCAACGAGAGCTCCGCAGTTCACGGGCGGCGGCGTTGTGTTTGCCCCGGTTCCGCGTGATTATACCATCTCCATGAACAAGAAGGAGAAGAGAGCTGCTCTGAAGAGCGTTCTGACCTCCCGTGTTCAGGAAAACAAGCTTTATGTGCTCGATGAGCTGAAGCTTGGGGAGATCAAGACAAAGGATATGAAGAATGTGCTCGACAGCCTGAAGGTTGAGGGAGCGCTTGTAATCCTGAACGAGAATGATCAGAATGTGATTCTTTCCGCAAGAAATCTTGCTGGCGTAAAGACCGCTCTGACAAATACCATCAACGTCTATGACATCTTGAAGTACGGCAATGTCGTCGTCACGAGAGATGCTGTCAAGAAGATTGAGGAGGTATACGCATAATGGCTGATATCAAATATTATGACGTAATCCTTAGGCCGGTAGTAACCGAGAAGAGCATGGCTGCTATGGGAGACAAGAAGTACACCTTCCTTGTGAACCCGGAGGCGAACAAGTCCCAGATCAAGGAAGCCGTCGAGAAGATGTTCGATGATGTAAAGGTCGCCAAGGTCAACACCTTGAATATTCAGGCAAAGAATAAGCGCCAGTCAATGGCTCAGGCATATGGCAAGACCGCTAAGACAAAGAAGGCCATTGTCACATTGACTGAGGACAGCAAGGACATCACGATCTTCGAGGGACTCTGATCCTGAGGATACCAAGAAGACTTATGCGCAGGGCCGGCGCGATAATCCGGCCTGATTGATTGAGAGGAGATTGAAGTCATGGGTATTAAGACTTACAAGCCATATACACCATCCAGAAGAAACATGACCGGATCTGACAAAAGTGAGATCACAAAGCAGAAACCGGAAAAGTCGCTCCTGATTTCCCTGAACAAGAACGCAGGGCGCAACAACCAGGGTAAAATTACGGTTCGCCACAGAGGCGGCGGTAACAGAAAAAAATACAGAGTCGTTGACTTCAAGAGATACAAGGATGATATTCCGGCGAAGGTGATCGGAATTGAATACGATCCGAACAGAACAGCAAACATTGCACTGATCTGCTATACCGATGGTACGAAGTCTTACATTCTTGCACCGGACGGACTGAAGGTTGGACAGACTGTTATGAATGGCCCGAAGGCTGAAATTCGTACAGGAAACTGTCTGCCGCTTTCGATGATCCCAGTCGGTACGATGGTTCACAATATTGAGCTGAATCCGCATCATGGCGGGCAGATGGCAAGATCGGCCGGCAACGGTGCACAGCTGATGGCGAAGGAAGGAAAGTATGTTACGCTCCGCCTTCCGTCCGGAGAGATGAGAATGGTTTCGCCGGAGTGCAGAGCCACAATCGGCATTGTTGGAAATATCGAACATAACCTGATCAATTACGGGAAGGCTGGAAGAATCCGCCATATGGGCATCAGACCTACTGTCCGTGGATCCGTTATGAACCCGAACGACCATCCACATGGAGGTGGAGAAGGAAAGGCACCTGTCGGACGTCCGGGACCATGCACACCTTGGGGCAAGCCGGCTCTTGGCCTGAAGACCAGAAAGCACAAGAAGGCTTCCAACAAGATGATCGTGAGAAGAAGAAACGGAAAGGCAATCAGCTGATTGCAGCGTGATATAGGAGGATAAGAATGGCTCGTTCACTTAAAAAAGGACCGTTTGCTGATGCAAGCCTTCTGAAGAAGGTTGATACGATGAACGCATCCGGCGAGAAGTCAGTCATCAAGACCTGGTCCCGGCGCAGCACAATTTTCCCGTCTATGGTTGGGCTTACGATTGCCGTCCACGATGGGAGAAGACATGTACCGGTGTATATCACCGAAGACATGGTCGGACACAAGCTCGGTGAGTTCGTCGCAACCAGAACCTACAGAGGACACAAGTCGGAGAGCTCCAGCTCCGTAAGATAACAGCGTAGGAAGAATCATTGTCAGGCCCAGGGTAAGTTCGCCCGAGGAGGGCGCTGCGCACTGCCGGATGGGCCTGAGGGAGACCTCATAGGAAGGCAGTGTGAGTTCACGAAAGGAGTACATCTATGGCTAAGGGACATAGATCTCAGGTAAAGAGAGAGAGAAACGCCAGGAGGGATGAGAGACCTTCAGCAAAACTTTCATATGCAAGAGTTCCAGTACAGAAGGCTTGCTTCGTGCTTGATGCGATCAGAGGCAAGGATGTAAATACGGCACTTGCGATTGTCACATACAACCCAAGATATGCATCTGAAGTGATTGCAAAGCTTCTGAAATCCGCGATCGCGAATGCCGAGAACAATAAAGGCATGTCACGTGATAACCTCTATGTGGATGAGTGCTATGCGAACAGAGGCCCGATTATGAAGAGAATCCAGCCGAGAGCTCAGGGAAGGGCATACCGCATTCTGAAGAGAATGAGCCACATCACCATCGTTCTGAACGAGAAATAAGGAGGATATCATGGGACAGAAAGTGAACCCGCATGGAATGAGAGTCGGCGTTATCGATGGCTGGAATTCAATCTGGTACGCTGACAAGAAGAGCTTTTCTGAGAACCTGAAGGAAGACAATACAATCCGTACCTTCCTGAAAAAGAAACTGTATTCCGCAGGAATTTCAAGAATCGAGATTGAACGTGCTTCTGACCGTGTCAAGATTTCCATTTATACAGCTAAGCCGGGAATCCTGATTGGCAAGCAGGGAGCAGAGATCGAGAAGACCAAGGCAGAGGTTGCGAAGCTGACCGACAAGAAGGTTGTCCTTGATATCAAGGAAGTTAAGAAACCAGATCTTGATGCGCAGCTTGTAGCTGAAAACATTGCTCAGCAGCTTGAGAATCGTATTTCCTACAGACGCGCGATGAAGGGCGCTATGGGGAGAACCATGAAGTTTGGGGCCAAGGGTATCAAGACTGCAATTGCAGGCCGTCTCAATGGCGCAGAAATTGCCCGCAAGGAGTTCTATTCCGATGGAACCATCCCGCTTCAGACGCTCCGTGCCGATATCGATTATGGTTTTGCAGAGGCACATACAACTTACGGGAAGCTTGGCGTAAAGGTTTGGATCTACAAAGGCGAGGTACTTCCGTCTAAGAGAGAAGGGAGCGATAAATAATGTTAATGCCGAAGAGAGTAAAGCATCGTAAACAGTTCCGTGGTTCCATGGCAGGAAAGTGCAACAGAGGAACAACGGTTACCTACGGTGAATATGGACTGGTTGCAACAGAACCCTGCTGGATCAATTCCATCCAGATTGAGGCAGCTCGTGTCGCTATGACCCGTTATATCAAGCGTGGCGGAAAAGTATGGATCAAGATTTTCCCTGACAAGCCTGTTACTGCAAAGCCGGCAGAGACACGAATGGGTTCCGGAAAGGGAACCGCTGAGTACTGGGTGGCGGTCGTCAAGCCAGGACGTGTTCTGTTTGAGATGGGCGAGGTATCTGAGGAAGTAGCTAGAGAGGCGCTGCGCCTTGCAATGCATAAGTTACCCTGCAAGTGCAAGATCATTACGCGCGAAGGTATCAAAGGCGGTGATAACAGTGAAGAGTAAAAAGTATGTAGAGGAGCTGCGCGGCAAGTCAGCTCAGGAGCTTAACGAGGAACTTGTAGCTGCTAAGAAGGAACTGTTCAACCTGAGATTCCAGAACGCTACAAATCAGCTGGACAACACAAGCAGGATCAAAGAAGTGCGCAAGAACATTGCCAGAATCCAGACGGTTCTTGCTTCCGGAAGCGCACAGTAACTGTGCATTGAAAGGAGATATCCGTGGAAGAGAGAAATCTTAGAAAGACCCGTACAGGCCACGTCGTCAGCAATAAGATGGATAAGACGATCGTTGTTGCGGTTGAGGACCATGTAAAACATCCTCTGTATAAAAAGATTGTCAAGAGAACTTACAAACTGAAGGCTCATGATGAGAACAACGAGGCAAATATCGGTGATACCGTCCGTGTCATGGAGACCAGACCGCTGTCCAAGGATAAGAGATGGAGACTCGTCAAGATCATTGAGAGAGCGAAATAATCAGGAGGATTCGTGGAATGGTACAGCAGGAAACTAGACTGAAGGTTGCGGACAATACCGGAGCCAAGGAACTTCTTGTGATCCGCGTAATGGGTGGTTCAACCAGGAGATATGCCGGCATCGGCGATACATGTGTTTGTGCGGTTAAGGATGCAACGCCAGGCGGCGTTGTGAAAAAGGGCGATGTTGTCAAAGCAGTCGTTGTCCGCACTGTCAAGGGTGTACGCCGCAAGGATGGTTCTTATATCCGCTTCGATGAGAATGCGGGTGTTGTTATCAAGGACGATGGTACTCCGACCGGGACTCGTATTTTCGGGCCTGTCGCAAGAGAACTTCGTGATAAGAAATTCATGAAGATTGTATCTCTTGCTCCGGAAGTACTTTGATAGAGACAAGCGTAAGGCAGAGATGATCTGCATACGGATTGGAGGATAACATGAGAAAGATTAAAAAGGGCGATATGGTCAGAGTCATCGCCGGCAAGGATAAGGGCAAGGAGGGAAAAGTTCTTGGATTCAAGGACGACAAGATCCTTGTCGAGGGTATTAATATGGTGACGAAGCACCAGAAGCCATCTGCAGGTGCTCCGCAGGGAGGCATTGTCAACAAGGAAGCATATTTTGATGCTTCCAACGTTATGCTTCTTGTAAAGGGTGAGATTACCAGGGTCGGTTTCAAGATGGACGGGGACAAAAAAGTCCGCGTTGCAAAGAAGACCGGCGAGGTTATTGACTAATCGGGGAAAGGAGGAGAACGATGAGCAGATTAAAAGAGCAGTACATAAACGAGATTGTACCGGAACTTACCAAGAAGTTCGGATACAAGAATGTCATGCAGGTACCGAAGCTTGACAAGATTGTCGTGAATATGGGTGTCGGAGAAGCAAAGGAGAATGCAAAAGTCCTTGAGTCCGCAATGAACGACATGGCAATCATCACGGGACAGAAGCCGGTTCAGACAAAGGCAAAGAATTCCGTTGCAAACTTCAAGATCCGTGAAGGCATGCCGATTGGCTGCAAGGTTACGCTCCGCGGTGACAGAATGTATGAATTCCTGGATCGTCTTGTCAATCTTGCACTTCCCCGTGTCCGTGACTTCCGTGGTGTAAACCCGAATGCATTCGATGGAAGAGGAAATTATGCACTTGGTATCAAGGAGCAGCTGATCTTCCCTGAAATTGAGTATGATAAGGTAGACAAGGTCAGAGGTATGGATATCATTTTCGTTACGACGGCAAAGACAGATGAGGAGGGTCGTGAGCTTCTGAGACTCTTCAATATGCCGTTTGCGAAATAAGGAGGACATTTTCAATGGCGAAGACTTCTATGAAACTTAAGCAGCAGCGCGCTCCGAAGTTCTCTTCCAGAGCATACACACGCTGCAGCATCTGCGGCCGCCCGCATTCCGTGCTCAAGAAATATGGCGTTTGCAGAATCTGTTTCCGTGAGCTTGCCTATAAAGGCGAGATCCCGGGCGTCAAGAAGGCATCCTGGTAATATTCGAAGAAACAACTATTTGTCGCGTCAAGTCTAAGGAGGATACTAACATGGCAATGAATGATCCAATCGCAGATATGCTTACAAGAATCCGCAATGCGAATATGGCTAAGCATGATACAGTAGATGTACCTGTTTCAAAAATGAAGACAGCAATTGCCAATATCCTGGTGGATGAGGGATATATTGCAAAGTACGAAATCACAGGTGAAGGGGTTCAGAAGAATCTGCATATCACGCTGAAGTACGGCAAGGATAAGAACGAAAGAATCATTTCCGGTATCAAGAGAATTTCAAAGCCGGGTCTTCGTGTCTATGCTGGAAGCGAGGATATGCCGAAGGTCCTTGGCGGCCTTGGGATCGCTATTGTGTCTACTAACAAAGGTGTTATCACCGACAAGGAAGCAAGAAAGCAGCATGTTGGCGGCGAAGTCCTTGCGTTTGTCTGGTAACAAGATATTACTGAAAACAGAAGGCAAGCGTCTGAGACGAACTGCCTTCCGAGAATCTAAGTAAGGAGGAAGAGGCATGTCAAGAATAGGAAGACTGCCGGTTGCAATCCCTGCGGGTGTTACCGTAAGTGTTGCAGATGGAAATGTTGTAACAGTCAAGGGACCGAAGGGAACACTTGTCAGGACGTTTGTCCCGGAGCTTACAATTGAGGTGAAGGACAACGAGGTTCTTGTTTCCAGACCAAATGATTTGAAGAGAGAGAAATCTCTGCACGGTCTTACCAGAACCTTGATTCACAATATGGTTGAAGGTGTGTCGAACGGCTTCAGCAAGACGCTCGAGGTGAACGGAGTCGGTTATCGTGCTGTAAAGCAGGGCAAGAAGTTAACCCTCAGCCTCGGATATTCACATCCGGTTGAAATGGATGATCCGGATGGAATTGAGACAAAGGTGGACGGAAATAAAATTATCGTCTCCGGTGTAAGCAAGGAGAAGGTTGGTCAGTACGCAGCCGAGATCAGAGAGAAGAGAAAACCTGAGCCATATAAGGGCAAGGGTATCAAATATGAGACTGAAGTGATCAGACGCAAAGTCGGTAAGACCGGTAAGAAATAATTAAGGAGGAGGGTGCACGATGGTTAGCAAAGAATCAAGAGCTGAGATTCGCGAAGAAAAGCATAGAAGAATTCGTAACCGCATCAGCGGAACCGCATCCAGACCGCGTCTTGCTGTTTACAGAAGTAATAAAAACATGTATGCGCAGATCATTGATGATGAGACAGGGGCAACGCTTGTGTCTGCCAATACTCTTCAGAAGGATGTAAAGGAAAGCCTCGAGAAGACTGACGATGTTGAGGCTGCCAAGGCTGTTGGAACTGCAATTGCCAAGAGAGCTCTGGAAAAGGGCATCAAGGAAGTTGTGTTCGACCGTGCGGGCTACATCTATCATGGCAAGGTCCAGGCACTTGCTGATGCAGCAAGAGAAGCTGGGCTGGATTTCTAAGGAGGAGGAGAAGACACAATGAGACATGAGATCATTGATCCGAACCAGTTTGAGCTGAATGACAAGGTCGTGGCCATCAAACGTGTTACGAAGGTTGTAAAAGGCGGCCGCAACATGCGTTTTGCTGCTCTGGTAGTAGTCGGTGACGGCAATGGTCATGTTGGCGCTGGTCTTGGGAAGGCAACAGAAATCCCGGATGCAATCCGCAAGGGAAGAGAAGATGCACAGAAGCATCTGATTTCAGTTGTACTTGATCAGAATAGTTCCATTCCGCATGATTACATTGGAAAGTTCGGCGGTGCTGCTGTCCTTCTGAAGAAGGCACCGGAAGGTACTGGTATTATTGCAGGCGGTCCTGCACGTACCGTTCTTGAGCTTGCCGGAATCCGTAATATTCGTACGAAGTCGCTTGGCTCTAATAACAAGCAGAATGTAGTCCTTGCAACTCTTGAAGCACTGAAGAGCCTGAAGAGTCCTGAGGATGTCGCTCGTCTCCGCGGAAAGTCCGTTGACGAAGTCTTAGCTTAAGGAGGTTACGCTTTATGGCTGGAAAGTTAAAGATCACGCTTGTAAAGTCTCCGATTGCTGCGATTCCGGAGCAGAGAGCAACCGTGAAGGCTCTTGGGCTCAACAAAATGCACAAGACAGTTGAGATGCCGGATAACAAAGCGGTCAGAGGAATGGTCGCTCACGTTTCTCATCTCGTGAAAGTTGAAGAAGCTTAAGAGGAGGTACACTTATGGATTTATCAACTCTGAAGCCGGCTGCAGGATCTGTCACCAGCGGCTCATTCCGAAAGGGCCGCGGCGATAAGACTGCTGGCAAAGGCACAAAGGGTCAGAAGGCACGTTCCGGAGCACCCAGAATTGGGTTTGAAGGTGGTCAGATGCCTCTGTATCGCAGACTTCCGAAGAGAGGGTTCAAGAATGTCGGACGTGCTGTCATTGAGACGATCAATCTGAGTGATCTGGAGAAATTCGAGGATGGCTCTGACGTGACCGTTGAAGCACTGCTTGAAAAGAGGATCATCCGTGATCCGAAGGACGGCGTAAAGGTTCTTGGAAATGGCGAGCTGACAAAGAAGCTGAATGTATCTCTGAATGCGTTCAGTGCATCAGCGAAGGCAAAGATTGAAGAGTTAGGTGGAAAAGCAGAGGTGATCTGATGTTTAAATCTTTACGCGACATGTTTCGGATAAAGGACATCAGAAAAAAACTGTTTTATACCTTTATGATGCTGATTCTCATTCGGTTCGGATCTCAGCTCCCGGTACCGGGAGTTGACAGGACTTATTTCAGCCGGTGGTTCAGTCAGCAGAATAATGGTGCATTCAGTTTCTTCAGTGCATTCACAGGCGGTTCATTTGAACGGATGTCTGTGTTTGCGCTGAACATCACACCCTACATTACTGCATCCATTATCATGGAGCTTCTCACAATCGCTATCCCGGCATTGGAAGAAATGCACCGGGATGGTGAAGATGGAAGAAAAAAGATGACCAGGATCACTCGTATCCTGACTGTCGGACTTTCTCTGTTCGAGAGTGTTGCCATGGCGGTGGGCTTTGGACGCAGTGGACTGATCAGAAACTATAATTTCCTGAGTGTGATTACGGTTATTTTTGCATTAACAGCAGGATCCACATTTGTCATGTGGATCGGTGAACGGATCACTGAGAACGGTGTAGGGAACGGTATTTCGATCGTCCTTCTGATTAATATTGTTTCAAGGCTGCCACAGGACATGACAGCGCTATGGCAGCAGTTTGTTAGCGGTAAATCGATTGCTAAAGGCGGAATGGCAGCTGTCATTATTGCAGCCATCATCCTTCTGACGGTTGCTCTTACTGTACTGCTTAATGATGCGGTTCGAAAGATTCCGGTACAATATGCCAAGAAGGTCCAGGGAAGAAGAATGGTTGCTGGGCAGTCATCCAACATTCCACTGAAGGTCAACACTGCCGGCGTAATCCCTGTTATTTTTGCTTCATCGCTGATGTCTATTCCTTCCATTATTCTTAGTTTTGTTGGAAAATCAGCAAGTGGGATTGCAGCAACTGTGCTTGGCATTCTGAATCAGAATAACTGGTTTGATTTTTCTCATCCGGTTTATATGATCGGACTCGCCTTGTACGTTGTACTGAATATTTTCTTTGCGTATTTCTATACGTCAATCACATTCAATCCGATTGAAGTAGCTGACAATCTGAAAAAGCAAGGTGGTTTTATTCCTGGAATCCGTCCGGGAAAGCCAACATCCGACTATCTGAATAAGATTCTGAATTACATCATCTTTATTGGTGTTGTCGGCCTGATGATTGTTGTCGTCATCCCGATTTTCTTCAATGGCGTCTTCAATGCTGATGTTTCCTTTGGTGGAACATCATTAATCATTATTGTTGGAGTCGTCCTGGAAACCATTCAGCAAATCGAGTCCCAGATGGTTGTCAGAAATTACAAGGGATTTCTCAGTGAGTAATTTATGAATTTACGATATTCATAAACATTCATAGCAAAGTGTGCTTCTTGTCCCCCAGGACAGGGGCACACTTTGTGTTGTTTAAAGACAAAAGGAGCAGAGAATGAAGATTATTATGCTTGGGGCACCAGGAGCAGGGAAAGGAACGCAGGCTAAGTTCATTTCTGAAAAATTCGGTATCCCTCAGATTTCGACAGGAGATATCTTCAGAGCGAATATCAAGAATCAGACTGACCTTGGAAAAAAGGCAAAGTCTTACATGGATCAGGGACTTCTTGTTCCGGATGAGCTTACACTGGATCTTGTGACTGACAGACTCTCACAGGATGACTGCAAACGTGGATATATCCTGGATGGGTTTCCAAGAACGCTGAACCAGGCGAATGCTCTGACAGATGCCTTGAAAAAGCAAGGTACGGAGATTGATTATGCAATCGATATCGAGGTAGCGGATGAGAACATTATCCGGCGCATGAGTGGTAGAAGAGTGTGCCCGAAGTGCGGTGCAACATATCATGTACAGTATAATCCACCAAAGAAAGATGGGATCTGCGATGTATGCGGCGCAGAACTGATTGTTCGTGCAGATGATCAGCCGGAGACTGTGAAAAAGAGGCTTGATGTCTATCATAAGCAGACACAGCCCCTGATTGAATATTACCAGGCGGCTGGATGCCTGAGAACATTTGATGGTATGAAGCCCATGGAAGAAGTATTCAGCGAGATCTGTGGTGAGTTATCAAAAAAAGGCGAAGCCTGAAGAAAGTGGCTGCGTACATCTGACAGAGTTTCCTGAACGGGTTGAAGGAGAGCAGCAATATGGCAGTATCAATCAAAACACAACATGAGATTGCGCTGATGAGAGAATCCAACCATCGGCTTGAAAAAGTATTCGAAGGATTGGAACAGTTGATCAGACCAGGTGTATCCACCTGGGAGATCGATATGCAGGCGCGAAAACTGATCAGAGAACAGGAAGGAATCCCGAGCTTTCTTAATTTTGAAGGGTATCCGGCTGCTGTCTGTACTTCCGTGAATGAGGAAGTTGTTCACGGTATCCCGAAAAAAAACCGTATTCTGAGAGAGGGCGATATTATTTCGCTGGATTGCGGGTTGATCTACAAGGGGTATCACTCAGATGCCGCCAGGACATTTGCAGTTGGGCAGATCTCCGACGATAAACAGAAGCTGATGGATGTCACAAGACAAAGCTTTTTTGAAGGAATAAAATATGCCAGGGCTGGGCATCATCTTCATGAAATCAGCAATGCAATCGGAGATTATGCAGAAAATTTTGGATATGGCGTGATTCGAGATCTGGTTGGACATGGAATCGGGACACAGATGCATGAGGATCCTGAAGTGCCTAATTTTCATCAGAAATCAAGAGGAATCAGACTGCTTCCGGGAATGACACTTGCAATTGAGCCGATGATTGCAGAGGGCACCTGGGAGGTGGATTGGCTTGATGACGGCTGGACCGTTGTGACGGCTGACAGAAAGCCTGCGGCTCATTATGAGAACACCATACTGATAACAGAGGGTGACCCGGAGATCCTGTCTCTGACAAAACCATATATTCCGTACGTGGGCTGAGGGAATATAGATGCAGGAGGTATCTGGAGTGAAGAAGGATCATCCGGAAGTTCTGCCATGCCTGGGAATATCAAAAGCCGGACATGACAGAGACAGACTTTATATTGTATTGGGAGCCCGAAATGGAATGTTACTGGCTGCTGATGGCGTCCATTCACATGTCAATAAACCAAAGAGAAAGAATGAAAAACATCTGCAGCTGATTTATAATGTGACACCGGAGATTCGTGATCTCCTGAACGAAGCAAAGATAGACAGTGACCTGATCCATATAAAGAGAGTATACAGCCGAAATCAGTCAGACAGATGAAGGGGGAGACAACATGTCGAAATCAGATGTTATCGAAGTAGAAGGAACCGTCCTCGAGAAGCTGCCAAATGCGATGTTCAAGGTCGAGCTTGAAAACAAACATGTCGTGCTCGCCCACATAAGCGGAAAGCTCAGGATGAATTTTATTCGTATTCTGCCGGGGGACAAGGTTACAATTGAACTTTCTCCATATGACCTGGATAAGGGAAGAATTATTTGGAGAGATAAGTGATGCAGTCCATTCGACAGGTAAATGGATATATCATAAGGAATTGAATGAATATGCAAATACAGCTTCGGCAGCATTTTTACCGAAGCTGTATTTGCAATCATCAAGACAAGGATCCAGCTTGTTTCTTTATGGTGGTTATTTGTTTCTGTTATCTGCATTCAGAAATGACAATAACTAAAATAAAAAATATTTAAAAACATGTTGACATCCGAATTGTCAGATGGTATTATATTCAAGTCGCCGATGAGAAGCAAACTTCATTAAACAAGTAAGCCTGACCGGTGATGTGAGTACCTTGATAACTGAACAGTGAAACAACCTTGAAAGTTCTGAAAAGTTTTATTTAAGGAACTGACCTTTAAACAGTAAAAGGGATAAGAGATGTCAGTA